>NZ_JBLRVY010000004.1:0-480475 GCF_048159485.1 Streptomyces sp. 4F14
GCCAGGCCGCCAGGCCGCCAGGCCGCCAGGCCGCCAGGCCGCCAGGCCGCCAGGCCGCCAGGCCGCCAGGCCGCCAGGCCGCCAGCATGGTCACCAGAACACCGACAACGGCCGCCACCAGGACCGCCGCCGACGCGACGACCAGCAGCCCGTCCGGATTCTTCGTGTCCCGGAGCCGGTTGATCAGCGTCGTACCCGCGAAGTAGTGCATCAGATACAGCGGATACGTCAACGCCCCAGCCGTCACCAGCCACTTCCACCGCACCCGGTCCGTCGCCCCCAGCGCGATCACCACCGTGGTCGGCAGGAAGACGGTGAAGATCAGCACACAGACACATCAGATCGAGAAAGGAGAGCACCCGTTGCGGCCTTCGCGTAAATCTCACCGCCAGCAGCCGGTCCGCGGCCTCGGCCAGCCAGCAGCACCCGCCGTGAAGGCGGCGTCAGGTCAGTTGCGTGTCAGTTGCGTGCGCCTTTCCTGGGCGGGCTTCGCGGTCACTGCCACAGTTCAGGGAGTTGCAGCGATACGTCACTCAGAGGAGGAAACGTGATGGCGAACTACCGGTCCGTGCTGACGAGGTACGGGCTCGCGTCTGCGGCTGTGGCCGCGCTCGTTGTTCCGTTGACGGTAGTCGCAACGGCAGCGCCCGCGTCCGCCAACGCGCCCTGCGGCTCTGCTCGTCCCGCCGACAACGACAACCGCGCATACGTGAACCAGACAGCGGGCGTCAGCGCGAACATGCGCAACGGCTCCGGCACAAGCTGCCCCATCGTCGGCTGGGTCGACAACCAGGACCGCATGGACTACCACTGCTGGACCTACAACTCGACCATGACCGCCACCTGGACGTACCTCAGGAACGTTACCGACGGAACGTACGGATGGGTGAGCGACTCCCTGCTTCCCGTCCGCGACGGCGTCCCCGGTTCCAACGTCCGGTGCCCCGCCTACTGACCCGAAGACCCCAGGGACAAGGTGGTGTCCCACCACGTGGCGGGACACCGTCCGACAGGACGCGACCGGTCTCCGACGACCAGAACGAGCCGGGCCGGCTGCGTAGCTGTCAACGAGTGTCGCTGGTCGATGAGTTCGGGGCTCCGTCTCTGATCCGGGGGTGTCAGCCGGTTGATCATGGTGACGTTGCCCTCGACTGCTCCCGAGGTGAAGGTGACGGTCAGGGCGGCGGGTACGGCTGCGCGGTCGAGGGTGCGGAGCTCGCACTGTCCGCCGAGGCGGATGCCGGCGAGCCAGACGCCGAGGGCAAGATGCTCGCTGCGGCGTTCACGCACCATCGCGGCCAGGCGCCGGGCGCATTCGGTGGTCGTGGTCAGGGCGGGACTGCGTTCGCACAGCTCGCCGAGGCACTGGCGCCCGGTCTCGGTGAGGTGCCCGGGCCGACGCATGATCCAGTCGGTGACCCGACGGACGGTCGGTTGGGGCAGCGGAGCGTCCGTGGGGATCGTCCCGGCGCGGTAGAGCCGCAGATGCCGACGGACGGTGCTGACGTCGCCGCGGTGGCCCAGCTGCTGGATCTCCCGGGTGAGCGCGGCAGCACGGGTGCAGCCCTCCGTCCACCGGCGATGCAGACAGAGCCGATGGTCGTCGACCGCGCTCGGGCGGTCGGTTGCCGCGCCGAGAAGCTGCCCGGCGTCGGCGGCCCGGGCGAAGCGTGTGACGGTGCCTCGGCTGAGGCGGAGTTCACGGGCGATGGCTCGCAGACTGCCGCCGCGTTCGATGCGTTCGTGGATGTGCCGGTGGCGTTCGCGGGTGCAGGCGACCAGCGGCCGCAGCCGCCCGTGCACGTCGAGTTCGCCCGGGGCGGCGGGGCTGTGCAGCAGGTGCCAGGCATCGGCAGCCCGGCGGGCCTGTGGTGCACCGGCGCGGGCGCCGTCGCGGAAGGAGCCGGCACCGTCGCGGCAGACGACCCTCACCTCAGCATGTCTGCGCAGCCGGCCGGCGAAGGTGTGCGCAGTGCGGTCCGCAAGGACATCGCCAGGGCGGCAGGTGGTCATGCCGGCGAGGACCGCCGCGCAGGGACGGCCGCGCCGCACGCCGAACTCGTCCACGTCCGGACACGGGACAGGCTCCGGCTGCGGGACGGGCCGTGCGCCAATGAGCCAAAGCAGCGTGCCCGGCACGTCCGCCCAGAAACAGGGCGATGTCCGTGAGCTGGGCGGTGAGGGCATCCGTACGGCGTGCGTGTCGACGGGTCAGGTCCGGTGTCTGCCCGGCGGACGTCCGCCGCCCGCAACTGCCGTCGCCGCGGACGAGACGACGTGCCCGCAGCCGGAAGGAGGAGGTCAGCGAGGCGAACCACCTCCCCCACACCGAGGTGATGCCCCCCCCTGCTCGTGATCGTCACGCACCCCGGAATCAGAGACAGAGCCCAAGAAATGGACCAGAGCCCGTTCACACGTACGAAGCCACCCTCCTTTCATGCCGACCTCAAACGCATCGCACACCTCAGCACAGCACACCTGCTGAACCTCCGATCAAGACAGCGGCCGTTGTCGACGTACCTCAACGCTCCCCTCCGTGAAGGATCCGTCAGGGGAAAGCCGCTGTCCGGGACGCACCGCCACCGACATCGCGGGGCGCACCACCCGGTCGTTGATCTTCCGGTCGATGCGCTCCGCCCACGGGCGTGTCACACCGGGGGGCCGGCCAGGACGGCGGCGGTCACCGTCAGGTGCCGGGTGAGTACGCCGGCCGCCGTGCCGGCGTCGCGGGCCAGGGCAGCCTCCTCCAGCTGACGATGCTCGTCGGCGGCGTCACGACCGGGCGTGTGATGGGCCGACCAGCGGCGGCCCAGTTCACTGGCGGTCCACATACGGTCGAAGGTGTCCAGCAGCACGGGATTGCCACACCCCTCCAGCAGGGTGCGGTGGAAGGCGCGGTGGGCTTCGGACCACGCGGCGCTGAGGTATCCGCCCTCCTCCGGCACGTACAGAGGGGTGCGGGCGAGGCGGTGGTGAGCGGCACGTACGCGTGCCTCCCAGTCGAGGTTCCCGCGCTCGACCGCCAGCCTCAGCACGACGGGTTCGACCGCGCGACGGGCCTCGGCGATCTCCTGCCAGCGACGGTCGGAGAAGGCGGGGACGGCGAAGCCGCGGTTGGGCAGCCGCTCGGCGAGGCCCTCACCCACCACACGCACCAGAGCCTCGCGCACCACCGCGAGACTCACCCCGTACCGGCCGGCCAGTTCCTGGGGTTTCAGTGGCTCACCAGGCTCGAACCCGCCACGCAGGATCGCCTCCCGCAGCCGGCCGTAGACCTGCTCGGACAGCATCTGCTTTCCGGAGGCAGGAGGATCTTCGGAAGTGTGAACCATACGCCCAGTATAGACAACCCGATCAATAATCGATTATTCGTGTTATCGTCGATGAAGAAGAGGGGCTGCGCCGTTGCGGCGAACGCCCGCACCGCCCTGTTTTTTGCAGATCACTCCAGGGAGACCCCGTGAGAAAGTCCCTTCGCGCACGCGCCACACCGGCCGCCACCACAACCGCCCCCGTGGCGGGCCTCGGCGCTACGACAGCCGCCGGGACCGGGAACAGCCCAGCTCACCGCTCGCACCACGACAGCCACGGCCGCACCGGGATCCGCCGCAGGATTCCGGTGACCGCCGAACGGTCCCGGCTCTCCAGCCCGGACGTGCGCAGCCGGAGCCGCATCCCCGGGACCGCCCGGGCGGACGGCTTCGGCTGCACCGGCGGCAACCAGCCGATACGACCGCGGCGGAAGACAGCGCCGAAGACCGCGCGCGGCTACGCGGTGTCCATGCAGGACCCGGACGCCTCCACCGGCAGCAGCTTCCGGCACCGGATGGCCCGGGACATCCCGGCGAACACCACCGGCCCGGGCCGTACCCCGCCGGCCGGCGCGACATCCCGCACCAACGACGGCCGCCGCGCCCGCTACGCGGGCCCGCGCCCGCCGGCCGGGGACATCACCCACCGCCACCGGATCACCGTCTACGCCCTGGACACCCCGAGCCTGAACCTGCCGGCCACCAGCACGCCGGCCGTGGCCGCCTTCACGCTGAGCAGCCACATCATCGGCTACGGCCGCATCACCGCCACCGCCACCACCGCCACCGCCACCGCCACCGCCACCGCCCAACGCTGACCCGGACCGGACCGGACCGACCCCACCCGGCCCGGCCCGGCCCCTGACCGGGCTGCCGCTCCGAACCATCAGGCACGGCGGTCCCAGAAACCCGTCCCTCCATCCGAGAAGGAAAGCGACACGATGAGCGTCAACGACCCCCTTGCCGAGCTCCCCGACGTACCGGGCTTCACCGTCACCAGCACCACCGTCGACGACGGCGGCACCTGGCCCACCGCGCAACTCTCCGGCATCGCCGGCATCCCCGGCGGCAAAGACATCTCCCCGCACCTGTCGTGGAACGGCGCCCCCGAAGGCACCCGGAGCTACGCCGTCACCGTCCACGACCCGGACGCCCCGACCGGCTCAGGATTCTGGCACTGGGCCGTGGCCGACATCCCCGCCACCATCACCGAACTGCCCGAAGGAGCCGGCGACGACACCGGCCCCGGCCTGCCCGAAGACGCTTTCCAACTGCCCAACGACACCCGACTCGCCCGCTTCGTGGGCGCCGCCCCACCCCCCGGCCACAACCCGCACCGCTACCTCGTCGTCGTGCACGCCCTCGACGTGGACCACATCGACGTCCCCGCCGACAGCACCCCCGCCTACCTCGGCATCACCATGACAGGCCACACCCTCGCCCGAGCAACCCTGACCGTCACCACCAAAACACCCGCCTGACACCCCGCAAGCACAACCACACACCCCCGACCACAGCGCCCCCGGCCCAACACCCCCGCCCCCGCCCACGCCGCTCCACCCGACACCGAACACACCATTCCAGGAAACACACAACCACCCAGACACACCGCAAACAATCCCACCCCGCCCCCCCACCCCACCAAATCCACACCAACCCCACAACAACAACCACACCACACGAATGCTGCTGTCGGCGTGCGACGGACAGCAGGCCACCATCGAACGCACCAGCCACCCCGCCCACGCCCTCCTACGCCTGCAACTCCCCACCCGCCCCGACCCTCAGTCCTACCGGGACTGGACGTGGGTCGCCTGCCCGATCAGCCTGCCGCCGACCGTCCCGGCCGGTGCCGTCCTGCACCTGCCCACCCTCCGGGTCCACCAGGGCCGGGTACGCGCCGACCTCGCCTACACGCACGCCGTACCGAAGACCGCCCGCACCGGACACACCATCGCCCTCGGCGTCGACTGGGGCCTCAACACCCTCCTCAGCGCGGGTGCCGTACGCCTCCACCCTGACGGACGGATCACCGAACTCGGCACGGGGGCGCAGTTCCGGGCCGCCGGAGTCCTCGCGAAGCAGCACCGGCTGCGGCGCCTGTCGCAGCACCTGCACGCCAAGGCCGATCAGTACCAGCGGCTCACCGGTGGTGACGAGCGGCATCCGCTCACCGCTCGGCATGCGGTCCTGACTGAAGAGATCCGGTACGTCTCTGCACGCCGATCGAACCTCAACGACGCTCTGGCGTGGTCGGCGGCCCGCTGGACGGTCGACCAGGCCATCACCGCCGGGGCGAGCGTCATCTACGTCGAGGATCTGCGGTCCATGGAGGCCCGGGGCATGGGCCGGACCATGAACACCCGCCTCTCCCAGCAGATACGCGGCCGGATCACCGACCGGATGCGGCATGTGGCCGCCGAGGCGGGGATCGCCGTCGTCACCGTCCCCGCCCGCAACACCTCCCGGCACTGCCCGCGCTGCCTGACCCCGCTGCGGCACCGCAAAGCCCCCGACCGGCCCACCACCCCCGGATGGAAATGGGCCCTCTGTCCCCGCCGGGAATGCGGCTGGCAGGGCGACCGCGACCACGGGGCCTGGCTGGGGGTGCCCCCTCTGGGGGAGCATCGCCGCACGCGGCCTCACCCACCAGACCAGAACCGTCACCGACCGCACCAGCAACACCCTCGTCATCCGGTCGGTCGTGGACAGCCTCGAAGCCGGAGCCGTGGTCACCCCGACCACCCCCGCAACCAGCCGGAAGGACCGGTCGAAGACCGGACCCACCCGGCACCCGACCCCACGCCCCGCGCCCCGCGCCCCGCGCCCAGGCGACGCAGGACGCAAGGTCCGGCGGGCAAGCGTCCGGAGGGACACGCGTCAACGGACCGGAGAACACTGCCCCGCGCAGCCCACCGGCACCAGAACGTGACCACGATCAGCACACCCATCACCGACCGACACCGGCCACGAGGGACAACGCTGGGCGCGGGCTTCCACCTCCACGCCCACGCCACCCCTCCACGATGGGCAGAAACCGCGCCAAACCCTACAGTTCGCACAGGCTCGCTCAGCTGACCAGAGACGCTCCGGTACAGCGAAAAAGACGAGGACACCGGTGTCACGACCAAGACACTCAAGCGCTTCGCCTTGGTGGACAACCGCTTCATCGCCGTGCAACTCGCCGCCGACGCGATCGAACAGTTCCTTGAGTGGCCGTGACCACAGCGGGTCAACACCCCCGGGAACGATGGTGTCGAGGTACTCGCCCTGCCGCAGTGGCTGCCCCGGCCCGGGACGACGTGTGCCATCCTCCGCGCCGACAGTGGTCCAACTCCTCGCACGGGCCGGGACCTTCGGGCGAGGACATCGACGCCTTCGTGGAGGTAGCGGCAGCCGACAGTCAGACGGACGCCGGCGTCGCGTGCCAGGCAGTTCATGCAGACACACTCAAGGCAGTGAAGCCCGTATCAGGGCTCGCGCACTCGGGAGGGTTTCCCGGTCAGACAGCAGGGCCCGATGCGCAGGTCGGAAGACCATGGACGGTCCACCCACGTCCGCGTCCAGGACCGGGTACGGCGCCGACGACGGCCCGGCCATGCTCGTAGAACCGTCCTTCAGCACCCGCCCCCGAGCACCGTCAACTACTCCGCCACCAGGAGATACACCCAGCGAAAGAGGAATCCGGCACTAGTCGAGCGTCCTGCGGAAGTCGAAGGTGTTCCACTGTTCGGGGCGCATGTAGATCGCGACGTTGTCGGTCGCGGACTCCTCCGTCGCGTTCACGTAGTCGGTGGCGGCGGTGTCGCCCATGTAGCGCGCAGCCATGTCGAAACGCTCTTGCTTGGAGGTCGGTCTGATCTCGGTCACCGGGCCTTCCACCGACGCATACCGGTAGTCCTCGACTTCGGCCACCTGCGCGCACAACGCGAACCGGCCCGCCTGCTTGATGAGCCGGGTCTTGCGTGCGCCGGGGGAAGTGATCACCTTGACCAACCCGCCCGGCTGGTACTCGTACCAGATCGGGGTGGTCAGGGGGGCGCGTTCCGGCTCGGCCGTAACGCTCAGGATTCCGACATACGGTTCCGCGAGGAAGGCTTCTCGTTCCGCTCGGGTCATCGGACGCATAACCGACAGATTAGCCACCCCTGGGTGTACTCGCCGCCTGATCCGCCTCGGTCGCCCGGCACAACCCGCACTCGGTGTCGTCGCCCTGAGCGTGCCGAGCCTGTCGAGCCGGTGCCTGGAGGAGGGTTCATCTGATCGGCTCGGCCAGGCGGGCCTTCCGACCGGCGCCGAGGTGGCACCGGTCGGATCGCCTTCATCGCCGTTCCAGGCCGTTCCGCGCCATACAGCGGCCCCGGAGCAGAGCGCTCACCGCCTGATGTTCAGGCAGGCGGGGCTGGTCGCCGCACCGTCCGCATGGATCCACGCGGAGCAGACCGAGTCTCCGTCCGGCAGGTCCCAGCTGCCGTTCCAGTCGAGGTGCGAGGACTCGCCCGAACGCAGGGTGACCGTCGGCCCGTCGAAGTTGATGTGGCCCCACTTGCTCCAGACGTGAACGTGCCCGGTGACGGGGTTCGCGGTGCCCAGGAGCGCGACCTCGAACTTTCCGCTGGCCCGGTACACGTGTGTGCTGGATCCGCAGACCCACACCGTGTTCTGGCCGCCGCCGATGTTGTGGCTCCCGTTCTTGCAATCGTCCTGCGCGACGGCATGAGCCGAGGGAGCAGCTGTTTGCGCTTGCGCGCTCGAAACAGTGAAGGAAGCGGTGAGAGCGACGGTGGCGAGAACGCCCGCTGCTGTACGGAAGATACTCATCGAAAACTCCACAGGTCGAGTGGTGAATGGACCGGTTCCCCCCGGTCCACGGCGACGGGGAAACAAATGCACGCCCGCGTTCCGGTTCCCTGTATTCACAAGAGCGAGTATCCGTGTTCCCTCGATGGGGTATCCCTTGTCGAGGGAAGGGACTTCACTTCGATCGCCTCGCCGCACGCCTCTTCATCGCCCAGCCCGCGCCGAATCCATGGATCCGGGGACTGTCGGCAAGCGGTTGTGGGCGGGCGAGGAGCGTGTCAGTCGGCCCGCAGGCCGATCGCCAGTGTCAGTTCGAGGACCCGGTGCGGTGATGCGAGGTCCGGGAACAGTTCCCGGAGTTGTGACATGCGGTAGCGGACGGTCTGGGGATGGACGAACAGTGCTGTCGCCACGTCTTCTCGTCTGCCCTGGTTGAGGAGCCATTCCCGCAGCGTCTCCTCCAGTCGGCGCGCGGTCGCGGTGGGCAGGCTCTGCAGCGGGGCGAGGGCTCGGGTGCGCAGGTCTGCGAGTGCGTCCACGTCGGCGCTCAGCACCAGTTCGGGGAGGTGGTCCTCGGTGTCGCGGATGTCGGAGGAGAGGGAGCGGGCGCGGGCGGCGCGGGCGTACGAGGCGCAGGCGCGGGTCCATGGCCGGGCCGGGCCGACCACGGCGGTGCGGCCGGTCAGCAGACGCAGGAGGTGTGGTCGGTCCGCGTCGGGCACGAGCAGGACGCCGGTGGCGTCCGGCAGGTCGTCGAGGACGAGGGTGCCCGGGTCGAGCGCGCGGTAGGCGGGCCGGGCCTGGGCGGCGGGCAGCAGGACCGCGGTAAGCGAGGCCGGGGGCTGCCATCCGGCCCGTTGGGCGGAGGCCAGCAGTACGTCGGGGCTGGCGCCGGCGAGGAGGTCGCGGGCCAGGTGTTCCAGGTAGCGCTCGCGGGCCCGGCCCCGGGCGGCCAGTTCGTCGGCGTGGCCCGCGGCGCTCGCGGCGGAGAGCTCGTCGATGTAGGCGAACGTCAGCTCGGCGAACTTGGCGACCTCGGCGGCGGGCAGACCCGCGGGTACGGCGCCCGCCGCCAGGCATCGCCAGGCCACGCGGGCGCCGACGCGGTAGGCGCTGAGCAGGGCGTCCATCGAACGGCCGTCCCGGACCTCGCCGCGCCCCAGTTCGTAGGCCGCGTCGCCGCCGTCGCCGCCCGTGGCGTTGCCGCTCGCGAGGTCCAGGTAGTGGCCCAGAGCGGTACGGACAGCTCCGCGGATGGTGCCGCCCATGCGGCCCGAAAGGGCGCCCGCGTAGGGGGGAACCTCGTCGATGATCGCCTGGACCACTTCGTCGGCGGTGGTCCTCAGCACGGCCCGAAGCGCGGTGACCGTCGTCTCGTCCAGGGTCAGTTCGCCGGCCTTCCGGATCGCTTCACTCATGCTTCGTCCTCTGCCCCGGTCCGTTTTTTGTTCTCTGCGAACAAAACAGTCGGCAAGATTCACATCCTGCGGTCAGGATTTTACGCCTGAGGGCACAGCAAGCTTGAGCCATGACGAGTGCAGCCCTTCGCAGCAGGGCGTGGAAACTGCTGGAGATGGTCACGACGCCGCTGCTGCCGTCGGACTACCTCGACCTGGCCAGTCCGTTGCGTGCGGGCGCCGACCTGCGTGGGCGCGTCGAGGCCGTGCGCCCCGAGACGGGTGATGCCGCGACCGTCGTGATCAGGCCGGGGCGGGGCTGGCGCGGCCACACCGCCGGTCAGTACGTGCGCGTCGGGGTCGACGTCGACGGGGTGCGCCTGTGGCGTGCCTACTCCATCACCTCGCCGACCGGCCGCCCGGACGGCCGCGTCACGATCACGGTGAAGGCCGTCCCGGACGGCAAGGTCAGCAACCACCTGGTCCACAGGGTGAAGCCGGGTGCACTGGTCCAGCTGGAGCAGGCGAGCGGTGACTTCGTGCTGCCGCAGGCCAAGCCCGCCAAGGTGCTCTACCTGACGGCCGGCAGCGGCATCACGCCCGTGATGGGCATGCTGCGCGACACCGAGTTCGACGACGTCGTCATGGTCCACTGCGCGCCGCGGCCGCACGACGTGATCTTCCGCAGCGAACTGCACGACCTGGTCGCGGGCGAGAAGCTGCGGCTCACCGAGGTGCACACCGACACCGACGGCAGGCTCGACATCGCCCGTCTCGACGAACTCGTACCCGACTGGGCCGAGCGCGAGACCTGGGCCTGTGGGCCCGCGGGCCTGCTCGACGCCGCCGAGAAGCACTGGGCCGAGCACGGCGTCCGCGAGCGCCTGCACATCGAGCGCTTCCGTCCCGCCGTCGTCGTCACCGGCGACGGTGGTGGTGAGGTCACCTTCAGCACCACCGGCAAGACCGTCGACGCGGACGGCGCCACGCCGTTGCTGGACGTCGGCGAGGAGGCGGGCGTACTCATGCCGTCCGGGTGCCGTATGGGCATCTGCTTCGGGTGTGTCACGCCGCTCAAGGCGGGCGCCGTCCGCGACCTGCGCACCGGCGAGATCACCGAGGCCGAGCCGGGCGTCCTCATCCAGACCTGTGTGTCCGCCGCGGCGGGCCCCTGCGACATCGAACGGTAGGCGTACACCTTGACCGCTATCGACCCCACCGCCCACCTGACCGCGGAGCAGATCGAGGAGCTCGGCCGCGAGCTGGACGCGATCCGCGACGAGGTGATCGCCGACCGCGGCGAGAAGGACGCCGCCTACATCCGCAAGGTGATCGCGGCGCAGCGCAAGCTGGAGCTGGTCAGCCGGGGTGTGCTGCTGTTCTCGTTCTTCCCGCCCGCGTGGGTGATCGGCACCGCGGGGCTGTCCGTGGCGAAGATCATGGACAACATGGAGATCGGGCACAACATCCTGCACGGCCAGTGGGACTGGATGCGCGACCCGAAGATCCACTCCACCACCTGGGAGTGGGATCACGTCTCGCCGGCCGAGCAGTGGAAGCACTCGCACAACGAGCTGCACCACACGTACACCAACGTGATCGGCAAGGACAACGACCTCGGCTACGGCATCATGCGCGTCGACGAGGACCAGCGGTGGCACCCGTTCCACCTGGGCCAGCCGCTGTGGAACTTCGTCAACGCCTGTTTCTTCGAGTACGGCATCGCGGCGTACGACCTGGAGCTCGGCAAGAACCTGCGCAAGAGCCGCCGCAAGAACCCGGAGTTCCGCGCGCGGGCCAGGGCCGTGGGCCGCAAGATCCGCAAGCAGGTGCTCAAGGACTACGTGATCCACCCGCTGCTGTCGGGGCCGTCGTTCCTCACCACGCTCGCCGCCACGTTCACCGCGAACCTGGTCCGCAACGTCTGGTCCCACTCGGTGATCATGTGCGGGCACTTCCCCGAGGGCGTGCAGGTCTTCGAGCGCCGGTCGATCAAGGGCGAGACCCGGGGCCAGTGGTACCTGCGGCAGATGATGGGTTCGGCGAACATCAGCGGCAGCAAGGCCATGCACTTCATGACCGGCAACCTCTCCCACCAGATCGAGCACCACCTCTTCCCGGACCTGCCGAGCAACCGGTACGCCGAGGTCGCGGTGAAGGTGCGCGCGCTGTTCGAGAAGTACGAGCTGGAGTACGTCACCGGGCCGCTGCCCAAGCAGGTGTTCTCCGCGTGGCGCAAGGTCGTCCGGCTCTCGCTGCCGAACAAGAAGCCCAGGACCGGGACGCCGGACCGCGAGCAGGAACTCGTCGCCGCCTGACGCCCGGTACGGCTGCACCGGCGGCACGGGCTGGTGCGCCCTGACACTCCCCCGGGCAGGCAGACCTCCAGCGCCTTGCCCGGTGGGGCTTCACGGGCCGCCTCCTCCCGATGTCTCATCCGGCTCGGACACCTGGTCACGCCGGGAGAGGGCGGCCTCGCCGGCCAGGCGCACCGGTCCGGGCCGTGCCCTCGTTTCCGGTCTCATGAACAACTCCGGCTCCCGGTTCACGTCGGATTCCCTGTTCGCCGTCCGCCTCTGTAACCAAGCCCGCCCGCTTCATTGACATCCCGCTCAGCAGTTCTACGTTGGGAGCGCTCCCATAGCAGCTTTCGCAACTGGAAGGAGTCCCCCCACATGCGTAAGAAGAGTCCGCTGACCGGGCGTTCGCAGGCGTCTCACCGCCGGCCTCTCCAGGCGCTCGTCATGCTGTTCGCCGTGGTGGCCGGCGCTCTCGCCTGGTCGGCCCCCGCCCAGGCCCACGGCACCATCGTCGGCCCCGCCACCCGTGCGTACCAGTGCTGGAAGACGTGGGGCAACGACCACCTCAATCCGGCCATGCAGACCCAGGACCCCATGTGCTGGCAGGCGTTCCAGGCCAACCCCGACACCATGTGGAACTGGATGAGCGCGCTCCGCGACGGCCTCGGAGGCCAGTTCCAGGCACGGACCCCCGACGGGACACTCTGCAGCAACAACCTCTCCAGGAACGCCAGCCTGGACAGGCCCGGAGCGTGGAGGACCACCACCGTCGGCAGCAACTTCTCGGTCCACCTGTACGACCAGGCGTCCCACGGTGCCGACTACTTCAAGGTCTACGTCAGCAAGCAGGGCTTCAACCCCAAGACCCAGAACCTGGGCTGGGGCAACCTCGACTTCATCACGCAGACCGGTCGCTTCGCCCCGGCGAACGACATCACGTTCCCCGTCCAGACCTCCGGCTACACCGGACACCACATCCTGTTCGTGATCTGGCAGGCGTCTCACCTCGACCAGGCGTACATGTGGTGCAGTGACGTGAACTTCGGCTGAGCCGCACAGCACCGCACACGGCACCGGCCAGGCCCCGTCAGGGCAGCGGACCCAGGTGGTCACGCTGACCCGGCGGGGCCTGATCGGATGAGTGCGCCGAACTCCCCAGCCCTGTACACCTTCAGACGTTGATCCTCGATCAGCGGTATTCATCCCGACGGTGCCGTCCGGGCCGGCACAGTGGCGGTCGGGTTGTCCAGCCGATCAAATGATCCGGATCTCGACTTTGTCAGGTTGACATCATGAAGAGATGCCTATGAGTCAAATCCTGTCGCGGAGCAAAAATGACAGACGTCAGACGGCTGAGAATCTGCCATTCTTGAGGGAGTCGTGTACCGGACGCATCCAGTGATTCGGAATGACGCCAGGGGGAATCGATGCCTGATCAGCATCCGTATGTACCCGTTCCCGAGGAATGTCGGCAGGCCCTCGCCGGTCGGCTGACCTATCTGACCGAGTCCGTTCTCAGTGAATTACGGGCCACTGAACTCTCCTATCGGGACGGCACCATTCCGCCGGTCGAGCCGCCCATGTGGATCAGCAGGTCGGTGGGTGCCGCGCTCGATGCCATGTCCCTGGAGTCGGCGGAGGAGATCACCGGGACGCTGGCCGTGGCCCGGACGACGGGGGCGCGGCGGGCTCGGCAGGGAGTGCCGATCACCGCGCTCACCCGCGCTTATCACGTCGGTGGGCGTCTGATCAATTCGACGGTCGCTCAGTGGGCCGCGGAGCAGGGGTTGGCGGCGGAGCAGTCGGCCGCCTTCGTGGACACCGTGCTGAGGGTCGCGGAGCAGCACAGTCTCGCCGCGATCAATGCGCATCAGGAGTTGCGGCGTTCTTCGCCGACCGTCTCGGCTGCGGGGACTCTGCTGCACGCTCTGCTGAACGGTGAGACCAGTGCCGTGGTGGCGAGTGAGCTGGGGCGGGAGCTGGCGTTGCCGGAGAGTGGCCGGTATGCGGTGATCGCGTTGCGTCCGGGGCTGCCGGGTGGGCCGACGTTGCCCTTGGCCGAGCTGCCGACGTGGATCTCGGGTCTGCGTGCCGTGTGGCAGTCGCATCACGATGTCACCTTCGGTGTCGTGGTGCTGAAGGACGCCGCCCCCGGGGTGCTGGACGACGGTCTGTCGGCCGCGGGTGTGCGGGTCGGGATCAGTGCCGCGGTGTTCGGTCTCACCGAGCTCGGCCGGGCTCGCCGCCAGGCCGAGCTGGCGGAGCGGACGCTGGGCCGTGGGACCGGTGTGGCGCTGTTCGAGGAGCGTCTGACGCAGGCGATGCTCGCCATGGCGCCGGATGTGGCTCTGCAGATGCAGTCCCAGGTGCTCGCTCCGGTGCTGGAGCTGGACGAGGCGACGCGGGACGTGCTGCTGGAGACGCTGCGTGCCTGGCGTACGGCCGAGGGGTCGATGGCGGAGGCCGCCAAGGCTCTCTACTGTCATCGGAACACCATCCTGTACCGGTTGCGCAAGCTTGAGCGGCTGACCCGGCGTTCCCTGTCGTCGCCGCACGACATGATCGAGATCGTGCTGGCGGCGGAGGCGTTCGAACTGGCGCACGGTGTGGGGTCGGTGCGCCGGGGAACGGGGGCGTGACCGTTTCCTTGGGTCAGTTGGATATGACAACCTGTCCCTATGGGAACTGGTGAGCTTCCTCAGAAGCGGCTTCCGGCACGGGTCGACAGCCCGAGCGGGCCCGGCAGGCCGTGCTCGATCGCCGAGGCGTTGAAGATCGTCGGGGAGCGCTGGGCGCTGCTCGCGGTGCGGGAGATCGGGTTCGGCAATCACCGTTTCGATCAGCTCGCGACCAACACCGGTGCGTCCCGGGACATCCTCACCGCGCGTCTGCGCTCGTTGGAGGCTGCCGGTGTCATCTACCGGAGCCTGTACAACGAGCGCCCGCCGCGCTATCAGTACCACCTCACCGAGGCGGGGCGTGATCTGTTCCCGGTGCTGGCGGCGCTGCGGGACTGGGGGAACCGCTGGCTGGTCGAGGAGAAGCCGACCGTCGTCGAGCACACCTGCGGCCACGAGTTGCGGGTCGTGTCGGCGTGCGAGCACTGCGGTGGCCGGCTCGATGCCCGGGGCGGCCCGTCGGTGGCGCGTTTCCAGGCTCCCGGCTGGACGGTGTCGGGGCCCGTCGAGGGCTGACCGGCGGGGCCGGGGCGTTCAGTCCGCACGGCGGCGGAAGGTCCGGCCGACGCACAGGCAGGCCAGGCCGGTGAGTGCGGCGCATCCCCCGGTGAACCACCAGCCGCGGTCGAAGGCGCTCTCGGTCGCGGACGCGTCGGCGTCCAGGATCGCCACCAGGAGCGCCACGCCCAGGACGGAGCCGAGCTGGCGGGCCATCGTGACCACTCCGGAGCCGGTGGAGAAGCTCTGCGGGGGGACGGCGGTGACGCCCGCGCCGATCAGGGTGGGCATGGTCAGGCCGACGCCGATGCCGGTGAGCATCATGCCGGGCAGCATTCCTGTCGCGTAGCCGGAGTCCGTGTGCATCGCGGCGAGCCACCAGGCGATGCCGGCGACGAAGACGACGCAGCCGGCGAAGGAGACGAGGGCCGCTCCGAAGCGGCGGACGATGCCGGCCGCGCTGAGGGCGAGGATGGGCACCATGAGGGGTCCGGGCGCGAGCCCGAGGCCGGTGGCGAGCGGCGACCAGTCCCAGACGTTCTGCAGCCACAGCACGCAGGACAGCAGCAGGGCGGCGAACGGGACGGCGAACAGGAGGCTGGCGAGGGAGGCGGTGGCGAAGGTCGGCAGCCGCAGCAGTTCCAGCGGGAGCACCGGGGACGCGGCTCGTGCGGAGCGCAGCACGAACAGGGCGAGCAGGAGGATGCCGCCGACCAGCGAGCCGATCACCTCGGCCGAGGCCCATCCCCACTCGGGGCTCTTGACCAGGCCGAGGGCGAGGACGCCGATCGCCGCCGTGAAGAGTGCCGCTCCGAGCAGGTCGGGCAGGTCGGCCTTGGTCCGGCGCGGGGTGCGCGGGAGCATGCGGGGGCCGGCGATCAGGACGGCGAGGCCGATCGGGACGTTCACGAGGAAGACCCAGCGCCAGTTGATCTCGGTGAGCAGTCCGCCGGCGGCGGGTCCCAGGGTGGCGATGCCGCTGACGGCCGTCCAGCCGCGGATGGCGCCCAGGCGCTTCTCCGGGGGCGCCGCCGCCAGGAGCAGGCCGAGGGAGGCCGGGATGAGGGCGGCGGCGCCTGCGGCCTGGAGTCCGCGCAGGGCCACCAGGGTCCAGATGTTCGGTGCGAGGGTGCAGGCGAGGGAGGCGAGGGTGAAGACGGCGGTGCCGGCCAGGTAGGTGGCCCGGGCGCCGAAGCGGTCGGCGAAGTTGCCCGCCGGGACCAGGAGGGCGGCGAAGACCACCGCGTAGGCGTTGAGCACCCAGGAGACGGAGGAGAGGGGGGCGTTGTCGAGGTCGCTGCCGATCTGGGGCAGGGCGACGTTGACGATGAAGAGGTCGAGATTGGCCATGAGGACCCCTGCCGCCACGACGGCGAACACGAGCCCGAAGCCGGCCGGTCGAGGTGCTGCCCGCTCGGTGGCGGAGTCCTGGAGTGTCACGGTGCCTCGCAGTCGGCAGTGGGTTGGGATGTCCAACTAACTGGGTCGCCGATGATGCTAGCCAGGGTTCGTTGGACATGGCAACCAACCCGGCGCGTCGTGAACTTCCCCACACCAGACGGGATGTGACGATGCGCCATTGCGCAGGAGGCGTGTGGTGCCTACGGTCGGTCGCATGTTCCAACTGACGAGGACCGGGCCGTGACGACCGCACCGGCGGAGTCTCCCGGCCGCCTGCTCGCGCACGGATTCGACGGCCCCGTCGAGGCCGCGCCCCATCTGTGGGGTTTCGGCGGGCTGCACGGCGGGCTGGCACTGGCCCTGCTGACGTCGTCGATGCGCGGGTCGGTGCCGGCCGGCGCCGAGCTGCGTACCGTGACGGCCCGCTTCCACCGCCCGCTCACCGAACGCTTCGACGTGGAGACGTCGGTGCTGCGGCCCGGCACGGTGACCACGCTCACCGCCCGAGCCCTGCGGGCGGACGGCGGGACAGGGCCGGAGGCCGACGCGACGGCGACCTTCGCGCCCCGGCGCCCGGCCGGGGCCGCGCCGGTGAGTCCCGCGCCGCCGAGCGCGCCGCCGCCGTCGGCCTGCGAACTCTTCACCATCCCGCCCGAGTTCGTGCCCATCTCCACGTTCATGGAGATCCGGCCCGTCGGCCCCAACCGGCCCTACACGGGCTGTACGGAACCCGAACTGACCGCCTGGATCCGGTTCACCGAGGACGACCTGCCGCCGGACACCAGCCGCTTCCTGACCCTGATGGACGCGCTCGCGCCGTCCTACGCCGCCGTCCTCACCGATCTGCGGCACGTCCCCACGCTGGAGCTCACCGTCCGTCCCGCGCCGGGACTGGCCCAGGCGTCCTCGCCCTGGATCCTGCTGCACGCCCGGACCCACCGGGCCGACGCCGGGGGCTGGGTCGACGAGCACATCGACGCCTGGGACGAGACGGGCACGCACCTGGGCTCCGGGTATCAACTGCGGCTCGTGCGCCCGCCGTCGGGCACCTGAGCGGCGCGGAAGGCACGCCGGGAGCGGGGAACGCCCGCTCCCGGCGGTCCGTCAGGCGGCCGGGACCGCTTCCAGCCGGGTGAAGCCCAGCTCTCCGAGCGGGCCGCTGACCGAGGCGAGCGTGAAGCCGGCCCGGGCGAACAGATCCCGGTACTCGTCCTCGGTGCGTTCACGGCCGCCGGTCAGGACGAGCATCAGCATGTCGGCGAGGAGGGCGCGGCGGTGTTCCGCGTCGACGACGTCGGGGATCACGCGCTCGAAGACGATCAGGCGGCCGTCCGGTTTGATCGAGGCGCGGATGCCGCGCAGGATGCGCAGCGACTTGTCGTCGTCCCAGTCGTGCAGGATCAGTTTCATGACGTACGCGTCCGCGCCTTCCGGCACCGATTCGAAGAAGTTGCCCGCCCGTACGGTGGCGCGGTCGGCGACGCCGGCGGCCTCCAGGGTCGCGGCGGCCTCCGTGACGCCGGTCGGCATGTCGTAGACGACGCCGGCCGTGCCGGGGGCGGAGCGGAGGATCTCGGCGAGGAAGACACCGCTGCCTCCGCCGACGTCGACGACCGTGTGGAAGCGGGTGAAGTCGCAGCCGGTGATGAGGGAGGCCGCGGTCTCGCTGGTCATCCTGCCCATCGCCCCGTTGAGTTTCGCGGCCTCCTCGGGGTGCCGGCCCAGGTAGGCGAAGGCGGGCATGCCGTAGTTGTGCTCGAAGGCGGTGTCGCCGGTCCGCAGGGAGTGGGCGACGTCGCCCCAGGAGGACCAGGCGCCGGCCGAGCACAGGAACCGGAACACGTCCCGGACGCTGCCGGGGGTGCCGGTGCGCAGGTCGCCGCCGAGTGCGGTGAGTTCGAAGCGGTCCGGCCCGGTCTGGGTCACGACGCCCAGGGTCGCGAGGACCCTCAGCAGGCGCAGGACGGACGGGCCGTGCGTGCCGGTCTCCTCGGCGAGCTGTCCGCTGGACCTCGGGCCCTCGGCGAGCCGGTCGATGAGGTCCAGGTCCGTCGCCACGTGCAGGATCTGCGCCGACATGTACTCCCAGGCGATGTCGGTCAGTGGTGAGCGCGCCATGTGTGGCTCCCTGGCTCTCAGTTGAAGAAGTCGGCGAACGCGGCGAGCACGGCCTCGGGCTGCTCCTCGACGAGGTAGTTGCGCGAGTCCTTGATCTCGGCGACCCGCACGTTGGTGCCCGAGGCGGTCAGTGCCTTCTCCATGTAGGCGTGAAAGGGGCCGTAGGCGAGGCCCAGGAGTTCCACGGTGACCTTCGGGTAGGAGAGGAAGTCGGCGATGTCCTGCTGGTAGGTCTGGAACCAGCCGGTGCTGGCGCGGACCGCGCCGGGGGCGTCGTACGCCTGGGCGTAGACCCGCCGGTCGAAGTCCGTGATCGCGTCCGGGTTGACCAGGCTGATGCCGAACATGTAGTCGATGATGTGCCGGGAGCGGCCGGCGAGGAGCTGCTCCGGCAGGTCTTTGACCTGGTTGAAGGCGAGCCACCAGCGGTGCGGCGGGGCGTCGCCGGGGCGGGGCACCATCGGGAAGTCGTAGTAGCTCTCGTCGATGTGGGTGGTGTTGAGGATCGCCGCCTTCTCGACGGCCTCGGGGTGGTTGGCGGCGCAGGCGTGGGCGACCATGGCGCCGATGCCGTGGCCGGCGATCGCGGCCTTCTCGTGGCCGAGGTGGTGGATCAGTTCCTTGATGTCGCGGGCCATCGTCTTCTTCTCGAAGCCGGAGTCCGGTTTCGAGGAGGCGCCCATGCCGCGGATGTCGACGGCGATCACCTGGTGGCGTTCGGCGAGCGTGGGCATCAGCTTGCGGTACTCCCACCAGGTCTCCGGCCAGCCCGGCAGAAGCACCAGCGGCGGGCCCTCTCCCCCGCTGACGTAGTGCAGGCGGACTCCGTTGACCTCGGCGAACGCGCTGGTGAAGGAGCCGAGCGAGGAGGCCAGCTCCTGGTCGGTGATCGTGCGGTCCGTGGACATCTGCACTCCCTGCTACTTGACGGTGACGGGCAGCCGTTCGTGGCCGCGCTGGACGATCTGGTCGCGGAAGGAGGCGCCCTTGGCGAGGGCCAGACCCGGAAGCCGGTCGAACAGGCGCGGCAGCACCGACTCGACGGACATCCGGGCCAGCGCCGCGCCCAGGCAGTAGTGGCTGCCGGCGCTGAGGGTCAGCGGCTGGTTGTCGCGGCGGGTGGGGTCGAAGACGGCGGGGTCGGTGAAGCGCCGGGGGTCGCGGTTGCCCGCCGCGATGAGCAGGGTCAGCGGGGTGCCCTTCGCCACCGGCAGGCCGAAGAACTCGAAGTCCCGTGACGCCACCCGGTTCAGGGCCTGGACGGCGGGGTCGAAGCGGAAGGACTCGTCGACGAAGCCCGCGGTGAACTCCGGGTCGGTGCGCAGCCGTTCGTGGTGGCCGGGGTGCTCGATCGCCAGCCGTACGGTGTTGCTGATCAGGTCCATGGGGGCCTCGGTGGCCGCGACGATGAGCAGCATGAGGTTGGCGACCAGTTCCTCTTCCGTGATCTGTCCGCCCTCGTCCAACGCCCGGATCCAGCCGCTCGTCATGTCGGGGCCGGGGGCGGCGCGCAGGCGGGCCACGAGGGCGTAGAAGTACTCGGCGAAGCGTTCCATCGCCCGGTCGCCGGGGACCAGGACGTTCAGGTCGCCGATCGGGTCGAGGGCGAGGGTGATCGCGCCGATGTCCTCGCGCATGCCGGGCTGGTCCTCGGGCGGGATCCCGAGGAGTTCGCCGATGACGCCGATCGCGTAGCGGTAGGAGAACTCGCCGACCAGGTCGACGGTGCCGCCGTCGGCGCCCGCCCGGGCGAGGTGGTCCACGGCGTCGCCGGCGAGCCGGTCGACCGTCGTGCGCAGGGCGACGACGCGCTGGGCGGAGAAGGCGTTGCCGAAGAAGCGGCGCAGGCGCTCGTGCCTCGGGTCGTTGCTGAACAGCATGTTCCGGGTGAGCCAGCGCCAGGAGGCGTGCTCGCGCCAGCCGGGCAGGCGCTGGTCCTGGACGGCGTCGTCGGTGGAGAGCAGGAGGGCGGGTTCGCGCAGGGCCTTGGCGCATTCGGCGTGGCCGGTGACGAAGACGTGGGTGCCGCCGATGTCCACCAGCGGGCCGTGCGCCCGCATCTCCTCGTACAGCGGGTAGGGGTTCTGTTTCCCCTCGTACGACAGCAGCCGGATCATGATGTCCAGCGGGTCGCGCAGGGTGGTCGTACCGTCCATGGGCACTCCTGGTCTCAGGGGCGGAGCGGGTCACAGGGGGGCGACGACGAAGTCCTCTTTGCTCACGCCGCAGTCGGGGCAGGTCCAGTCGTCGGGGATGTCCTCCCAGGCGGTGCCGGGCGGGATGCCCTCCTCGGGCAGGCCGAGGTCCTCGTAGTAGACCCAGCCGCAGATCAGGCACATCCAGGCGCGGCCCACGACTTCCTTCGTGCTGTTCACAGGACGTTCTCCTCAGCGTGCTCGGCGACGAACGCCGCCGTCGTCTCCTTGGTCTCGGCGGCCATCAGGATTCCCAGGTGTCCGCTGCCGGGGACGCTGCGCAGCCGGGCGCGGGGCAGTCCGGCGGCGATCGTCTCGGCCTCCGCGAACGGGACGACCGGGTCGTGGGGGTCGGCGACGACCAGGACGGGTGCGGTGAGTCTGCGGCCGTGCGGGAGCAGGTCCCAGTGGGTGACGGGGACGCCGTTGCGCCGGTGCAGTTCGGCGCGGATCAGGTCGGCGGTCCTGGTCGGGAGCCGGCCGGTCGCCCACCGGTCCAGGACTCCGCCGAGGGTGCGGGTGGGGGCGACCAGGGTGAGGCTGTCGATCCGCTGGTGGGGGCGGCCCGCGAGGGCGGCGGCGGTGACGATGGAGCCGAGGGAGTGCGCCACGGCCGCCCGGACGGGGCCGAGCGTGTCCAGGACCGCGCCCAGGGCGTCGACGTACTCGGTCATGGTGGCCTGGGTCCCCGCCGACACGCCGTGCCCGGGGGCGTCGAAGGCGGCGACCCGGTAGCCGAGGGCGCGCAGCGGGCCGATCAGGCTGTGCATGCTGCTGGAGTCGGCGCCCCAGCCGTGCACGAGCAGCGCGGTGGGGGCGTCGTCGGGGCCCCAGAGGTAGCCCTCGCGGACGCGGGGCGCTCCCGGTACGGGGAAGGTGCGGGCGCCCAGCGGGGGCAGGTCGTCGGGGTGGATGCCGAAGGCGCGGGTGGTGCTGAACGCGTCGGTGGCCCGGCGGCCGGCCGGCCCGGGGGCCAGGGCGCCGGCCGCCGCGTACGCGAGGCGCCGGATCACGCGGTGGGCGCCTTGGAGCGGTCCCGCGCCGGTACGGGACGGTTGCCGAAGTCGGTGTAGAAGCCGGACTCCGTGTCGTAGAAGTGGCAGTCGCGCAGGATGCGCCAGAGTTCGCCGAAGGTGAAGCGGCGTTCGCGGACCATGCCCGGGTACGCCTTCTTGAGGGCTTCCTGCGCCTTGGGCAGGTGGTAATACGGCACCGCCGGGATGACGTGGTGGGCGGTGTGGATGGAGATGTTGTGGGTGAGGAAGAGCAGCCAGCGCGGGTAGGTGTAGTCGGTGGTCACCAGGAGGCGGCCGGCGTTGCGGGTCCAGTGCTCCCCGGACAGGTAGGGGATGTCGCTGGTGCTGTGGTGCATGAGGGTGGTGGCGCTGAACCAGGCGTGGATGAACAGCCAGGGGGCCAGGAACATCGTCAGCAGGCCCTGGACGCCGAAGAAGTAGCCGAGTGCGGGGAGGTAGAGGGCGCAGACGACGGCGACCACGACGATCGAGCGGGCCACGTCGCGGCGCATCGCCTTCTTGGGGAAGAAGCCGGGGCGGAAGCCCGAGACCCGCCAGTAGTTGATCGTGCCGAACCAGAAGGCGAAGGTCCGGGTGCCCTTGTAGACGATCTTCTGGCGCAGGGGCATGCCGTCGTACATGCGTCCCGGCAGGGGCCGCCAGTCGGTGTCGAGTTCCAGGTTGTTGGTGTGCGCGTGGTGCAGGTTGTGCACGTGCCGCCACGCGTGGAAGGGGTAGACCAGCGGCAGGAGCGCCGCGTGTCCGATCACCGAGTTGAGGCGGCGGTTGCGGGAGAACGAGCCGTGTCCGCAGTCGTGGGCGATGCAGTGCAGGCCCCAGCCGCCGAGTCCGGCGACCACCCACAGCAGCGGCCACAGGTAGGCGGGGGTGAACGCGGTGCCGAACGCGCCGCCCAGGTACAGCAGCCAGCTCAGCGCGAAGCCGAGCAGGCCGCGGGTGACGTTCGGCTTCAGGTACTCGCTGGGTACGGCCTCCTGGAGCCGCTCCCCCTTCAGCTGGTCCGACTTGCGCATGAACTCGCTGAACTCGGGGCCGGGCGCGGTGGGGAAGGAGTAGGCGGCCACGGTCAGCCCGCCTGTCCGGTGAGCCGCAGCTCCTTGGCCAGGTAGCCGCTGAGCGCGTCGATGGTGGGGTGCTCGTAGAGCAGCGCGGGTGACAGGCGGCGCTCCACGAGCTTCTCCAGGGCGCCGGAGACCTGGACGGCGACCCGTGAGTCGAGCCCGTAGGACTCGAAGGAGGCGGTGGTGTCGACCTCGGCGGGGGTGATGCCGACCCGGCCCGCGAGGTGTTCGACGAGCCAGGTGCGCAGCACGTCCTCGGTGACGGGGCCTTCGGGCAGGGACTGCTTGCGGCTGCGTTTGAACATCGGGATCTCCTTCATGCCTGCGGGGTCATGCCTGCGGAGTACGGGCGTGCCCGCGGCGGCGGGCGGCGATGGTGGCCTTGTCCGGCTGGCGCAGCTCGCGCACGACGCGGACCTTGCCGAGGGCCGTCAGCACCCAGCCGGAGAGGTCCGGCTCCCAGGGGCGTACCGCGTGCTTGTACGAGCCGGGGAAGGCGTGGTGGTTGTTCTGCAGTCCCTCGCCGAAGGTGAAGATGGCGACCGGCCAGTTGTTGGCGCTGCGGTCGCCGTTGTCGAAGGGGCGGCCGCCCCACATGTGCGAGAGGGAGCCGACGCACCAGGCGGCCTGGTTGGCGACGAAGATGCGGGCCAGGCCGCCGAACAGGAACGCGCTGAGGGCCGCGCTGAGGCTGCCGCCGACGACGAGGCCGACGAGGGCGGGGATCAGCAGGCCGAGGCCCAGCCAGTACAGGTAGGTGCGGTGGTAGAACATCAGGCGCCGGTCGCGCAGGACGTCGGGGGCGAACACGGTCCAGCGGGAGGTCTCGTCGCTGAGCATCCAGGGCATGTGGGCGTGCCACAGTCCGCGGAGTTTGCCCAGCACGCCGGGGCCGTGGAGGTTCGGGGAGTGCGGGTCGCCCTCGTGGTCGCTGAAGCGGTGGTGGCGGCGGTGCGTGGTGACCCAGAACATGATGGGGCCCTGGCCGCCCATGGATCCGGCGATCATGAGGGCGCCCTCGAAGAAGCGGGACGTCTTGAAGGACTTGTGGGCGAGGTAGCGGTGGAAGCCGATGGTGATCCCGGCCATGTGGACGGCGTACATGACGCCGAAGAGCGTCCAGTCCAGTGCGGTGACCCGGCCCGCCCACAGCAGGTACAGGGCGGCGGCGAAGCCGATCGCGGGGAGCGTCATCAGGGTGAACGCCGTCACCCACTTGATCCTTCGGCTCGCCGGGTCGAGTTTGACGATGGCCGGCTCCAGGGCCGGACCGGTGGTGGTCGACATGGGACTACCTCCTTGTGTTCTCGGCGGGGCGCCTGCCTCGGTTCGGGTAGCGGACGTTCGTGATCAGTCCGGCGCGGTCGGCGAGTCTGATCACGGTGCCGGTGATGTCGAGCTGCCAGAAGGTGCGCCGGGTGACGGCCAGGGCGGGCTGGGCGTGGTGGTTGTTGTGCCAGGAGCCGCCGACGGAGAAGGGGGCGAGCGCGGCGACGTTGCGGCTGTTGTCCCGGGTCCGGTAGGGGCGGTTGCCGAGGGTGTGGCCGATGGAGTTGACGCCCCAGGTGACCTGGTCGAGGAGGAAGATCCGGGCCAGGCCGCCCCAGAGCAGGCCGCTGAGGGCGCCGGCCGCGGTGCCGCTGACGAGGCCGCCCACGGCGGCGGGCAGGGCGAGGCCGAGGGCCACCCAGGTGAAGTAGTGGCGGTTGAGGCGCATCACGGTGCGGTGGGCCATCAGGTCGGGGACGTGGCCGCTCCAGCCGCTGCGCCGGACGGTGAACAGCCAGCCGACGTGGCCGTGCCACAGTCCGCGCAGCCGGGCGAGGCGGTCCGTGCCGATGGGGCGCGGGGAGTGCGGGTCGCCGTCGGTGTCGGTGTGGGCGTGGTGCATGCGGTGGGTGGCGACCCAGAAGAGGATCGGCCCCTGGGCGGCCATGCTGCCGGCGATGCCCCACAGGGTGGTGACGACGGGTCCCGCGGCGAACGACTTGTGCGAGAAGAAGCGGTGCAGGCCGCCCTCCACGCCGAGCGCCGTGAACAGGTACATGCCGGCCAGCAGGGCGCCGTCGGTCACGGTGAACCCGTGCTGCCAGGAGAAGACGACGGCGGCGACGAAGCCGGCCGCGGGGACGCAGACGGTCAGATAGGCCAGGCGGCGGGCCAGGTGGTCGGTGTCGGACCGGGCGGCCGCGAGCGGCGAGGTGGTCATCGGACCTCCTGGGGTCAGGGCACGACGGGGGTGGCGGCCGGGCGGGGGCGCTCGTGCTTCCCGGCGAGGTGGGCCTCGCGGACCGCGCCGCGCCGCACCTTGCCGCTGGTGGTGACGGGGACGGTGCCGGGCGGGCCGAGGTGGACGGTGCCGGGCGCGATGCCGTGGTCGGCGGTCACGGCGGCGGTGATCTCCCGTGCGGCGCGGGCGAGTTCGTCGTCCGTGCGGACGGCGGTGGGGGTCAGCTCGGCGACGACGACGAGCTCTTCGGTGGCCGCGCCGGGGCGTACGACGCTGAAGGCGGCGGCCCGGCGCAGCCAGTCGCAGGCGGTGAGCGTGGACAGTTCGATGTCCTGCGGGTAGAGGTTGCGGCCGGCGATGACGATGAGGTCCTTGATCCGGCCGGTGATGTACAGCTCGCCGTCGTGGAGGAAGCCGAGGTCTCCGGTGCGCAGCCGGCCCTCGGGGGCGCCGTCCGCGGTGCGGGCGCCGAAGGTGGCGGCGGTGAGTTCGGGGCGCCGGAAGTAGCCGTGGGCCACGCTGGGGCCGCTGACCCAGATCTCGCCGATGTGTCCGTGCGGGGCGGGGAGCAGGGTGTGCGGGTCGACGACGAGGACGTCGTGGCTCTCGGCGACGGCGCCGCAGCTCACCACCTCGACGGCGTCGTCCGCCCAGGGGGTGCCGGCGACCACGCGCCCCTGTTCGAGCCCGGCCCTGCCGAGCCAGCGGGTCGTGACGGGGGTGCGGTCGGGTTTGCCGGAGACGAAGAGGGTGGCTTCGGCCATGCCGTAGCAGGGGATGACGCACTCCTCGTCGTAGCCGGCCGGGCCGAAGCGGTCGCGGAAGCGGTCGAGGGTCGCCTTGAAGACGGGTTCGCTGCCGCAGTAGAGCTGGCGCAGGGTGCTCAGGTCGAGGCCGGCGAGTTCCTCGTCGGTGATCGAGTCGGCGCACAGGTCGAAGGCGAAGTTCGGTGCGACGGAGATGGTGGCCCGGTGGTCGCTGACCGCTTTGAGCCAGCGGTAGGGGCGTTGCACGAAGTGCACCGGGGACAGCAGGACCAGGGGCCAGCCGCCGTGCAGGGACAGCATGATCGTGCCCATCAGGCCCATGTCGTGGTAGGGCGGCAGCCAGCTGACTCCGAGGCGGTCCGGCACTTCGCCCATGTTGGCTTCCAGGGCGCGGCAGTTGCTGACGAGGTTCTCGTGCGTCAGCACGATGCCCTTCGGGTCGCCGGTGGAGCCGGAGGTGTACTGGATCAGCGCGGGTTCGTCGGCTCCCACCGGGTGGTACGGGGCGCTCGCGGACGGGTCGGCGGCGTCGATGTCGTCCAGGGTGAGGACGCGGACGCCGGACAGCGGCGGCGCGGCCATGGCCTCGCTCTGGAGGTGGTGGCCCGCCATGATGACCGTGTCGGGGCGGCAGTCCTCGATGATCGACACGAAGCGGCTGGACGCCTTGCGGCCGAACGGGGGGAAGGACGGGACGGCGACCGCGCCGGCCTGGAAGATGCCGAACAGGGCCGCGATGTACGGCAGTCCGGGGTCCAGGGCGAGGACCACCCGCTGCCCGGTGCGGTCCCCCAGCCGCTCGGCGACCTGGGCCGCGTGCCGGGCGAGGTCGTGGTAGGTCCAGTCGACGGCGCTGTCCGCGGTGCCGTCGGCGAGGAACCGGTAGGCGAGCGCGGGCGGCTCGGTCAGCCGCTCACGCAGGATGTCGGGGAGCGTCATCAGGCGCATCAGCAGTCCCTTCGGGGAAGGTCGGTCCCCAGAAGATGCCGCCGGCGCGGGCTGGTCAACGGCTGCCCGGTGTTCTCTGTTCCGGTGCACAAAGCCCCGTACAGGCGTTGTTGGCCTGCACGGGGTGCGGGGCCGGTGTGGGAGGGTGGCCGGATGGCCGAGTTCCGATCCGATCTGTATCAGGGCACCGCCGGTCACTACGAGCGTTTCCGGCTGCCCTACCCGGAGGTGCTGCTCGCCGATCTCCTGCGCCGTACGGCCCCCTCCGGGCGGGGGCGGCTGGTGGATCTGGCCTGTGGGACCGGGCAGCTCGCCTTTCCGCTGCGCGAGCGGTTCGCGGAGGTGTGGGCAGTGGACGCCGAGGCCGGCATGACGCGGGTGGTCGAGGCCAAGGCGGCGGCTGTCGGTGCGGTGCGGGTGCGGGCGGTCACCGCGGCGGCCGAGGAGGTGGAGGTGGCGGCGGGGAGCGTGGAGCTCGTCGTCGTCGGGAACGCCTTTCACCGGCTGCGCCGTGATGTGGTCGCCCGGCGGGTGCTGGAGTGGCTCGAACCCGGTGGTCATCTGGCGCTGTGCTGGTCGACGAGTCCGTGGGCCGGTGAGCGGGAGTGGCAGCGGGACTTCTGGGGTCTGCTGCTGCGGTGGCAGGAGGAGCTGGGGGCGGTGGGGCGGGTTCCTTCAGGGGCCGGGAAGCGGCGGGAGGCGGATCCCGATCGGGAGGTGCTGGCCCGTGCGGGGTTCGGGCCCGTCGAGCGGTACGTGTTCGCGGTCGAGCACCGGTGGACGGTCGACGAGCTGGCCGGGCATGTCCGGTCGACGTCGTTCCTGCCGCCGGCCGTGCTCGGGGACCGTGGCCCCGCGTTCGACGCCGAACTGCGGGCCGTGCTCGGCCCCCACACGGTCGGCGGGCGGCTGGTGGAGACGGTGGGCTTCGCCTACGACCTGGCCCGCAGGCCGGTCGCCGGCTACTGACTCCGGAACGCCTCCAGGAGCTGTTCGGCGGCCGTCGCCGGGGTCAGGGTGCCGGTGCGGATCTGTTTCTCCAGGGTGGGGGTCAGGGCGCGGACCGCGGGGTGGGTGTGCAGGCGGGTGAGGAGTTCGTCGTGGGCCATCGACCAGGCCCAGGCGACCTGCTGCTCCTGGCGGCGTGCGGTGAGGCGGCCGGTGGAGTCGAGCAGGGTGCGGTGCTGTTCGAGGCGCTCCCACAGGGTGTCCAGGCCAGTCTGCTCGCGGGCGCTGCAGCTGAGGACGGGTGGGGTCCAGGGGGCGTCGCGGCCGTGGATCAGGCGCAGGGCGCCGGTCAGTTCGCGGGCGGCGGTGCGGGCGTCCTGTTCGTGGGGGCCGTCGGCCTTGTTGACGGCGATGACGTCCGCGAGTTCCAGGACGCCCTTCTTGATGCCCTGGAGCTGGTCGCCCGTGCGGGCCAGGGTCAGCAGCAGGAAGGAGTCCGTCATGTCGGCGACGGCCGTCTCGGACTGGCCGACGCCGACGGTCTCGACGAGGACGACGTCGTACCCGGCTGCCTCCATCACCACCATCGACTCGCGGGTCGCCCGCGCCACCCCGCCGAGCGTGCCCGAGGTCGGGGAGGGGCGGACGAAGGCGGCGGGGTCGACCGCGAGGCGTTCCATGCGGGTCTTGTCGCCGAGGATCGAGCCTCCGGTGCGGGTCGAGGAGGGGTCGACGGCGAGGACGGCGACGCGGTGGCCCCTGCCGGTGAGCAGGGTGCCGAACGCGTCGATGAACGTCGACTTCCCCACCCCGGGGACGCCGCTGACGCCGATGCGGCGGGAGCGGCCGCTGTGCGGGAGGAGGGCGGTGAGGAGTTCCTGTGCGGGGGCGCGGTGGCGGGGGTGCACGGACTCGACCAGGGTGATCGCGCGGGCGATCACCGCCCGCCGCCCCTCCAGGACGCCCTTGACGTAGGCGTCGACGTCCGTCACAGCGTGTGTCCCAGGCCCGCCGCCAGCCGCTGGACCAGGTCGTGGGCCGCGTCCGGGATGACCGTGCCCGGCGGGAAGACGGCCGCCGCGCCCATCTCCAGGAGTGTGGGGACGTCCTGCGGGGGGATCACTCCGCCGACCACGATCATGATGTCCTCGCGGCCCTCCGCGGCGAGTTCCTCGCGCAGGGCGGGGACGAGGGTGAGGTGGCCGGCCGCGAGGGAGGACACGCCGACGATGTGGACGTCCGCCTCGACGGCCTGGCGGGCGACCTCGGCGGGGGTCTGGAAGAGGGGGCCGACGTCGACGTCGAAACCGAGGTCGGCGAACGCCGTCGCGATGACCTTCTGGCCCCGGTCGTGGCCGTCCTGGCCCATCTTGGCGACCAGGATGCGGGGGCGGCGGCCCTCCGCCTCGGCGAAGGCGTCGACCAGGGTGCGGGTGCGTTCCACGTTCGCGGACTCCCCTGCCTCGTTGCGGTACACACCGGAGATCGTACGGATGCGGCCCGCGTGGCGGCCGTACACCTTCTCCAGGGCGTCCGAGATCTCGCCGACCGTGGCCTTGGCGCGGGCGGCGCGTACGGCGAGTTCGAGGAGGTTGCCCTCGCCGCCGGCGGCGCGGGTGAGGTCGTCGAGGGCGTGGCGGCACGCCTGTTCGTCGCGTTCGGCGCGCAGGCGGCGGAGTTTGTCGAGCTGGCGGGTGCGGACGGCGGAGTTGTCTACGCGCAGGACCTCGATGTCCTCGTCCGAGGCGACCCGGTACTTGTTGACGCCGATGACGGGCTGGCGGCCGGAGTCGATGCGGGCCTGGGTGCGGGCGGCGGCCTCTTCGACGCGGAGTTTGGGGATGCCCTCGTCGATGGCCCGTGCCATGCCGCCGGCCTGCTCGACCTCCTGGATGTGCTGCCAGGCGCGGCGGGCGAGGTCGTGGGTGAGGCGTTCGACGTAGGCGCTGCCGCCCCAGGGGTCGATGACCCGGGTGGTGCCGGACTCCTGCTGGATGAGGAGCTGGGTGTTGCGGGCGATGCGGGCGGAGAAGTCGGTGGGCAGGGCGAGGGCCTCGTCGAGGGCGTTGGTGTGCAGGGACTGGGTGTGGCCCTGGGTGGCGGCCATCGCCTCGACGCAGGTGCGGGTGACGTTGTTGAAGACGTCCTGCGCGGTCAGTGACCAGCCGGAGGTCTGCGAATGAGTGCGCAGGGAGAGGGACTTGCTGTTCTGCGGGTCGAACTGCCTGACGAGTTTCGCCCACAGGAGGCGGGCTGCGCGCAGTTTCGCGATCTCCATGAAGAAGTTCATGCCGATCGCCCAGAAGAACGACAGGCGGGGCGCGAACGCGTCGACGTCCAGGCCGGCTTCGCGGCCCGCGCGGATGTACTCGACGCCGTCGGCGAGGGTGTAGGCGAGTTCCAGGTCGGCCGTCGCGCCCGCTTCCTGGATGTGGTAGCCGGAGATGGAGATCGAGTTGTAGCGGGGCATGTTCCGCGAGGTGAAGGCGAAGATGTCGGAGATGATCCGCATCGACGGCTTCGGCGGGTAGATGTACGTGTTGCGGACCATGAACTCCTTGAGGATGTCGTTCTGGATGGTCCCCGCGAGTTTCTCCGCCGCTACGCCCTGCTCCTCCGCCGCGACGATGTAGAGGGCCAGCACCGGCAGGACGGCACCGTTCATCGTCATCGACACGCTCATCCGGTCGAGCGGGATGCCGTCGAAGAGCTGGCGCATGTCGTAGATGGAGTCGATCGCGACGCCCGCCATGCCGACGTCGCCGGTGACGCGCGGGTGGTCGCTGTCGTAGCCGCGGTGGGTGGGCAGGTCGAAGGCGACGGACAGGCCCTTCTGTCCCGCCGCGAGGTTGCGGCGGTAGAACGCGTTCGACTCCTCGGCCGTGGAGAAGCCGGCGTACTGGCGGACCGTCCACGGCTGGTTGACGTACATCGTCGGGTAGGGGCCGCGCAGGAAGGGGGCCGCGCCCGGGTAGGTGGACAGGAAGTCCAGGCCCTCCAGGTCGTGGGCCGTGTACAGCGGTTTGACCGGGATGCCCTCGGGGGTCTCCCACACCAGGCCGCCGCCGTCGGAGGCGCGTTTGAGCGCCGCGTCCCATTCCGCCGGGCCGCCGTCCGGGGACGGCTCACCCAGAGCGATCCCGGAGAAGTCGGGGATCCCCATCACGACACTCCCAAACGGTCGAGAACAGCCGACAGGGCAGCGACCGCGTCGCAGCCCGCGAAGACGTACGAGTCGACGCCGGGGTACGCGCCCCGGCCCGCCAGGGACACGTGCGTGGCGCCCCCGGACCTGAGGGTTGCGGCCGTCTCGGCCGCCTGTTCCTCGTACACCGCGTCGCTGGAGCACAGGCATGCCTCGCGGGTGCCGCTCTCCTCGAAGGTGCCCTCGGTGACGGGTTCGATGCCGCCCGCCTGGAACAGGCTCGCGGCGAAGGTGAGGCGGGCGGTGTGCGCGGCGGCGGTGCCGAGGGCCGCGAGGTAGACGCGGGGGCGGGCGCCGGTCGCGGCGAGGTGGGCGTCGGAGCGGGCGCGCAGGGCCTCGAACGCCTCGTCGCGGCGCACGCGCGGGAGGCCGCCGGACGGGGGCGCCGGGGCGGGGGCGCGGGTGACGGGCTTCTCGGCGAGGTGCGGGAACTCGCTGACGCCGGTGATGGGTTCGCGGCGTTTCGCCAGGTTCCTGGAGCGCTGCTGCCAGGTCGCGGCGAGGTCGTCGGCGAGGCGGCCCGAGCGCAGGACCGTGGTCATGCCGCCGTCGCCTTCGATGCCCTGGAAGAACTCCCAGGCGGCGTGGGCGAGTTCGTCGGTGAGGCGCTCCACGTACCAGGAGCCGCCCGCCGGGTCGATGACCTTCGCCAGGTTCGACTCCTCGATGAGGATCGTGGAGGTGTTGCGGGCCACGCGGCGCGCGAACGCGTCGGGGAGGCCGAGGGCCTCGTCGAAGGGGAGGACGGTCACGGCGTCGGCGCCGGCGGTGCCGGCCGCGAGGGCCGCGATCGTGGTGCGGAGCATGTTCACCCAGGGGTCGCGGCGGGTCATCATCACCGGGGAGGTGACCGCGTGCTGGAGCTGGGCGCCCGCGCGGGGGGCGCCGCAGACCTCCGTGACGCGGGACCACAGGCGGCGGGCGGCCCGCAGTTTCGCGATCGTGAGGAACTGGTCGGCACTCGCCGCGTAGCGGAACTCCAGTTGCGCGCACGCCTGTTGGACGGTGAGGCCGGACTCCGTGAGGTCGCGGAGGTAGGTGACGGCCGTGGCGAGGGAGCAGGCGAGCTCCTGGGCGGCCGAGCCGCCCGCCTCGTGGTACGGGAGGGCGTCGACGGTGAGGGCGCGCAGGCCGGGGTGGTGCGCGGTGCACCGGCGGGCGAGGTCGGCGGCGGGGATCTGGGCGGCCTCGCCGGTGCGGGCCTCGTGGCCCAGGGGGTCGGCGCCCAGGTTGCCGCGGGCGGCGTCGCCGGTGACGCCGCGTTCCTCGTACAGGCGCAGCAGTTCCCGGGCGGAGGCGGCCGTGTCCGCTCCCGCGTCGAGGATCACGGGGGCCAGGTCGAGGTAGACGCCGTCCAGGGTGGCCGCGAGGTCCTGCGGCGCGATGCCGGTCAGCCACAGGGACGTGACGCCGTTCTCCAGGTCCGTGAGGACCGCGTCCTTGTCGGCTGCCGTGTGGCGCTGGCGTACGTCCCAGCCGCCCACCGCGTTGCCCTCGGCGCGGGCTCCCCTCGTGAAGGGGGCGAAGCCGGGCAGGCCGGGGTCGGGGGCTGTGTCGTGCGCGGTGTAGAGGGGGCGGGTGCGCAGCCCGTCCTCCAGCGCGGTGGACAGGGCTTCCTCGGCGGCGGTTCCCTCTACGTCCTTGCCCGTCTTGCGCAGGACACCCGCCACGAGGCGCTGCCACTGTTCATGGGGTACGTCAGGGAACTCACCGGCCAGTTCGAGCCCGTCGTCAGGCAGGACCGTCATGGTCGGATGCTAGGACACAGGGCTGAAGCCGCAGCAGAGGGCACGGCTGTGACCTTTCCCTCGGTGTCTTTGTGATCGCGGTCTCTTCGGGGGCTCGGGGCTCTGACGGGGCGTCACCGAGGCGGTCCGGGCGGGGAAAAACCGGGTGATCCGCAGGTGGGAGTGGGGCACGATGCGTTCCGTGGACGACGATGCTGTGATGCGGGGGCTCGCGGCGAATCCCGCGTTGCCGGGCGAGCTGCTGGAACGGTTGATCGAGCGGGCGCGGGACGACGACCTCGCCGAGATCCTCGCCGAGCGGGACGATCTGAGCCGGGCTCAGGCGGACATCCTGGCCGCGCGGGACTCGGCGCGGTGGGCGCGGAAATTTGCCGATGAGCCCTTCTGGCGGCACCGGAAACGGATGTCGCGCGCTTCGGAGGTGCCGGAGGAGGAAGCCGCGCGGCTCGCCGGGGACGCCGATGTGTGCGTCGTCGCCGAGCTGGCGTGGGAGGCATCAGCGGAGGTGGCGGCCGGGCTCGCCCGGCATCCCCACGCCGATGTGCGGATCGCGGTGGCGCGGAATCCGCGGACGCCGGTGGAGGAGCTGACGATGCTGGTCACGGGGGTGGGGTTGCCGGCGTTGCGGTGGTGCGAGGTCTGCGAGCGGGAGGAGACGCCGTACGTCCATCCCGCCGACTGTCCACGGCCCGACTGCGAGCTGTCGCCCGGGGCCGCTTGCGACGGGACCCACCAGTCGTCCCTCCGGCAGATCCTGCACTCGGTCGTCGGCAATCCGAGTACGCCCGCCGACGCTGTGGTCGGGTTCGCCGGTCATCCGGACTTGTCGGTCCGGTGGCGGATGGCCGAGCGGGGCGACATGCCGCAGGAGGTGTACGCGCGGCTCGCGGGGGACGCGTACGCGGGTGTGCGCGGCGCGGTCGCGCTGAATCCGGCGATCGGGGAGGCGGTGGCCCGGGTGCTGGCCGGGGACGCCGATGTCTCGGTGCGGCGGGATCTCGCGCACAACCCGGCTGTGCCGCTCGACGTGCTCGTCCCGCTCGCCGGGATCGCCAAGGTGGGCAAGGAGCTGCTGCCGAGGATCGCCGCCGCGAGTCCTGCCGAGGTGGTGGAGCTGGCGGCGTCGGCGGACGCGTCGGTGCGGGTGCTGGTGGCTCACCGGACGGATCTGCCGGCCGTGGTGCGGGACGCGTTGGCCGTCGATCCGGACGCGAAGGTGGTGAAGGCCGTCGCTCCGCATCCGGGGTTGTCCGAGGGGCAGTTGAGGGGGATGGTCGAGCGGCACGGGGTGCGGGTCGCCGCGCGGGTGGCGGTCAATCCCGATGTGCCGTGGGGGCTGCTGGAGGAGCTGGCGCTCCGGGCGACCCCGGTGGCGAAGGTGCTGCGGGTGGTGGCGGCGCGCGGCGATGCGACGCCGACGGCGCTGATGGCGTGTCTCGGGGAGGTGCGGGCGCGGCGGGTCGCCGCCGCGCATCCCGCTCTGCCCGTGGACGTCGTCGTGGGGCTGCTCGGGCATGAGGATCCGGATGTGGTGGAGGCGGCGGCTGCCAATCCCTCGCTGCCGGTCGACGTGATGCTACGGCTGCCGGCGTGAGGTGAGGACGTCCAGGTAGTGGCGGTTGTGCATGATGCCGAGGACGTTGCCGAAGGGGTCGACGACCGAGGCGCCGGTGAAGCCGTCGCCGAACTCGCGGAGGGGTTCGTGGAGGGTGGCGCCGAGGGCGAGGAGGCGGGTGAGGGCGGCGGCGGGGTCGTCGACGTGCCAGTACGTGACGGCGCCGGCGGCCGGGGTGCCGGTGTGGGCGCCGAGGGTCGACGTGAACCGGGTGTCCAGGAGGCCCAGTTCGTGCTGGTGGTCACCGAAGCGGTACTCGGCGTACCCCGGGCGGTCGAAGTAGGGGGCTGTGCCGAGGAGTTCGGTGTACCAGCGCTTGGCGGCGTCGAGGTCGGGGGTGTGGAAGCGGACGGTGGTGACGCCGCGCAGCATGGGGGCTCCTTCGGTCGGGTTTCTGTGGCCGTGCCGGAGAAGGTAGTTCGCGTCTAGGTCAGGTTGTGGCCTAGAGGGGGCGCCAGGCGTTCTCCTGGCCGGGGATCAGGCCGCTGCGCCAGAACAGGGTGCCGCCGATCAGGCCGGGGCGGTCGCGGGTGGCGAGGGCGGGGTTCTCCAGCATGTCGGCGGTTTCCTCCAAGTACGTGACCAGGGTGTCGAGTTCCTCGTCGTACACGTCGTTGTAGAGGGACCAGCTGCGCAGGAAGCCCGTCTCCGTGTCCAGGTACATGCCGGACGTGGTGTCGTGCGGGCCGTGGGAGACGACGGGGATCCAGGTCGGCTTCCACACGGTGACGCGGTCGTCCTCGGCGCGGCCGGTGTTGTGGGCGTCCTCCTGGGCCTGGGTCTGCATCCGTCGCCGGTGGTGGGTGACCACTGCGTCCAGGGGCATCAGGGCCATGTTGTGCGGGAGGCAGCCCGCGTCGTCGCCCGCGGTGAGCAGCCACAGGGTCTGGAGTTCGACGGGGACGCGGGTGCCGAGGTCCGTGTCGAGGACGGCGCCGGGGCGCAGGGCGGCGTACGAGTCGGGGGCGTTGTGCCGGAGCCAGGTGGTGATGCGGTGCCAGGCGTCGGCGATCTGGCGGGCGGTGAGGGCGTCGGCGGCGGGGTCGGTGGGCGGGGTCGCGGGGTGCGGTGCGGGGGTGGGGGGTTCGGCGGGGGGTGTGGCCGGGGTGACGTGGCGGATCTCTATGCGGTCGGGTTCGCGGAGGTAGCCGATGGCGAGGGCGGGGCAGTCCTCGATCATGCCGTCGTCGAGGTGGACGGTGAGGATGCCGGGGAGGTCCGAGGGGGTGCCGAGGTCCGGGTCGTCCGCCAGGCGGCCGGCGACGGCTTTGAGGGCGTAGGGGACGCCGGCGCCGTGCCGGGCGGCGCTCTCGATGACGGACGGGGGGATCTCGACGTTCACTGCTGCGGCTCCTGCTGGTCGGGCGGGTGGGGGCGCCCGACCACAGTACGTACCGCGACCGCCTTGTTTCAGCGGGGAGTTCGAGGGACGTCCTTGACGTACACGAGGGCGTCGATGTCCGGCAGGTGGGCCGGGTCCAGGGGGGGCGTAGCCGAACCACGGGGAGACTCGGCGGGTGCGGGTGCCGGTGACGTGGGCGGGCGCGATGACGTACTGGTCGTGGGGGACGTCGTACAGGATGCCTTCCAGGGTGTCCGGGGGCGGGGTGCCGACGCCCTGGTGGTGGAGGGTGCCGAGGGCGGTCGCCGCGAAGGCGTAGGCGTCGCCGAGGCGGGCGGCGGTGAGGGCGCCCGCGCTCCACCACTCGGCCCTGCCGTGCCAGGTGTCCATCGAGCTCTTCGCGCGCTGGAGGTGGGAGTTGTGGGCGTGGACGAGGACCGGGCCCCGGTCGGCGAGGGCGAGGAGGTTGTGGGCCATCGTCGCGTCGCGCTCGGCGCACAGGCGGGTCATGCGGGCGGGGGTGGGGTCGGCCATCCAGTGGTGGTAGCGCAGGAGGGCGGTGGCGGTGCGGGCGTACAGGTGGGCGCGCTCGCAGTGGGGCCGGTGGTGGAGGAGGGCGGTCATCTCGTCGGCGAGCAGGCGCAGTTGCCGGGCTTCGGGTGAACGGCCTGTCGATGCGCCCGGGTCCGGCATCGCGGCCTGGTCGGTCCATCGGTCGTCGGGGCCGAGGAGGTGGTCGAGGTCGTCGGTTTCCAGGGCGAGGTGGGCGTGGAGGGCGGTGAGCGGTTCGCGGGGGCTCTGCGCGTGGGTGATCTCGAAGGGGCCGTCGATGCCGGCGAAGCGGACGTGTTCGGGGGCGGGGCGGGTCGCGTTGCGGGCGCGCATCCACCGGACGAGGTCGCGGTTGGCGCGGGCGGCGCCCCAGCCGTGGCTGAAGCCGTGCGCCAGGACGTCGTCGAGGGTGCCGGCGCCGGTCGTGATGTGGTCGTCGACCAGGAGGGCCTTGAGGCAGTCGCTCTCGATCGCGATCGTGCGGTAGCCCTCTGCCTCGACGAGCTGACGGAAGACGTCGTTGCGCAGGTCGAGGAGGGTGTCCTCGCCGTGGGTGGGTTCGCCGAGGGCGAGGACTCTGGGGCGGGTGGGGAGGAGGTTCATGAGGGCTCGCGCCTCGACGGGACGGGCGGCGTCCTCGATGTCGGTGACCATGCCTTCAACGGTATCTTTGAACTTTCAGTGGAGACTTCTGCGAGATACAGGCGGGGATATGGGACGGGACCTTCAAACGGGTGGGCAGCTGCGGCCGGTCGATCTGGCGCGGGCGCACGGGCTGTCCACGCAGGCGGTCCGCAACTACGAGGAGGAGGGGATCCTGCCGGCCGCCGGGCGGACGGTTCACGGGTACCGGATCTATACGGCCACGCACGCGCGGGCGCTGGGGGCGTTTCTCGCGCTGGTGCCGGGGCACGGGCATCGGACGGCCACGGCGATCATGCGGGCCGTGAACTCGGGCGCGGTCGACGAGGCGCTGCGGCTCGTCGACGGGAGTCATGCGCAGTTGCTGGAGGACCGGTCCACGCTGGAGGCCGTGGAGGGGGCGCTCGGGGACCTCACGCCGGTCGCCGAGTCCGGCGGGGTGTTCATCGGGGTCCTGGCCGGGCGGCTCGGGGTGCGGGCGGCGACGTTGCGCAAGTGGGAGCGGGCCGGGCTCGTGCTGCCGGTGCGGGACGCGGTGACCGGGTACCGGGTGTACGACGCGGGCGCGGTGCGGGATGCGCGGCTGGTGCATCAACTGCGGCGCGGGGGTTATCTGTTGGAGCGGATCGCGCCGGTGATGGAGCAGGTGCGGGCGGCGGGCGGGGTGGAGCCGCTCGGGGAGCTGCTGCGGGAGTGGCGGGGGCGGCTGGGGGTGCGGGGGCGGGCGTTGCTGGCGGGGGCGGCGGAGTTGGAGGGGTATCTGCGGGTGCTGGAGGACCGGGCGGGCCTCCAGCACGCGGCGGAATAAGTCACCCCCGGGCACCGGCCGGCTCAGAAGGTGAGCAGGACCTTGCCCAGCACTCCCCCGGCCTCGAACCGCTCGTGCGCCGCGCGGACCTGGTCGAGGGGATGGCGGGCGGCGATGCGCAGCCGCAGGTCGCCCTTGTCGATCAGGGCGGCGAGGTGGGCGAGGTGGGCGGCGTTCTCCTGGACGTAGCTCTTGGCGGCGCCGGGGACGTCGGGCAGGGGTTCGTCGGCGATCGAGATGTAGCGGCCGCCGTCGGCGAGGAGGTGCCCCGCGTCGACCCCCGCGGTGTCGAGGACCGCGTCGTAGGGGGTGGCCGGCAGACCGTCGAGGGTGTGGGTGACGTGTACGGCGCCGAGTGCGTGGGCCTCGGCGTGGTGGGCGGGGCGGGAGACCAGGGCGTCGACCTCGGCGCCGGCCAGGCGTGCGAGCTGGACGGCGAGGCCGCCGACGGCTCCGGTCGCGCCGATGACCAGGAGGCGGGCGCCGGGGGTGAGGGCCGTCTTGTCGAGGGCCTGGAGTGCGGTGACCCCGGCGAGCGGGAGGGCGGCGGCGTCGGTGAGGGGGATGCTGGTGGGGGCGTGGGTGATCAGGTGGGCGGGGAGGGCGACGAGTTCGGACCAGGTGCCGCGCGCGGTGGCGATCTGGGCGGACAGGGCGATGACCTCGTCCCCCGGACCGAAGGGGGTGCCGTCGGCGGTGACGACCGTGCCGGCGAGGTCCCAGCCGAGGGTGGCGGGGAGGGCGGGGCCGATGTCGAGGGCCCGGGTCTTCCAGTCGACCGGGTTGAGGCTGCTCGCGGCCGTGCGGACCAGGACCTCGCCGGGGGCCGGGACCGGGTCGGGGACCTCGCGGACGGTGAGGACTTCGGGGCCGCCGTGGCGGTCGATCCGTACTGCGCGCATGGTGCGTACTCCTCGGGGTGGGGTCGGTGTGGCTCGGCCCCGACGCTAGACTCTGACATCGGTGTGAGAGTCAAGCGGAGGGGGAACGCCGGTGCGTATCGGGGAGTTGTCCCGCAGGACCGGGGTCCACGAGCGGCTGCTGCGGTACTACGAGGAGCAGGGGCTGCTGTGTCCCGCGCGCCGTCCCAGCGGGTACCGGGAGTACACGGACGACGACGTCGACACCGTCCGCCGGATCCGCTCCCTGCTCGCCGCCGGGCTCAGCACCTCGACGATCGGGGCGATCCTGCCGTGTCTGCGGGACACGCCCGGCGGGCTGGTGCCGACGTGTTCGGATCTGGTGGCCGATCTGCACCGGGAGCGGGAGCGGATCGCGGGGTCGATCGCCGAACTCCAGGCGTCTTTGGGGGCGTTGGAGCGGGTCATCGCGGCGGCGCCGCCGGAGGTCACGCGCCGGGCGCTGGCCGCGCTCGGCGGGTGAGCGGGGCCGTACGGCGCTGGGCGTCTTTCAGGTGCACGTGTTATGGCGCCCGGTGCTTTCCACCGCCGGGCGTTTCTTCGCAGAAGGGTTTCCTCCATGTCCGGCTTCCTCGATCTCGTCCCCGACCCCGAGGGGCGTGTGCTGCTGGGCATCCGCCGGTTCGACGAGCCGTTCCTGCTGACCGTGTCCCTGTCGCAGGGGCTCGGCTCCAGTGAGCTGTGGCTCGACCGGGGGCGGGCGGGCAAGGCGCGGCTCGTGGAGTTCCGGCGGGTCGGGGACCGGGTCCTGTTCGCCGTACGCAACAAGCATTTCCTCAGTACGGGGGATGCCGCCGCCGTGCGGGCCGGGGCGGAGTCGTTCGCGGTGTCCGTCGTGTGGAGCGGGCCGGTGCTGCGGGAGGAGGGCGGGCTCGTCGTCGTGGATGTCACGGGGCTCGCGCTGTACGACCACGACCGGGTCGCCGAGCATCTCGCCGAGCGGGAGCAGGGCGAGTACGTCCTCGACGCGCCGACCAGCGTCGTCCTGGCCCCCTCCGGGTCGCCGGGCGGGGTGCGGCTGCCGGCGCTGCTGACGTTCCGGGGGCCGGGCCGGGGTGCGGCGGTGCGGGCGGTGGCCGCCGATCCGCGGGCCCTGAGCGTCGTCCAGCAGCTCAACCTCGTGCCGCTGCCCGCCTCGCCGCTGCCCGCGCGGAGCTATCACCCGGCGTCCGGCGGGTACGGCGTCGGCTACGTCGATCACGGGCTCGGCGGACGGCAGGTGAAGGTGCAGCCCCGGTTCCGGGTGGGCGAGGGGGCAGCGCCGGTCGTGTTCCAGGTGGATCCCGCCGTGCCGGAGCCGCTGCGGTCGGCGGTCGTCGAGGGCGGGAACTGGTGGCGGGAGGGGTTCGCGGGGATCGGGCTGCCGGAGGCGTACCGGGTGGAGGTCGGGGGCGCGGACTTCGATCCGTACGAGCCCGGGGTGAACGGGGTGGTGTGGGTGCACCGCGCCGGGCGCGGGTGGTCGCTCGGGCAGGGGCTCACCGACCCGCGGACCGGGGAGGTGCTGCACGCGCGGGTACGGCTCGGGTCGCAGCGGGTGGAGCAGGTGCGGGCGCTCGGCGAGGCGCTGCTCGCGCCGTACGGGCGTCCCGACGAGGCCGAACGACTCGCCGCCGTCGAGGAGTTGGTGCTCGCGCGGATCCGGCAGCTCGCGGCGCACGAGATCGGGCACGCGCTCGGCTTCATGCACAACTACGCGAGCACGACGCACTTCCGTCCGTCGGTGATGGACTATCCGCACGCCCGTATCGGCGTGAACGCGGACGGCACCCTCGATCTGGGCGACGCCTACGCGACCGGTCTCGGGACGTGGGACCACTACCTGGTGCGGCACGCGTACGGCGACCTCACGGACGGTCAGCTCGCCGGGCTGCGGGAGGAGTTCCGGCATCTCGCGTACGTCACCGACGAGGACGGGCACGAGCCCGGTGCCGCGCACGCCGACGGGGTTCCGTGGGTCACCTCGGGGGACGCCCTCCCCGCGCTGGAGCACATCCTGCGGGTCCGGCGGATCGCGCTCGCCGGGTTCTCGCGGGGTGTGCTGCCGCCCGACCGGCAGACCGGGGAGCTGGAGGAGCGGGCCGTGCTGCTGCATCTGCTGCACCGGCACGAGATGACCGCCGTCGCGCGGCTCGTCGGCGGGGTGCGGTACTCGTACGGGGTGGCCGGCGACCGCGGGGCGGGGACCCATGCGGTGGAGGCGGGGGTGCAGCGGGAGGCGTTGGGGCGGCTCGCGCGGTTGTTGCGGGCCGAGGAACTCGCCGTGCCGCAGAGCGTGTTGGGTGCGCTGACGCCGCCCGCGATCCGGTACGAGCGGACCAGCCAGTACTACGACACGGCCGCCGGGCGGGTCTTCGACCCCTTCACCGCCGTGCGCGTCGCGGCGACGCTCGTGACCGGAGCCCTGCTGGACCCGGCGCGGCTGAATCGGGTGGCCTGGCAGCATGCGGCCGATCCCGGGGTGCCGGGGGTGGCCGAGGTCGTCGGTGCCGTCCTGTCGGCCACCTGGGGGCGTACGGACGCCGTGTCCGTGGACGTGTTCGCGGGGGCGGCCGTGCAGGACACCGCCGACTGGACCGTCCTTCAGCACGTCCTGCATGTCCTTGCCGGGGACGGGCTGCATGCGGCCGTCCGGGCCGAGGTGCGGTCCGTGCTGCGGCGGTCGGTCGTGGAGTGGGGGCAGGGGGACGAACGCCTGCGGGACGCCGCCGAGTTGACGGCGTCGTTCCTGGCGGATCCCGCTTCCGTGCGGCTCGATCCCCTGCCCCGGGTGCCGCCGGGGGCGCCCAACTAGCCTCTTTCGGCGAGCCGTCGGGCCTGGGCCAGGGATGCCGGGGAGTCGGTGCTGCGGGCGGCCTCCGTGGGGATGCGCGGGGGTGTCCGGGGCATCGGCGGTGGGGTGTAGCCGGGGAGGCGGGCCGTTCCCCACACGTACGGGTCGGCCTGGGGGCTGCCGTACGGGGACCAGGCCAGACGGGTCTGGCCGGTGCGGTCGGCCGTGTCGGAGTCGTAGACGAGGATGTTGAGGGCGAAGCGGTCCGGGTCGGGGGGTGCGGGGAGGTCGGTGAGGGGGATCCTCGCCTCGATCGTGTAGCCGTGGGGGGTTGTGTGCGCGGCCAGTCGGAGGGGTGCCGGGCCCTGGTGGTTGTCGGCGTCCCGTTCCGCTGACGGGTGTCCGTGCGGGGAGGTGCGGGGGACGATGCCGGTCTTGAAGGTCGTCGAGGTGTCGTCGGCGTCGCCTCGGGGGTCGATGGCGATCTCCACGGAGTCGGTGCGCCAGTGGCGTTTGACGTCGTTCTCCGCGAGGGCGGCGCCCGGGCGGTCGTCGTGGACGCGGATCAGGACGTACAGGTCGTCGCCGTGGCGGGCGAGTTTCGCGGTCGCGGAGCAGTCGTTCGCGGTGGTGGTGTCGCCCTGCCAGTGGGTGAGGCGGAGTTCCGGGCCGGGGTATTCGGTCTCTCCGCCGTTCAGGGTCGGGGGGTGGGTGACTGCAGGGATCGTGGTCGACGGGCGTCGCGGGTAGGCGGGTTGGGCGTTGTTCGCGAGCCAGGGCAGGCCGATGCGGTGGGTCCAGTCGCGGAACTCGGCGTACAGGGGGCGGAGTTCGGGCTGCCGGTGGACCGGCGCCTCGATGGGCTTCGCATCCTCGGCCAGGACCGTGAACCAGTCCGAGTCGAGGTGGGCGGGGTCGGAGGGGACCTCGGGGGGCAGGGTGGTCCAGCCCTGGGTGCGGTAGGCGCGGGAGGCATGGCGTTCGGCCTGGGCCCAGGTCGTGCCGTGTTCGCGGGAGGGGGTGCCGGACCAGACGCCGATCACGGGGAGGCCGGTGGCGGGGTCCGTGCGCGGGGTTCTGGGGGTGTCGGGGCCCAGGAGGTGCTGGAAGTTCGCGTTCTGGGTGAGGAGGCGGCGAGGTTGCCAGGGGGCGAGGTCCGGGGTGGGGAACGCCGTCGGGTCGGCCGCCTTCCAGAACGCCTCGATGGCGAGGCGGGCGGAGAGCTGGTGGGCGCCGTGCTGGCCGAAGGGGCGGGGGTCCATGGTGACGACGGTGTGGGGAGTGGTTCGGCGGATCAGGTGGACGATGCCTTGGAGGGTGTCCTGTTCGTTCCAGATCCTGGCAGTCAGGGGGGCCGAGAGCGTGTACCAGAAGTCGGGCTTGTCGAGGTAGTAGACGTTCTCGATGCCCGCGTACGCGGTTGCCGTGCGCTCCTCGGTCTCCCTGAGCAGGCCCAGCTCCGCGCCCTCCTCCGGGCCTGTCGCGTTTCCGCCGCCCTCTCCTCGGGTGACCGTGAGGATGGCGGTGGAGAGGCCATGACGTTCTCGCCATTGGCCGAACGTGGAGAGGTTCTGGGCTTCGTCGTCGGGGTGGGCGCCGATGAAGAGGATGTCGGTGTGGGCGGGGTCCTTGCGAGGGATGGCGGCCAGGGCACCTGTGGCCAGGGCCGCGGCGAGAAGGGTTCGGCGTCGTACGGAGCGCATAGGGGTCCTGTGTGCGGGTGGGGGCGGACCCGCACGGTAGCGCCCTTATGGTGCGGAAGGCCGCACTTTACGTTGTTTCACGTGAAACATGCAGAAAAGCGACCCCAGGGCTTCCGCGGATGGGACGGTCAGCGTTGCCCTGTCTCAAGGAGTTCGGTGACCGCGTCGCGGATCGCTTCGTCCTCGGTGAAGGAGCGCCAGCCGGAGAAGTAGTGAAGGCGGTGGTCGTTCGTGGGAACGGTGTCGAGGAAGTCCGGGGTGTGGCCCATGCGGGTCAGGTGGCGTACCGCGGCGAGCATGACGGGGAAGTAGGTCCCGTCCGGCAAGTCCCGTACGACTGCCGCGAGTACGGGGACCGTGTTGTCCGTGTCGCCCGTCGCGGACCACAGGGCGTGGGCGGCCTCCACCTGGATCCAGGTATCGGTGGCGGTGACCAGGGGACGGAAGCGGTCTGCGAGGGGGGCTGCGTGAGGGCCCAGGTCGGCGAGCCTACGGAGGGTGGGGTTCGTGAGGTTCTCCGCCGTTTCCAGGAGGGGGGTCGGGTCTCCGGATGTCTTCCAGTAGGCCCAGGCCGCCAGTTCGGGGTCGTCCCCGGTGCGCGTGCGCGACAGCAGGCGCGCGCTTGCTTCGCGGGCGTGTTCTCCCATCGCCGCCAGGGCTGTTGCCGCCGAGGTCCAGCGGTGGCCGTCGTCCAGGAGAGGGAGGAGGTGGGGCAGGGCCGGGTGTGCGGCGGGGCCCCAGGAGGCGAGTACGTCGCACAGGCCGCGTGGGTCGTCCGCCGTCGCGAGTCGGGTGGTGATCGCCGACAGCAAGTGGTCGGCGTGGTCCGGGAGTCGTGTGAGGACTTCCTGGAGGGAGGGGAGAGTGGGCTGGTGGCGCAGACCCGAGAAGTGCATGCCGCCTCTCCAGGTCAAGCCCCGTCTCGTGCCGGTGATGTACTCGGTCAGGGCCGGCAGGCAGCGTGGGTCGTTCATGCGGGCCAGCGCCCACACGGCCGCGCCGCTGACGGTCTCCGCGGTGCGGGTGGTGCGGGCGGCGGTGTCGTCGAGGAGGTCGGCGATGTCGTCGGCGTACCCCGTGGCTGCCGGGCCGAGGCAGGCGAGCAGGTCCACGGCGCGGTAGCGGACTTCGGTGACGGGGTCGTCGAGTCGTCGTGCGATCGCCGGGAGCAGTGCGGCCGTCGGTGAGCGCCACTGGGAGAGCAGGTCGCCCGTCTGGGCGAGGCCGCCGATGCGCTGCTCGTCGTCGGGGTGGTCGGCGAGAAGACCCAGGGCGTAGGCGGGGGACGCGCCGGGGAACAGGTCGGCCGTCCAGCTCTGGACGCCCCGGGCACCGATGGCGATCGAGGAGGTCTGCCGCCAGAGTTCCACGCCGGGATCGCGTACGGCTTCCAGTACCTGGGGCAGGCGGTTCGCGGCGAGGTCCGGGGTGCCGGGCGCCAGAGCGTGCAGAGCCGCCAGGCGGAATTGAGGGTGGGGCGCGTCGAGTTGTTCCCGTAGGAGGGTTTCGGCTTCGTCGTGGTGGTCGCCGGTCGGGGCGCGACGGATCGCCCGGCCGAGGGCGAGGGTGAGTTCGAGGCCGGCCCCGAGGTCGGTCTCGGTCTGGCGGCTGTGCAGGAGGGCGGGGAGGAGGGCGGCTCCTGGGGTGGTGCACGCGCCGATGACGTCGGCCGCGGCACGGCGGATCTCCGGTTCGGGGGCGGCGAGCAGGGCCAGGATGTCGGGCAGTGCCTGGTCCCAGGCCGGTGGCCAGGCAGGGGCCAGGAAGCGTCCGGCGACCCGGCCCGCCTCGGCGGCCAGCAACCCGATTACTTCGAGGATCGTCAGGCGGCAGGAGACGTCCGGGTCGGCCGCGAGGCGTACTAGGAACGGGAGGGCTGCCGGGGCGGCCGGGCAGATCCAGCCGCCTTGGTGGAAGAGCAGGTTGAGCAGGTCGTCCGCCGCTTGCTCGCCGTCCGGTCCCGCGCATCGGCGCAGGAGGTCCGGTACGTCCTCGGCGGATCCGTAGTTGTGTTCCAGTGCCGCCCAGTCGATCTCTTCCCCCATGCGGGGGACCCTACAGGGCGACCATCCGCCCGCTGCGGCCCCGGAGCCGGACCGAGGCGAGGGCGCCGAAGGCCGCTGTCATCGCGAGGAGGGCTGTGCGGGTAGTGAGGACTGTGTGGGTGTTGCCGGAGAGGGCGGCTTTGAGGCCCTGGGAAGACCAGTACGCTCATGGTGCGGGCCAAGACGCCTAGGAGTTGTCTTCAAATGTCACGCCCACATCAGGAGCGATGCGAGGGTGACGGCTGCTTGGTAGGACTCGGCGGTCTTGTCGTAGCGGGTCGCGATGCCGCGCCACTGCTTCATTCGGTTGAAGCACCGTTCCACCACGTTGCGCCGTTTGTAGAGCTGCTTGTCGAACGCCGGCGGACGCCCGCCGCAGCTGCCGCGTCGGAGCCGGTTGCGGACCTGGTCGGCCCGTTCGGGGATGGTGTGTCCGATGCCTCGCCGCCTGAGCCAGGTCCGGATGGCCCTGGAGCAGTAGCCCTTGTCGCCGAGGACATGGGCGGGCCGCGTGCGGGGCCGGCCCGGGCCGGGGCGGGGCACCCGTATCGCTTCCATCACGGCGGTGAACTGGGTGCAGTCGTTGGTGTTGCCGCCCGTGACGGTGAAGGCGAGCGGACGCCCCAGGGAGTCGCAGGCCAGGTGGATCTTGCTGGTCAGACCGCCCCGGGATCGCCCGAGGGCGGGGCTGCGAAGCCCCCTTTTCGGGCCCCTGCGGCATGCTGGTGGGCCCGCACGACGGTGGAGTCGACCGACACCAGCCAGTCGATGTCCCCGGCCGCATCCGCGCGAGCCTGGGCGGCCCGGAGCATCCGCTCGAAGGTGCCGTCCAGCGCCCAGCGCCGGAAACGCGTTTGCAGCGTGGCCCACGGGCCGTACCGCTCGGGCACATCCCGCCAGGCCGTGCCGGTGCGGAACTTCCACACAATCCCGTTGAGCACGGTGCGGTCATCCAGCCGCTTCCGCCCCTGCAAGGACCCAGGCAGCAGCGGCCGGACGAACTCCCACTCGGCATCGGTCAGTTCATGACGACGTATCACCCGACCATGATCCACTACTCAAGATCATTTGAAGACACGCCCTAGGAGGGCGCCGAGGGGCAGGAGGGTGGTGCTCCAGGTGAGGAGGACGGCCGGGAGGAGGGTGGGGGATGTGGAGGGCGAAGAAGTAGACGGCCGCGGCGATGATCAAGATTTGTTGGGTCAGGAGGGCGGCCAGGACCGGGAGGGATTTACCGGCCAGGAGTTCGGCGGGGTGCAGGGGGGTGCTGCGCAGGCGGTCCCAGGTGCGGGCGAGGCGTTCGGTGAGGATGGCGCTGCCGGAGAGGCTGAGGGCGAGGAAGGAGAAGGTGACGAGGGTGCTGATGACGGCTTGTTCGGTGCCTGCCTGCGGGCCTTGCGCGGAGACGTAGAGGGGGCGGAGGAGGGTGAGGAAGACCAGGGGGAGGATCAGGCGGCTGAGGAGCGGGCCGGTTTCGCGGAGCATCAGGAGGGTCTTGTGGCGGACGAGGACGACGAGGCGGGTCATCGGGCCGTCGCTTCCAGGGAGCGGTAGAGGTCGTCGAGGCTCGGGCGGCGGATGTCGACGGTGACAGGGGTGCGGCCGGTGGCGAGGAGGGCCACGAGGTCGGCGGCGGGGGTCCGGGGGGCGCTGTGGTCGGGGCCGGTGACGAAGGTGACGCGGAGTGCGCCGGGGAGGCCGCGGGTGAGGGCCTCCTGAGTGCCCCGGGCGATGACGCGCCCTTCGCGGGCGAGGGCCAAAGTGGCGTTCAGGTCGACGAGTTCGGGGAGGTAGTGGGTCGTTTGGAGTGCTCTCCTCCCTTCGCAAGCTCAGGAAGGAGGTTCCCGTCTACCTTGCGGTGGCGGGCTTGACGCCACGGGTGCGCCTTACGACTGCCCTCCCGGCAGCCGGGATCTCCATGGTGTGGCCGATCCGGTACAGGTGCAAGACGTTCCGGGCTCCGTTGTGGTCAGCGTTGCCGGTCCATCCGCAGTCGGGGTTCTTGCACACGAACAGTTCCTGGGTCTCCCGGCTGCCGGAGGTAATGAACCCGCAGGCTGAGCATCGCTGGGAGGTGTACGGGGCGGGGACCTTGATGAGAGTTCCGCCATGGCGGGCGGTCTTGTACGTCAGCATGGTCACGGTACGGCCCCACGCCTCTTGGGCAATGGACCGGTTCAGGCCGGACTTCTGCGCGACGTTCTTCCCGGGATTCTCGACGCTGCCCTTGGCGGACCTGGTCATGTTCGTGATGTGCAGGTCTTCCACCACGATCACGCCGTACTGACGGGCGAGGCTCGTCGTGGTCCGGTGCTGCCAGTCGGTGGCTCGGCGCGTGGCTCTTGCGCGGAGCTGCCGGATCTGGTCGTAGGAGCGGTGCAGCCGGTTGGAGGTCCGCTCCTTGGGCTTGCGGAAGCTCTTGCGGTGCGCGGCCCGCTGCTCCAGGCGGAGCAGCTTGGCCTTCTCCTCCTTGTTCAGCCACTTGTCCCGGTCGGCGCTGCCGTCCGGGAGGCGGGGCGGTCGGCCGTGGTCCTGGTGGTTGCCGTCCGAGAGGGCGAGGGAGATGTTGACTCCGGCGTCGATGCCGACCTCGGGGCCGGTGTGCTCGGCAGGCTTGCGCTCCAGGGCGGTAACACGGAAGGCGATGTGCCAGCCCAGGGAGTCCTTGACGAGTCGGGCGCCGGTGATCCGGTTGTCACTGTTCGCGGCTTTCCCGACCGGGAGATCCCTGGTCCAGCGGAACCGGATGCGTCCGACCCTGGGAATGTTGACCATGCCCCACCGGCGGTGCACCCGCTTGATGTGCAGGTCCCGGCCCTGGGGGATGTCCACGGACATCACCGACCGGACACGGGACTTGAACGCGGGCTCCTCGGCTCGGCCTTCCCAGCAGTTCCTCCACGCCCGCATGTACGTCTTGAGTACCGCCTGCGTGGCCTGCGCCGGGAGCACGCCGAGCCAGTCGATGTCCTTGCGGGCCTGCCGGAGTGTCTGATCCATGCGGGTCAGAGACCTGGTGCACTTCGGCGTCATCGACCACAGGTTGTGCAGCAGGTTCCATGCCGCTCGTGCGGCGTGGGCCTGCGCGTCGATGGCCTGTTCCTGTGCAGGGGTCAGCGCCAGGCGGGCACGGTGCCCGAACTGCCGCTTTTCCCATACAGGTCGGCTGCTCACGAGCACAGCCTATCATTCGGCTTATGTCACCGAGATGGAACCCGAATCCCGACGTGCGCACGGGAAGACACGTCGTCTACAACCTTCACGCCCACTTGGTTTTCGTCACCAAGTACCGGCGCGGGGCGTTCACCGACGAGATGCTGACGCGCTGTGAAGAGATCATGCGGGAGGTGTGCGCGGACTTCGAGGCCGAGTTGAAGCAGTTCAACGGCGAGGAAGACCACGTCCACCTGCTCGTGCACTACCCGCCCAAGGTCCAGCTCTCCAAGCTGGTCAACTCCCTCAAGGGCGTCAGCTCCCGCATCCTGCGCAAGGAGTACGACGCCCACGTCCGCAGGTACCTGTGGGGCGGACACTTCTGGTCCGGCTCCTACTTCGCCGGATCATGCGGCGGCGCACCGCTGACCGTCGTCCGCCAGTACATCGAAAACCAGAAGCGTCCCGTGAGGTGAGGCAAACAGTGCCGGCCCGTGCAACAGCGCGGGTCAGAGCAGTTTTGAGATGGCCTTCACCCCCGGCGTAAACGCCGGAGCACTGGCCAATATCAGAGGTAGACGACGGCGGCCCCGGCGGCGGCGCGTGCCTTCACCGCGTCCAGCAGGGCCGCACGTGTTTCGGGGTCAGCGCCCGCGGTCGGTTCGTCCAGGAGGAGGAGCGGGGGTGAGCCGACCATCGCGGTGGCTGCCTGGACGCGGCGGCGCTGGCCGCCGGAGAGGGTGGCGGTGGGGCGGTCGGCGACGGCCGTGAGGTGGAGTTCCTCCAGGACGCGGGTGATCTCGGCGTCCCGGCGGCGGCCGCGCAGGCCGGCGAGGCCCGCGAGGAGGCGGACGTTCTCCCGGGGGCTGACGGTGCCGTAGAGGGCCAGTTCCTGGGGAGCCGCGCCGATCAGGTGCCGGGCCGCACGCGGGGTGGCGTGCGGGCCGATGCGGAGGTGGCCCGCGTCGGGCTCGGTCAGGCCGGTGACGGTCTCGACGAAGGTGGTCTTGCCGGCGCCGTTGTGGCCGATCAGGCCGACGATCTCGCCGGGGGCGACGGTCAGGTCGAAGCCGTCGAGGGCGCGGCACGGGCCGTAGGACTTCACCAGGCCGGTCGCGGTGAGCATGTCTGCCTCCAAGGACGTATACGCCGTATACGTCTACACTGTAGACCCATGACGGGCAGGCGGGAAGAGATCCTGGACGCGGCGCTGGCGATCGCCGACGAGCGCGGCCTCGAAGCGGTGTCGATGCGGGCGCTGGCGGAGCGGGTCGGGGTGACGCCGATGGCGTTGTACCGGCATGTCAAGGACAAGGCGGCGCTGCTGGACGGCATGCTCGGGCGGCTGCTCGTCGCGCTGCCGTCGGGCGCGGTCGAGGAGCGACCCTGGGACGAGCGGCTCGCCGCCCTCGCGCACGCCGTCCGGGAGGTGACCCGGCGTCATCCGTGGGCCGCGCAGCTCCTCTTCTCCCGGCCCGCCGTCACCCCGGACGCCGTGCGCGCGGTGGACCTCATCTACGCGGCCCTCATCGAGGCGGGGGTGCCGGAGCCGGAGGTGCCCCGGCTGGAGCGGCTGATCAGTACGTTCGTGATCGGGTTCGCGGCGTCGGAGGCGTCCGGGCGCTTCTCCCCCGGCAGCGTCGACCCGCGCGGGCGGCGGGGTCAGCTTCCCGAGGGCGACCTTCCCGCGCACGGCAGGCTCGCGCCCTGGCTGGACCTGCCGCTGGACCTGACGGCCGAGTTCGAGGCGGACCTCGCGGACATCAGAGGGCTGGTCGAAGCCGTCGCAGGGCGGTGACGCTATCGGGTTCGGCCTGGTAGACGACGAGTTGCTGGCCCGGGGCCTCGCGTACGTCGAAGGACTGGTAGGTCAGGGTGAGGGGGCCGGTGTCCGGGTGGTGGAGGTGCTTCGTGCCGGACGTCTTGCCGCGCACGGTGTGGGTGCGCCACAGGCGGGCGAAGTCCTCGCCGAGCGTGCCGGCGAGTTCGCGCAGGCGCGGGTTGCCGGGGTCAGGGCCCGCCGCCTCGCGGAGGTGGCCGACGACGGACTCGGCCGTGCTCTGCCACCGCGTGTGCACCTGCCGGGCCGCCGGGTCGAGGAACGTCATGCGGGCCAGGTTGTCGAGGCGCTCGAAGGGTGAGTAGAGGGCCCTGGTCAGGGCGTTCGCCGCGAGGACGTCCAGGGTGCGGTTGACGACGAACGCCGGGGTGTCCAGGTGGGCGTCCAGCAGGCGGCGCAGGGCGGGGCTGACCCGGTCCGTGGTGGGGGTGAGGGTGTTCGGGGTGGTTCCGGCGAGGCGGTGCAGGTGGGTGCGGGCCTCGGGGGCGAGATGCAGGGCGCTGCCGAGCGCCTCGACGACCTGGGGCGAGGGGCGGCGTTCGCGGCCCTGTTCGAGGCGGGTGTAGTAGTCCGCGTTCATCCCGGCCAGCACGGCGACCTCCTCGCGGCGCAGCCCCGCGACCCGGCGCATGCCGTGGCTCGCCATGCCGACGTCGCCGGGGCCGAGGGCCGCTCTGCGCGCGCGGAGGAACTCCCCCAGGTGGTTGCCGGTCATGCCTCCAGGTTAGGGCGCGGCGCGGGCGCGTGCCTGGGTGTGCCGTACCCAGGCAACGGCCGTCCTGGTTCGCCCTGTTCACACCGTCCAGAGTCGTCGGCGTACCCCACCGGACAGGAGTCATGGGCATGAAGGTCGTACTGGTCACCGGCGCCAGCAGCGGGATCGGGGAGGCGAGCGCGCGGCGGCTCGCCGCCGACGGGCACCGGGTGTTCCTCGGGGCGCGGCGCGTGGACCGGCTCGAAGCGCTCGGCAAGGAGATCGGGGCCGCGTACCGGCGGCTCGACGTGACATCCCTGGACGACGTACGGGAGTTCGTGGACGCCGCCCGGGAGCGGTACGGGCGGGTCGACGTCGTCGTCAACAACGCGGGGGTGATGCCGCTGTCACCGCTGGACGCGCTGCGGGTCGCGGAGTGGGACCGGATGATCGACGTCAACGTGCGCGGTGTGCTGCACGGGATCGCCGCCGCGCTGCCGGTGATGCGGGAGCAGGGGGGCGGGCACTTCGTGAACGTCGCGTCCGTCGGGGCGTACGAGGTGTCCCCCACCGCCGCCGTGTACTGCGCGACAAAGTTCGCCGTCCGCGCGATCTCCGAGGGGCTGCGGCAGGAGAGTGCCGGGGGTGTGCGGGTAACCCTCGTCTCCCCCGGGGTGACCGAGTCCGAACTCGCCGACGGGATCGCGGATCCGGTCGCGCGGGAGGCGATGCGGACGTACCGGGCGGTGGCGCTGCCCGCGTCGGCGATCGCGGAGGCCGTCGCGTACGCCGTGTCGCAGCCGGAGGGGGTGGATGTGAACGAACTCGTGGTGCGGCCTCGGGTGGTGGGGTGAGGCGGGGGGCCGGTGGGGCCGGTGGTGCACGCGGTGTCGTGCGCACGACTGGCGCAGTGGCTGAGCCATTTCGCCACGGCCGCAGGCAGAGTGGCTGAGCCACTTCACCACCGCATCAGGCAAAGTGGCTCAGCCAATCCCCACCACCACCGGCCCAGTGGCTCAGTCGCTCAGTGGCTCAGCCAGTCGCCTCGACCGCCTCGCGGATCACCGCCGCGATCTCCGCCGGCCGTGACACCGCGACCGCGTGGGAAGCTCCGGTGAGTTCCGTGGTCCTCGCGCCCGCGCGGTCCGCGCCGAAGCGCTGGACGTCGGGGTTGATGGCCTGGTCGGCGTCGGCGACGACGGCCCAGGAGGGCTTGGTGTGCCAGGCGGCGGTCGTCGCCTTCTCGTCGAAGACGGCAGCGGCCAGCGGGCGTTGGGACACGGCGAGGACCGACGTCGTGGCGGCCGGGACGTCGGCGGCGAAGATCTCCGGGAAGGCGTCGGCCTGGATGGTGACCTCGGTCGCGGTGGCCCCGTCCCCCGTCGGGTACGACCATTCCCGCAGGTTGCTCACCAGCGGCGCGAGCGGGAAGCGCCCCTGGAGTTCGCCGAGGCTCTCGCCCTGCTCGGGGACGTACGCGGCGACGTACACAAGGCCGACGACGTTCTCGCCGGCCCCCGCGACGGTGATGACCGCGCCGCCGTAGGAGTGGCCGACGAGGACGACGGGGCCGTCGGTCTGGGCGGCCACGGACGCGATGTACGCCGCGTCGGAGGCGAGGCCGCGCAGGGGGTTGGGCGGCGCGATCACGGGGATGCCGTGGCCGCGCAGCTCGGCGACGACGCCGGACCAGCTCGCCGCGTCGGCGAAGGCACCGTGGACGAGGACGGCGGTGGGGGTGGACATGGTGATGTCTCTCCTGGAGGTCGAGCGGGGTACGGCGTGCCGGTGGCCGGTGTGGTCACGGCCCCGGGCTCAGGCGGGGTGCAGGGCGGTGCGCAGCGTGTCCGTGGCCAGGGTGATGGCCGCCCCGGCGGCCTGCGTGCCGCGCAGGGCGTTGAGCATCACGAAGTCGTGGATGGCGCCCTGGAAGCGGACGGCGGTGACGGGGACGCCGGCCGCGCGGAGTTTCGCGGCGTACGCCTCGCCCTCGTCGCGCAGGACGTCGGCCTCGGCGGTGATCACGAGGGCCGGGGGCAGGCCGGTGAGCTGCTCGGTGGTGGCGCGCAGCGGGGACACGGTGATCCGGGCGCGGTCGGCCTCGTCGGTCGTGTACTGGTCCCAGAACCACTGCATGCCGTCGCGGCGCAGGAAGTAGCCGGTGGCGAACTGGTGGTAGGACGGGGTGTCGAAGGCGGCGTCGGTGACCGGGTAGAACAGCACCTGCTGGACCAGCGGGACGTCCCCGCGCTCCTTGGCGAGCAGGGTGAGGGCGGCGGCCATGTTGCCGCCGACGGAGTCCCCGGCGACGGCGATGCGCGTGGCGTCGAGGCCGTGCCCGGCGCCCTGCTCGACGATCCAGCGGGCGACGGCGTGGTTCTGCTCGACGGCGACCGGGTAGCGGGCCTCGGGCGAGAGGTCGTACTCGGGGAAGACGACCGCGGCGCCCGCGCCGACGGCGAGTTCGCGCACGAGCCGGTCGTGGGTGTGGGCGTTGCCGAACACCCAGCCGGCGCCGTGGATGTACACGATGACGGGCAGGGTGCCGTCGGTACCGGCGGGCTTGACGATGCGGGCGCGGACGCTGCCGGTGGGGCCGCCGGAGACGGTCACCCACTCCTCGTCGACGTCGGGCTTGTCGATCTCGCCGGACTGGACGTCGTCGACGGCCTTGCGGCCCTCGGCCGGGGGGAGGTCGAAGAGGTAGGGCGGGTTCGCGGTGGCCTCGGCGAAGGCGCGGGCGGCGGGTTCCAGTACCGGGTCTACGGGCTCGGACATGGGGTTCTCCCTGGTCGTGGGGTGGTGTCCCCCAGCCTCGCAAGGGTCCGGGTCCGGCGCATCAGTAAGTTGACTGTGTGAGGGCCGAGGCCAGGAACCGGGCTCCCTGCCGGATCGCGGCGCGGGTGGGCGGGCTGTCGCGCAGGGAGTTCAGGGAGACGAAGTCGTGGACCGTGCCCAGGTAGCGGACGGCGGTCACGGGGACGCCCGCGCGGCGCAGCAGGCGCGCGTACGCCTCGCCCTCGTCGCGCACGACGTCGGCCTCGGCGGAGACGATCAGGGCGGCGGGCAGTCCCGCGAGGTCGGCCTCGGTGGCGCGCAGGGGGGCGGCGGTGGGTTCGGTGAGGTCGTCGGGGTGGTCGGCGTACTCCTGCCAGTACCAGGCGACGGCCTCGCGGGTGAGGAAGTAGCCGGACGCGAAGCGGCGTGCCGAGTCGGTGTCGGCGTCGGGGTCGGTCATCGGGCAGTACAGGAGCTGGGCGCGCAGGCGGGGGCCGCCGCGCTGTTTGGCGGTCAGGGTGAGGGCGGTCGCGAGGGTGGCCCCGGCGCAGTCCCCGGCGACGGCGATGCGGCGGCCGTCGAGGCCGAGGCCGGGGGCCTGGGCGGCGATCCAGGTGAGGGTGGCGTACGACTCCTCCAGGGCGACCGGGTAGCGGGCCTCGGGGGTGCGGGTGTACTCGGGGACGACGAGGGCGGCGCCGCTGAGGTCGGCGAGTTCGCCGGCGAGGCGGGCGTGGGTGCGGGCGTCGCCGAGCATCCACCGGCCGCCGTGCAGGTAGACGACGACCGGGTGCGGGCCGGGCGTGCGGCGGGGGCGGAAGAGCCAGAAGCCGACGAGCCCGGAGGGGCCGACGGGGGCGACGCGGAACTCGGCGTCGAGGTCGTCGTCCGGGTGGCCCTGCATCTCCAGCAGGGCCTGGCGGCCGTCGACGGGGCCGATGCGGTGCAGGTAGGGCGGGCCGGCCGAGGCGTCGACGAGCCGTCGGACGAGGGGGTCGAGGACTACACGGTCCGGGTTCACGCGCCTCCTTGCGGCGTGCCGGTGGGGTTCGGAGCGCAGGCTCTCACAGGTCCTCGACGAGGTCCCGGAGCTGGTTGCGGCTGCTCACCCCCAGTTTCGGATACACCTGGTACAGGTGGGAACTGACGGTGCGCGGCGAGACCATCAAATGTTCCGCGATCTCCCGGTTGCGCAGCCCCTTCGCCGCGAGCCGGACGATCTCACGCTGCTGGGCGGTGAGGTCGGCCAGCGGGTCGCCGCCCGCCGGTGTCGTGCCCACGCCGCTGGCGCGCAGTTCGACGCGCGCCTCGTCGGCGAGGCCGGCCGCGCCGAGCCGGGTGAACGTCTCCAGCGCGACGGCCAGCAGGGGGCGGGCGTCGAGGGGGCGGCGGCGTCTGCGCAGCCACTGCGCGTAGTGCAGCCTCGCCTGGGCGCGGGCCAGCGGCCACTGGTCGGCGGCCGGGTTGACGGTGGCGAGCCGGAAGTGGTGCTCGGCGTCCTTCGCGGGTCCGGTGAGGGCGGCGGCGTGGTGCAGGAGCAGGGTCGTCCGGGTCGTGGGGCGGGGTCCGAGAGCGGTGCGTACGGCGTCGACGACCGGGGCCGTCCGCGCCTGGCGGCCGGTGCGGTGGGCGGCCGCGGCGAGGTCGGCGACCGAGCGGGGCGACAGGAAGTAGTGCAGCGGGGTGCCGTCCTCGCCGAACAGGCGGCGCAGGTGCCGGTAGGCGCCCTCGTGGTCGCCGGCTGCCGTCGCGGCGGCGCCCTCCGCACGCAGCAGGCGGGCGTGGGTGGCGCGGTTCTCGTCCAGGTCGACGGCCGTCCAGGCGAGGCCGGGGCCCGCGGGTTCGCCGCGCAGGGCCCGGAGCGTCGCGCGCAGCGCCTCGACGTCGACGCGCAGGAACCGCAGGGCGTGGACGGCGGCGAGGGCGGCGGTGCGTTCCAGGTGTTCGTCGGCCTCGGCCCAGCGGCCGGTGTCGAGGAGGGCGCCCGCCATCGCGGTGAGCGTGGGGACGGCGGGGCCCATCGCGCCGTACGCGCGAAGGCCCGCGTACGCCTGGCGGAACGTCTCCACGCACTGGTCGGACTCGTCGGCGTACCAGGCGGTACCGCCGATGCCGAGGGTCCAGGTCATGTCGGCGACCCGGTCGGCGGGGGCGGGGCCGGTGGCGGGGCGGCGGATGTCGCGCAGGAGGGCGGGGGCGTGGGTGGGGTCGGCGGCGGCGAGGGTGGTGGCGCGTACGGCGGCCCAGCTGCCGTTGCTGGACAGTTCGGCGTACGGGGTGTCGCCGTCGCGGGTGCCGGCGCCGGCGAGGAGGGCGGCGACGGGGCGGCGGGGTTCGGGCAGGCCGGACTGGTAGGCGACCGCGCCCAGGACGCTGGCCAGAGCGAACGCCGTCATGCCCGAGGTGGGCGGGGTGGGGGCGAGGGCGCCGGCGAGGATCTGGGACGCCTGGCGCTGGTGGCCGTGCAGGGACAGGGCCATCGCGACGCCGCAGGCCGCCACGGACAGGACGTCGGGGTCGTCGGTGAGGGCGGTGACCTGGTCGTACAGCTCGCGCACCCAGGCGGGGTCGGCGGCGTTGGTGGCGGCGTGCAGGGCCTTGGTGTAGCGGCGGGCGCGGTCGGCGGGGGCGGGGCTGCATTCGGCGGCGCGTTGCAGGGCGCGGGCCGCCGCATGGAAGCCGCCGCAGCGTTCGGCGAGGCGGGCGGTGTCCTCCAGGGCCGCGGCCACGGACTCGTCGCGGCCGGGGCAGGCGGCGGCGAGGTGCCAGGCTCGGCGGGAGGGGTCGTCGGTGAGGGCGGCGGCGAGGTCGTGGTGGGCCTCGCGGCGCCGGTGGGCGGGGGCGGCCTGGTAGCAGCCGGCCCGGGCGAGGGGGTGGCGGAACAGGACGCGGCCGTCGGCGATCGTCACGAGGCCGGCTTCCTCGGCCGGGGCCCAGGCCGTGAGGTCGTCCCCGGCGCCGGCCGCGGCCATGACGGTGACGAGGTCCTCGTACTGGGAGGCCGCCGCGTACAGCAGGAGGCGGCGGGTGGTGTCGGGGAGGGCGGGGAGCCGTGCCGCGTACAGGCGTTGGAGGCGTTCCGTCTGGGGGAGGCCGCCGCCGGGGAGGACGCCCTGACGGGCCGCGCGGGCCAGTTCGATGAGGGCCAGGGGGTTGCCGTGGGCCTGCCCGAGGAGTTCGCTGCGCGCTCTGCCGGTGGGGGCGTGCGGCTGGGCGTCCAGGAGGTCGGCGGCGGCCTGGTCGGGCAGGGGGCCCAGGAGCGTCGTCCGGAGGTCGGCGGGGACGCCGTCGGGGGGTGTCTGGCCTCGGGCGGCGAGGAGGGCGGGGATGCGGTGGGTGCGGCGCAGGACGAAGGCGAGGACGTCGAGGGAGTCGCGGTCGAAGTGCTGGACGTCGTCGGCGGTGAGGAGGAGGCCGGTGCGGGGGGAGGTGCTGGGGGCGGGTGGGGTCTCGGCTCCGGCCTCGGTCGTGGTCGTGACGCCGGTCGTGGCTCCGGCCCTGGTCCCGGTCTCCGTCTCGGTCCTGGTCCGGGTCTCGGTGTCGGCCTCGGTCAGGAGGGTCAGGACGGCCAGGCGCAGGAGCATGGGGTCGGCGGGGGTGTCGGCGGGGGCCGTGCCGAGCGCGGTGTCCAGGGCGGTGCGCTGGTGGGCGGGGAGGGTGGCCGTGCGGTGCAGGAGGGGCAGCAGGAGCTGGTGCAGCGAGGCGAAGGAGTGGTGGGCCTCGGCCTCGCTGCCCTGTGCGGTCAGGACCAGGTGTCCCTGCGCGCGGGCGCGGTCCGCGGCGGTCGCCAGGAGGCGGGTCTTGCCGGTGCCGGGCTCGCCGAGCAGGAGCAGGGTCGTGCCGTTCGCCACGGCGTCCTGGAGGTCGGCGAGTTCGGGGTCACGGCCCGTCAACTGCGCTTCGGTGTTCTCAGCCACCCCTCCATCATCGCCTGTTCCCCGACGGGAACGACCGCTGTCGGGCTGCCGGGGCTGTGGCGGTGGGCATGCCGTGCGACGGCGGGGAAGCGTGGTGCGGGCGGGACGTCATCGGTCGGTACGACGATCTGGACCGGGGCGTGACTATGGGCCAGAATCGGCTGATGTGCGGCCTGTCGCGTGGGGAGCGGCAGTGTCGGGGGGATGGTCTTCCGGGGGGAGACGGAGCTTGCCGACCGGGCGGGCGCGAGGGTCGTCGGGGGACGGCGGCCCGGGCGGGCTGACCTCAGCCCTGCCCCGCGCACCGGGGTGCTCCGACGTCGGGATCCAGGACTCCTCGGGCCGGCCGCGCCCGTACGCCTCGGCCGACCCCAGGCTTCCCATCGGATCGTAAGGAGTTGGGGCCATGAGCGACGTTGGCAGACCGACGGTTTCCTCGCCCGGGGCCGGGCGGGTCGTGGTGACCGGCGGTGCCGGTTTCCTCGGCTCGCATCTGTGCCGTGCCTTGCTGGGGGCGGGCAGCGAGGTGGTGTGTGTCGACAATCTGTGCACCGGCCGCCCGGCGAACGTCGCCGGTCTGGCCGGGCATCCCCGGTTCCGGTTCGTCGAGGCGGACGTCACCGAGCCGTTCACGGTCGACGGGCCGGTGTCGGCGATCGCGCACCTGGCGTGCGCGGCGTCCCCCGTCGACTACTTCGACCTGCCCGTCGCCACGCTGCGCGCCGGCGGCCACGGCACGTACAACATGCTGGTCCTGGCCCGCGAGAAGGGCGCGCGTTTCCTGCTGGCGTCCACGTCCGAGGTGTACGGCGATCCCCTGGTCCATCCGCAGACCGAGGAGTACTGGGGGAACGTCAACCCGGTCGGACCTCGGGCCGTGTACGACGAGTCGAAGCGGTTCTCGGAGGCGATGGCGGTCGCGTTCCGGGGCGAGTTCGGGGTCGACACGGCGATCGCCCGGATCTTCAACTCGTACGGCCCCTTCATGCGCGCCGACGACGGCAGGGTCGTACCGACGTTCATCACGCAGGCGTTACGGGGTGAGCCGCTGTCGGTGATGAGCGACGGGCGGCAGACGCGGTCCCTGTGCTACGTGGACGACACGGTCGACGGCCTGGTGGCGCTGCTGAACAGCGCCGAGGCGGGCCCGGTCAACCTGGGCAACCCGAACGAGATCACCGTCCTCGAACTGGCCGAGCTGATCGTGGAGATCACCGGCAGCCGCTCCCCCATGACGTACGTCGCGCCGCATCCGGACGATCCCCGGCGCCGCCGGCCGGACATCGGGCGGGCCCGTGCCCTGCTGGGCTGGGAGCCGCGGGTCGCCCTGTCCGACGGGCTGAAGCGGACCGTCGAGTGGTTCACGCAGGCCGAGGCTCCTGCCCGGTGATCCAGGCGCTCAAGGCCGGACGGTGGCCCGGCCCACGCCCATGCAGGTGAGGCCGAGGGCGCTCAGGCGGTCCCGGTCGAGGGCGTTGCGGCCGTCGTACAGGAGCCGGCCGCGCATTCCCGCGACGACCTCCTGCCAGTCGACGTCCTGGAGGTCGGCCCATTCGGTGACGACGATCAGGGCGTCGCAGCCCTCGGCGGCCTCGGTGACGGTCTTCGCGCGGCGCACCCGGGTCCAGGGGTCGGTGGCGGCGAGGCGGGCCATGGGGTCCCAGCCGGTGACCTCGCAGCCCTCGGCGAGGAGGCGGGCGGCGATGACGGCGGAGGGGGCCTCGCGCATGTCGTCCGTGTCCGGTTTGAAGGTGAGGCCGAGCAGGGCGATGCGGCGTCCGTCGAGGGTGCCGAGTTCCTGCTTGATCCGCTGGACGGCGCGGCGGGGCTGGAGGTCGTTGACCTCGATGACGGCCGACAGCATCTGGAAGGGGTAGCCGCTGTTGGAGGCCATGGCGCGCAGGGCGCGGGAGTCCTTGGGGAAGCAGGAGCCGCCGTAGCCGAGGCCCGCGCCCAGGAAGTGCGGGCCGAGGCGGTGGTCCATGCCGACGGCGCGGGCGACCTCGACGACGTCGGCGCCGGTCTGCTCGCAGACGGCGGCGATCTCGTTGATGAACGTGATCTTCGTGGCGAGGAGGGCGTTCGCGGCGAGTTTGACCATCTCGGCGGAGGGGACAGTCATGAGCTCGACCGGGCCTTCGACTCCTCGGTGGAGGTCGGCGACGAGCTGTGCGGTGGCCTCGTCGTCGGAGCCGACGACGACCCGGTCGGGGCGCAGGAAGTCCTCGACGGCGCGGCCCTCGGCGGTGAACTCGGGGTTCGCGGCGTAGCCGACGTGCACGAGGCCCGCCGCGTCGAGGGCGCGGCGGACCTTCGCGCCGGTGCCGACGGGGACGGTCGACTTGAGGACAACGGCCCGCAGGTGCGCGGCCTCTTCGAGGTCGGCGACGACGGACCAGACCCGGGAGAGGTCGGCGTCCCCGGAGGCGGTGGGCGGGGTGTCGACGCAGATGTAGGCGACGTCGGCCCCCTCCAGGGCGCCGGCGGCGTCCAGGGTGAACGTCAGCCGCTCGCGGTGCTCGCGGATCAGTTCCTCCAGGCCGGGTTCGTAGATGGGGACCTGTCCGGCGTCGAGCATGTCGACCCGCTCGGGGACGATGTCCCGTACGACGACCCGGTGCCCCAGCGCGGCCAGGCAGGCACCGGTCACCAGACCGATGTAGCCGGCGCCGAATACGGCCACGCGCATGGCAGGCCCTTCCTCTCCGCCTCGTCCTCGGCTGGGAGCGTACCGCGCCTGCGTGGGGGCGAGTTCACCGGGCGGCAGCCGGGCCCGGGTCGGGCAGTGGGCCGGTGAACTCGTTCAGGAGGGCGCGGACGCGGTGGGCGTCGGGGTGGTCGAGGCGGTCCAGGAACTCCAGGGCCTCGCGCCACAGGAGGGCGGCGGTGCCGGGGTCGCCGGCGGCGCGGTGGGTGGCGGCGAGGTGGTCGAGGGACTCGGCGATCTCGGCGAGGTCGCCGCGTTCGCGGCGCAGGCGTACGGCGTGCCGGAAGCCGGTGATGGCCTCCTGGTGGTCGCCGAGGTGGTGGTGGGCGTGGCCGAGGGTGTCCCAGGTGGCGCCCTCGCCGTCGCGGTCGCCGAGGTCCTGGAGGATGCGCAGGGCCTGCCGGCCGTGTTCGACGGCGGCCCGGTGGTCGCCGAGGTGGGACTCCCACCAGGCGACCTGGTTGAGGGCGCGGCCCTCCCCCACACGGTGTCCGGCGGCGCGGAACAGGCCGAGGGCCCGGCGGACCTGGTCGAGGGCCTCGGGGAAGCGGCCCAGGCGTCCTTCGACGCCGCCGAGGTTGCGCAGCGCCTGGGCCTGGCCGACTCGGTCGCCGAGGTCGCGGGACAGGTGCAGGGAGTGGCGCAGGCGTGCGGTGGCCTCCTCGTAGCGGCCCTGCCGGCAGCGGACGCGGCCGAGGTTGCGGCAGGTGCGGGCCTCGCCGACGGTGTCGCCGCTCGCGCGGGCGGCTCTCAGCGCCGTCTCGTGGGTGTCGGCCCATTCGGCCCAGTGGCCCGTGAGGTCGAAGTAGCTGACCAGGGTCCAGGCGAGTTGCCAGGCGTGGGTCTCGAAGCCGGTGCGGGCGGCGGTGTGGACGGCCGCTGTGAGGTTCGGCAGTTCGGTCGCGAACCAGCCGAGGGCCTGGTCGTAGCCGGTGGGTGTCTCGGGGGTGACGGCCGGGTCGGGGACGGGCAGGGCGACGGGGTCGCGGTACCAGCTCAGGGCCTCGGAGGCGGCCGCGGCGCTGTGCAGGTGGTGGTCGAGGAGCCGGCGCAGGGCGGCGCGGCGGTCAGGGTCCGGGTCGTGGCCGCGGGTGAGTTCGGCGGCGTACGCGCGCAGCAGGTCGTGGGCGCCCCGGCGGCCGGGGGCGGGCTGGTCGAGGAGGTGGGCGCGGGTCAGTTCGGCGAGCAGGGCGCGGGCGGTGTCCCGGTCGGTGCCGGCCAGGCTCGCGGCGGCGGGCACGGTCAGGTCGGGGCCGGGGTGCAGGCCGAACAGGCGGAACAGGCGGGCCGCTTCGGGGCTGACCCTGCGGTACGACCAGGAGAAGACGCCCCGGATGTCCGTCACGGGGTCGTCGCCCGCGAACGGGTCGAGGCGGGCGCCCGCGTCGCGCAGTTCGCGGGCGTACGTGGCGAGCGGGAACTGCGGTGTCATGGCGGCCCGTGCGGCCACCACCGACAGGGCCAGGGGGAGGCGGGCGCACCGGGTGACGATCTCGCCGACGGCGTCCGGCGCGTCCAGGACGCGGGCGGGTCCGAGGCGGCGGGCGAGGAGGTGGCGGGCCTCGTCCTCGGCGAGCAGGCCGAGGACGACGGGGTGGGCGCCCTCCGTGGCGACGAGGCCGGTGAGGTGGTTGCGGCTGGTGACGAGGGCGAGGCAGCCGGGAGCGCCGGGCAGGAGGGGTCTGACCTGTTCGGCGTCGCGGGCGTTGTCCAGCAGGAGCAGGACGCGTTTGCCGGTCAGGAGGCTGCGGTACAGCCCGACCTGGGCCTCGGGGTCGCGGGCGATGCGTTCGGCGGGGACGTCGAGGGCGGTCAGGAAACCGCGGACGGCTTCCTCGGTGGTGACGGCGGCGGCGGTGGGGTGGAAGCCTCGCAGGTTCACGTAGAGGCGGCCGTCGGGGAAGCGGTCGGCGACGCTGTGGGCCCAGTGGACGGCCAGGGCCGTCTTGCCCACGCCCGCGGTGCCGATGATGGCCGAAATCGCCAGGTCGTTGTCGAGGACGGCGTCCAGGCGGGCGAGTTGTTCGGCTCTGCCGGTGAACAGGAGGTGGGCGGGCGGGAGTTGGTTGGGGACTCGGGCGAGTCGTGTGCCGGTCGCCGCTTCCTGGAACTCCTCGCGGTGCGCTGCGGCGAGGCCCAGGGCGTCGGCCAAGTGCCGTACCGTCGCCGGGCGTGGCCTCGCGATACGGCCCGTCTCCACGTGGCTGATCGTGCGCACGCTGACACCCGAGCGGTCGGCCAGTTCCTCCTGGGAAAGCCCCAGCCGACGCCGGTGACCGCGCAGCAACTCCCCGAGCATCGGCACCCCCAACTGTGACACCGGGCTGTGCCCTGACCGTGAGGGGCTAACGCGTCAGTTGCGGGCCGGAAGTGGTCCAGGGGCAAGAAATCCCTGCCCGCTCCATGAATTCTTGCGAATCCCTCCCCCTCCGAGTAATTCCTGCCCAGCGATCCGGGGAATTTAATATTCTCGCCCGAAGTAATTCCCCAGGTGTCCGTCCTGGTTTTTTCCTACAGGATTCAAGTAACGGCACTCCACTACGGGAACCCGTAGTGCGTGGTGATAAATCGCCCCAAAGGCACTAAATACCCCCGCTGAAACGTGCCTGTTGTTCCACTCAGTGAAAAGGGGTCCCAGAAATCCGTCGTGCGGCTTTTTTGACGCCCGTCGGCCGTGCGACCATACCGGCCAAACAACTGCACCACGAAAGAGGTACCGCCTTGCCGACCGCTCCCAAAGGCAGGTACACCACCGCTCATCTCGGCGACGACAACGCGGCGTCCGCCATGAGCGTCGTCCATGTCGACTCCCGGCTGCGTGTCGTGGCCGCGAACAAGCCGTTCACCGACCTGTTCCTGGCGGACTCCCCCGAGCCGGGGGGCCGGCCGTTCCCGCTGTTCTTCCACGAGCCGGCCCAGCCGCACCTGCGCGAGCATCTGACCCATCTGCTCGCGGGTGCCCAGCCGCAGTTCAGCGCACCGCTGCCGATGGTCACCGCGCAGGGCGAGGTCGTCGACTGTCTCGTGTCCTGCGTCGCGATGTCCATGACCCCCCACCTGTCCCGCACCGAGTACATCGCGCTCGCCTCGATCCGCCTCGACACCCCCTTCGGACTTCCGACGCCGCTGCTCCCGGCACCCCCGGCGCTCGCCGAGGTGCCCGCGCACATCCTCGAAGGGCTCGCGGCCGGTCTCTCCACCCAGCAGCTCGCCTCCTGTCTCGGCCTCAGCAGCCACGGCGTCGAGTACCACGTCAGCGCGATGCTCCGGAAGCTCAAGGCCCCCAACCGGTCGGCGCTCGTCGCCCGCGCCTACGCCCTGGGCATCCTCGTCCCCAACTGCTGGCCACCCCAGGTCCGCCCCCAGTACACGACCCGCACCTCGGCCGTCCCCGCCCCCTGCCCGACCCCGACCTGCTGACGGCCGCCCCACTCGCCCCGGCCCGGCTCCGGCCCGGAAAGAGGTCCTCGGAATCACTCCCTGAATTGTCAGCTGACATATCAGTCGGGGTGCTGGGAGAAAAACCTGCGGAACGCCGGGCGGAATACGGCCGTCCGTCCTCCCGAGGCCCATCTCTTTGTCAAAATCTGGCGTTCTGATGGGGCGACCGTCAACTTGCCGATCGACGATCGTCAGGTGAGCACGAAAAGAGCACTCGCCGGCGGCGCCGTCGCGGCCGTCGTCCTGTCCTGCCTGACGGCAGCCGGCGAGATACCCCCCACTCCGGCGCGGGCAGCCGCCTCCGCCTCCCCCACACAGCGCGTCGTCGTCGTGATGCGCGACCAGCATCAGAACCTCCTCCCACGCGCCCGCGCGACCCAGCGCGCGCACGCCCTCGACCACGACCAACTCCCCCTGCTGCACGCCCTCAAGGACAGCGGCGCGACGCACGTCCAGCGCCTGGCCTCGGTCAACGCCGTCGCCGCGACCGTCTCCCCCGCCGAACGGTCCCGGCTCGCGGCGGACCCCGCCGTCGCCGCCGTCGTACCGGACCGCTGGATCCCCGCCCCCCACCGCACCGCGAACGCCGCCTCCGTCTCCCCCACGGCGACCCCGGCGTCCGGGCCGTGTCCGGCGGATCCCGCGACGCCCCTCGTGGAGCCCGAGGCGCTGCACCTCACCCGGGCCGACTCGGCGCAGCACCTGGCTACCGGCAAGGGCGTGAAGGTCGCGTTCTTCAGCGAGGGCGTCGACGTCGACAACCCCGAGTTCGTGCGGCCCGACGGCAGCCATGTCATCTCCGCCGTCCGGGACTTCACCGGCGACGGCACCGCCGACCACACCGACGGCGGCGAGGCGTTCGGCGACGCCGGGGCCATCGCGGCGCAGGGCGCCCGGACCTACGACCTGGCGACGGAGCTTCCGCACGCCGGGCTCCCGAAGGGCTGCACGTTCCACATCCGCGGCTTCGCCCCGGACGCCGACCTCGTCGCCCTGAAGGTGTGGGGCGAGCACTCGGGCGGCTGGCTGTCGCAGATGGCCCGCGCCATCGACGACGCCGTGTGGAACGAGAAGGCCGACGTCATCAACGTCTCCACCGACTACGGCGCCCTCCCCGACACCCCCGACGACCCGTTGCGCATCGCGATCCGCGCGGCGGTCGCCGCCGGGGTGACCGTCGTCCACGGCAGCGGCGACTCCGGGACCTCCGGCACGATCGGTGCCCCGGCGAGCGACCCGGACACGATCACCGTCGGCGGCACCAACGCCTTCCGGCTGGTCGCCCAGGCGTACGGCTACCCGAAGTACACCAGCGGCGACATCGCGGCCCTGTCCTCCGGCGGCACCACCCAGGGCGGCAAGCTCGTCGACCTGGTCGCCCCCGCGCAGGCCGGCATGGCGCCGTGCACGGCCGACCCGCACTACACAGGCTGCACCGGGGACACCCTCGTCTGGGGCGGCACCAGCCAGGCGGCCCCCTTCGTCGCGGGCGCCGCCGCGCTGGTGATCGAGGCGTACGAGCACGCCCACGGCGGCGCGCGGCCCGCGCCCGGCCTGGTCAAGCGCATCCTCACCGGCACCGCGACCGACCTGGACTCCCCCGCCGACGACCAGGGCGCGGGACTCCTGGACACCGAGGCCGCGGTGCGGGCCGCCCGGGGCGACGGCGGGCTCCTGCCGTCGGTGAGCCAGGTGAACGTCACCGGCGCACCCGGCAGCGCCCACGACACGACCGTCTCCCTCACCAACACCGGCACGGTGTCCCGCCAGGTCACCATGGGCTCGCGGGCGGTCGGCGCCGAGACGTTCCGCACCGACCGCACCGCGACCGTCGGCGACCCGCTGGACACCGGGGCACCCGAAGGGGCCCTGGCCGCGCCGCCGGTCACCTTCGACGTCCCGGCCGGGACCCCGCTGCTCGACGCCCAGATGGTCTGGCCGGGCACCGGCGACTCGGGCACGCTCGCGCTGTTCCTCGTGGACCCCGAGGGCCGGCTCACGCAGATGTCGTACGACTACGACGGCTACGGCAGCTATCCGAACTACCAGCACGTCGACGTCCATCACCCGGTCGCGGGGACCTGGACGGCGAAGGTCGTGTGGAACAACGGGCGGGCCCATCTCGCGGACCCGCCGATCAAGCCCGGCTCCTACCGGGGTGCCGTGAAACTCCGGTTCAGCGGGCACGCGTTCGCCTCCGCCGGGGTTCCCGAGGTCACCCGGACCATCGCGCCGGGGGCCACCGCCGACTTCCCCGTGCGCGTGACGCTGCCCGCCGAGGCCGGTGACGCGCCCGCGTCCCTCCAGTTCGCGGCGACGGACGGCACCCGGCTGTCGGTGCCCGTCTCCCGGCGGACCCTGCTCGGCGAGTCGTTCACCGCGACGGTCACCGGAGGGGTGGGCCGGGTCGTCGGTCAGGTCCTCGGCTACGACCTGGACGTCCCGGCCGGTCACCGGAACCTGAGCGTCGACCTCGCCGCACAGGACCCGGACACCACGCTCGCGTACTACCTCGTCGACCCCGAGGGCCAGATCGCCGCCTCCGACACCAACCTGACCGGCGCGGACGGCACGACGCCGACGACCGCCGCGTCCCTCACCGCCGACTCCCCCGCCGCCGGGCGCTGGCGGCTGCTCGTCGTCCTGCCGAACCCGGTCAGCGGCAAGGACTTCACCGACCGGGTCACCGGGCACGTCCGCTACGACACCGTCGACGTCACCGCCTCCGGGCTGCCGGGCGACCCGGCGCAGAAGCTCGCGCGCGGTGTCGCGCAGGAGGTGACGGTGCGGGTGAAGAACACCGGGTCCGCCGGGCGCTACCTCTTCCTCGATCCCCGCCTCGCCGCCGACACCGACCTGGTGCTGACCCCGACGAGCGGTTCGGCGACCGCGCAGTTGCCGTTCCCCGACCCGGCGAACTGGCGGGTGCCCCGGCACACCAGCGCGCTCACCGCCGTCGCCACCGCCGACTCCCCGGTGGACGTGGAGATGGCCCACACCACGGTCGCACCGGACGTCGTCGGCTTCGCGCGCACCGACGGCACCGTGACCGCCTCGCTGTCCGCCGCCGAGGTCACCCCCGGCGACTGGTACACGGAGCTGACCCCGGCCGGCCCCTTCGGCACCGCCCAGGCACCCAAGGGCACCGGTCACCTCACGCTCACCGCCCGCACCAGGGCCTTCGACCCGGCCGTCGAACCGGCCACCGGCGACCTGTGGCAGCCCGGTTCGACACTCGCCCCGGTGTTCGTCGCGGCGGACGGCACCGTCACCCTCAAGGCCACGGTCAAGCCGACCGCGCCGGCCGGGACGGTGGTCCACGGCACCCTGTACGTCGAGACGTACACCCCCGCGTTCGCCGAACGCACCGGTTCCGTCCTGACCGGCATCCCGTACACCTACACCGTCGGCTGACATTCCCTCACCCCCCGGCCCGCCTCTTCCGAAGGGGCGGGCCCCTCTTTCTCTCCGCGGCGGGCCCGGCCCGTGACGGCAGGCGTCTCGGCCTCCGCACGGCCCGTGAAGGCGAGCGCCTCAACCACCGCACGGCCCGCCCCGCCTGTGACCACGACCGTTCCCCGCCCGGCCACCACCCGCCCCGTCGTCTTCGCCGCCCACCGCGTCCACGTCTCCCGCCGGAACCACACCAGCAGCACCATGGGGTAGACGAGGTAGCCGAACCGCGTCGCCGGCATCAGGCACATCGCGAGGCCCAGTCCGAGCGCCAGCCGGTCCGCGGCGGCGACGAGCGTGCGCGGCGGGCGCACCGTCAGGGACACCCCGATCGCCACGGCGCTCGCCGCGAGCGCGGCCACCGCGAGGGTCCTGCCGCCCGGCACGTGGGTGGCCAGCAGGTACCCCGGCAGCGGACTCGTCGCGGGCGATCCGGCGTGTCCCGCGCCCAGCGGGAACAGCACCACCTGTTCGACGAACGCCCTCGGGTCGACCAGGGCCGACGGCAGCACGACCGCGCAGGCCACCACCAGTGCCACCCACCCGGCCCGCACGGCGGCCCGCCGTCCCGACACCGCCGCGACCAGCACGAGCGCCACCGGCAGCAGCGGCCAGGCCGTCCACTTCAGCGCCGCCGCGGCCCCTGTCGCCACCCCGGCCCAGGTGCCCGTCCCGCGTCGGCCCGCGAGGGTCAACGCGAGGCACATGAGCCCGATGACCGGCAGATCCACCCCGCCGACGGCGAGCAGCAGAGCGACCGCGGGGAACGCGGCGAGCAGCGGCACGACCGCCGTGCCCGCGCGGCCCTCGCCCTGCCGGGAGCCGGGCCCGAGCCGCGCGGCCAGGCCCAGCGACGCCAGGAACACCACCGCGAACCACAGCCGGGCGTCGGCGAGGGGCACTTCGCCCAGCAGCGCGTGCGGCAGCCCGAACAGTGCCATCCCCGGCAGATACGGGTTGTAGTCACCGACCTCGACCGGGTGGGAGACATAGGGGCTCCCGCCGCTCAGCAGCAGGCTTCCCGAGTGCTCCACGACCCCCACCTCGGACTGCGCCACCCCCATCACCATCAGCACGACGAGCGGCACCGCCACCGCCCCGGCCAGCGCCGGCCTCGCGGCGGCCCACGCCCACGGGCTGCCGGTCCTGCGCGCCACCAGCGCCGCGGTCCCGTACCCGACCGCCGCGCACAGCCCCCACACCCGGTGGGAGGTGAGCGTCGTGACCGACGCCAGCGCCAGCGCGAACCCGGCGCACGCCCACCAGTACGACGCGGCCGGCAGCAGGCGGGCTCCGGGCCGTACCGGCAAGGCTTCGAGCGACGGGATCGACATGGCCGTACTCCTGTGGCGAGGCGAGGCGGGTGAGGCGTTGCACCTTCACTGTCCCGTCACAGCACGTCACCGCGGATCGGCCGAACGGTCACACTCCGCAGCCGTTCTCGGGCCCTGCCTCGGCCGAATGACCGACCACTCAGGTATGACGGACCACTCAGGTACTCAGGTACGAGCGCCCGGCCGAAGGGGTGTGCGTGGACATCAGGCAGTTGGAGTACTTCCTCGCGATCGTCGACCACGGCGGCTTCCACCGCGCCGCGACCGCGTCGTACGTCTCGCAGCCGTCGCTGTCGCAGGCCGTGCGGGCGCTGGAGCGGGACCTCGGGACGGACCTCTTCCACCGGATCGGGCGGCGGGCCGTCCTGACGGAGGCGGGGCGGGCGCTCATCGGCCCGGCGCGGGAGGCCGTACGGAGTCTCCAGACGGCGCGGTCGAGTGTCGAGGCCGTGCACGAGCTGCGGACGGGGCGGCTGGATCTCGCGTGTTCGCCGTCGCAGGCGGTGGAGCCGCTGAGCACGTTGACCGCCGCGTTCAGCCGGCTGCACCCCGGGGTGACCGTGGCGGTCAGGGCCGCGTTCACGCCGCGCGAGGTGATCGACCTGGTGCGCACGGGCGCGGTGGAGCTGGGGATCCTGGCGTCCGTCGGACCGCTGCCGGACAGCGAGGTCGCCGTACGGGCGCTGGGCCGGCAGCGGCTGCTGCTGATGGTCCCGCCGGACAGTCCGCTGGCCGGGCGTACCGCTGTGCGCTGCGAGGAACTGGCGGGTCAGCGGCTGATCGTGGGGCAGCCCGGCACCGGGCTGCGCGCCTACGTCGACGCACTGCGCGCGCGGGGCGTCGATTTCACCGTGGCCGTGGAGACCGAACACCGGGTGGCGCTGCTGCCGTTGGTGCTCGCCGGGGTCGGCGCGGCCGTCGTCACCGAGGCGTGGCGGGGGATCGCCCGGCAGACGGGCGCGCACGTGATGGACATCGAGCCGGAGACCGCTTTGGAGATCGCGTTGGTGTGCCGTCGGGGTGCGGTGTCTCCGGCGGCTTCGGCGTTCCTGGGGATCGCGGCGGACATCGACGCCGCTGATAAGCGCTCCCTATAAGGCCGATCCGATCTCCGTCTTGGACGCCCCACCAGCCCTGTTGCTGAAATCGACGCCATGACGAACCACCACATCGCCCTCATCCCCGGCGACGGCATCGGCGCCGAAGTGCTGCCCCCGGCCCAGCGGGTCCTGGACCTCCTCGGCCGCCGGCACGGCTTCGGGCTCACCTACACCTCGTACGACTGGTCCTGCGAGCGCTATGTGCGCGAGGGCGCGATGATGCCGGACGACGGGCTCGACCAGCTCCGGGACAAGGACGCGATCCTGCTGGGGGCCGTGGGGTGTCCCGGGGTTCCCGATCACGTGTCGCTGTGGGGGCTGCTGATCCCGATCCGGCGGGGCTTGCGCCAGTACGTCAACCTGCGGCCGATCCGCGTCTTCGAGGGCGTCGAGAGCCCGGTGCGCGGGGCGCGGCCCGGGGCGGTGGACTTCGTGGTGGTGCGGGAGAACAACGAGGGCGAGTACAGCGAGGTCGGGGGCCGGATGAACGCCGGTTTCCCGGAGGAACTCGCCGTGCAGGAAGCCGTGTTCACGCGGGCGGGCGTGACGCGTGTCCTGGACCACGCCTTCGGGCTGGCGGCGCGGCGGGGCGGCCGGCTGACGTCCGCGACGAAGTCGAACGGGATCGTGCACACCATGCCGTTCTGGGACCAGCTCGTCGCGGAGCGGGCCGAGCGTTTCCCCCAGGTCGTGTGGGAGCAGGAGCACATCGACGCGCTGGCCGCCAAGTTCGTGCTGGTACCGGAGCGTTACGACGTCGTCGTGGCCTCCAACCTCTTCGGTGACATCCTCAGCGACCTGGCCGCCGCTGTCGCCGGGTCCATCGGGATCGCGCCGTCCGCGAACCTGAACCCCGAGCGGGAGTACCCCTCGATGTTCGAGCCGGTGCACGGTTCCGCCCCCGACATCGCGGGCCGGGGTGTCGCCAATCCGCTGGGCGCGATCTGGTCGGCGGCGCTGATGCTGGAGCACCTCGGGCATCCCGAGGCGGCCCGGGAGGTCACCGACGCGATGGCGGCGCTGCTGGCGCGCACGGACGTACGGACGCCGGATCTGGGCGGCGGTGCGAGCACCGAGGAGTTCACCGACCGGTTCCTCGAACTGCTCTGACCCGCACGGCGTGTTCCGTGTACCGGCCGCAGGGGCGGAAGCCCAGGCGCCGGTACACGGGTTCGCCCTCGGGGGACGCCTGGAGGACGACGGTGCGGTGGCCGTGGGCGAGGGCGGTGCGCAGGGCGGCGTGGGTGATGGCGCCGCCGTGGCCCTGCCTGCGGTGGGCGGCGAGGGTGGCGATGTTGTAGAGGCCGGCGACGCCGGCGTGCAGGAAGACCTCGGCGGTGCAGACGGGGGTGCCGTCGCTGTAGCCGACGAGGTAGTGGGCCGGGGAGCCGGGGGTGAGGGCGCCGGCGTGGAAGCGGGGGACGGTGGCCGAGGGCGGGGTCCAGTTGGCGGCGAGGATCCGAGCGTAGTCGGCGAGCCGGTCGGGGGTGGTGACGGGGCGGATGTCCAGGGTGGTGGACGGGGGCGGGGTGTCGGCCGGTCGCGCCCACATCGCCGTCTCGTGCTCGGACGCCGGATGCCCGGCCGCAGTCAGGCGGGCGCTGAGGTCGTACGGGGTCGAGGTGGGCCCCACCCACCAGGAGAACGGGCGGTCCGCCGGGAGGGAGGCGGTGGTTTCGGCGATGCGCCGGTCGGCGTTCGCCCCGGTGAAGCGGGCCGAGGTGACGAGGTTGAAGGTGTCGTCGGGCAGGCCGCTGTCGGCGATCAAAAGGTCGCCGGTGTCGGTGACGTGGGCGCCGGGCAGCGTGCGGTGGCGGTGGCAGGCGTGTTCGGCGAGGTTGCGGGCCATGCGGTCGAGCAGGTCGGCGGGCGGGGCGAGGGGGGCGTCCATGACGGACGATCACAGCACGGCGGACGGTAAAGCGCACGTCAATTGACGTGCCGTACCACTTCCGCACCGGCTGTCCGTCAGGAAACCTGCGCTTCACAGACCTCGGACTTGTTGGACACCCGATCTTGTCGCGCCGTTCTGACATGACCTCGACACTGTGCTAGTTCGTCACCCCCCAGGAGGCCCTTTCCCATGCGCAGACTCCTCGCCTGTCTCGCGACCGCCGCCGCGGCCGTGGGCGCGCTCACCGCGACCACCGCACCGGCGTCGGCCGCGACGTCCGGCAGCTTCAACGTGCTCACGTACAACGTCGCCGGTCTGCCGGAGTCGCTCTCCAGCGCCTCGACGCCGCGTGACACGAGCACGACCGAGATCGGGCGCCGTATCGCGCCGTACGACATCGTGAACGTGCAGGAGGACTTCAACTACCACGCGTACCTGTACTCGACCGACACGCACGCCTACCGCACCGCGACCAGCGGGGGCGCGGGGATCGGCAGCGGGCTCAACACCGTCTCCGACTACGCGTGGGACGGGGACGACTTCGAGCGGGTGCGGTGGACCTCCTGCCAGATCGACTCGGGCGACTGCCTCACCCCGAAGGGCTTCAGCTTCATGCGGGAGCGGCTCGCCGAGGGGGTGTACGTCGACTTCTACAACCTGCACACCAACGCGGGCACGAACGACGGTGACCAGGCGTCCCGCGCGAGCAACCTGAGCCAGCTCACCGCGTTCATCAACAGCCACTCCGCGGGCAACGCGGTCGTCGTCATGGGCGACACCAACACCCGGTACACGCGCGCCGCCGACACCATCGGCGAGTTCGCCGCCGCCAACGGCCTCACCGACGCGTGGGTGCAGCTGGTGCGCGGCGGGACGCCGCCCGCGAAGGGCAGCGACGCGCTGGTGTGCGACCAGACCGGGGCGACCGTGCCGAACACGTGCGAGGTCGTCGACAAGGTCCTGTACCGGGGCAGCAAGCTGGTGACGCTGAACGCGACCTCGTACAACAACGAGCACGCCAAGTTCCTCACCTCCGACGGCAAGATGCTCTCCGACCACGACCCGGTCACGGTCGGCTTCACCTGGTCGCAGAACCCCGCCTTCCAGGCGAGCGAGCAGTTCGGCGGGCCGCACGGCGACTACTACCAGGACCTGCCGAAGGTCGCGGCGGGCGCCCGCGCCACGACGATCTCCCTGCGCGCGGGCACCCGCGTGGACCAGGTCGGCATCACCCTGTCCGACGGCACGGTCCTCACGCACGGCGGTACGGGCGGTACGGCGTCGTCCCTGACGCTGGGCTCCGGCGAGTACGTGACGACGGCCGACCTCTGCCAGGGCGTCAAGGACGACCACACGCGGATCTTCTCCGTCAAGTTCACCACCAACCTGGGGCGCACCCTCGCCGGTGGCACCACCACCTCCGACTGCGTCACCCGCACCGCGCCCGCCGGCTGGCAGATCGCGGGCTTCCACGGGCGCGCGGCCGACGAGCTGGACAAGGTCGGCTTCCTGTACACGAAGCGCTGACACCCTTACCGGGCGGGCCGGTTGACCGGTCCCGCCCGGTTCGGCCTCACGCGCCGGGTGCGGCCTCACGCGCCCGGTGCGCCGAACCAGCGCTCCAGATGCCCGCGCAGATCCTCCTGGCCCTCCCCGGCCCACGCCACGTGCCCGTCGGGCCTCAACAGCACGGCGGGTACGTCGAGTTCCTCGCTGACGTCGACGACGTGGTCCACGCGGTCGGCCCAGCCCCGCGCCGAGAGCGCGCCGTTCTGGTCCAGCAGGACGCCGCGTCCGGTGCGCGTCAGCTCGTACAGCCGCCCCCGTTTGAGCCCGATGTCCCGCAGCCGCTTCCCGGCCAGCTCGTGCCCGGCGCCGAAGTCGTAGCGCACCCCGATCGCGGTGACCTTCTCGATGAGATGGCGGTTGACCTCCTCGAACTCCATCAGCTCGGCGACGAGCCGGCGCACGGCGCGCGCTCCCGGCTCCGAGGACAGCAGCTCGCTCTGGGCCCGCGTGTTGTCGAGGACCGCCGCCGCGACCGGGTGCCGTTCGGCGTGGTAGGTGTCCAACAGCCCTTGCGGCGCCCACCCGTTGACCTCGGCGGCGAGCTTCCAGCCCAGGTTGAACGCGTCCTGGAGGCCGAGGTTGAGTCCCTGGCCGCCGGTCGGCGGGTGGACGTGCGCGGCGTCCCCGGCGAGCAGTACCCGTCCCACCCGGTAGCGTTCGGCGAGCCGGGTGCCGTCGCCGAAGCGGGAGATCCAGCGGGGCGAGTGGACGCCGAGGTCGGTGCCGGCGAACTCGCGCAGCCGCTGCTTGAACTCCTCCAGGGTCGGCGGAGTCTTGCTGAACCCCTCGGCGGGGACGATGACGCGGTACACGCCGCCCCCGAGCGGCATGGTGCCGAACCGCTCGCTCCTGTGCCGGACTTCGGCGACGACGGCCGCCAACTCCTCGGGCGACACTCCGACTTCGAACTCGCCGAGCATCGTCTCGGAGACGGCGGGTTCGCCGGGGAAGCCGACGCCGAGGAGTCTGCGGACGGTGCTGCGTCCGCCGTCGCAGCCCACCAGGTACCGGGCCTGGACGCGGCTCCCGTCGGCGAGTTCGACGGTGACGCCACCCGAGTCCTGCGTGAGGCCGACCAGTTCGGCACCGCGCCGGACCTCCGCGCCCGCCTCGGCGGCGTGTTCGGCCAGGAGGCGTTCGGTGGTGGTCTGCGGGACGGCCAGGATGTACGAGTGGGCGGTGTCGAGCCGCTCGGGCCAGGGAGTGCGGATGGCGGCGAAGATGCCGCCCACCGCGAACCGCTGTCCCAAGGGCAGGAAGCGGTCCAACAGGCCGCGCTGGTCGAGGACTTCGATACTGCGCACGTGCAGTCCGAGCGCGCGGGACTGTCCGCTGGGCGCCGGGTCCCTCTCCAGCACGAGCACGCGTACGCCGTGCAGGCGCAGTTCGGCGGCGAGCATGAGGCCGGTCGGTCCGGCGCCGGCCACGATCACGTCAAACATGGGTACCCCCCTTGAGAACAGGGGGGATTCTGCGGCGTCACGGGGGCCTTGTGGCAAGGCCCCCCATCAGCTGTATCTTGTGAAGGGCGGGAAGATCATCCGCGTTTCGCGAGCCGTTTCAGCGCCGGCCACAGCAGCAGGATCAGGACGACGGCGTAGACGGTCACCGAGAACGGTGTGTTGACGAGCCCGGACACGCTCCCGTCGCTGATCTGTAGCGCCCGCCTGAGCTGTTGCTCGGCGTTGGGGCCGAGGATGACGCCGATCACGGCGGGCAGCACCGGCAGCCCGTAGCGCCGCATCCCGAACCCGATCAGCCCGATGATCAGCAGGATCACCAGGTCGATGACCTCGCCGCCGACCGCGTACGCGCCGACGGCCGCGAAGAACAGGATGCCCGCGTAGAGGTAGGGCCGGGGGATGCGCAGGAGCTTCGCCCACACCGGCGCGAGCGGCAGGTTCAGGGCGAGCAGGAGGACCATGCCGACGAACAGGGACGCGATGAGGCCCCATACCAGGTCGGGTTCGTTCTCGAAGAGGAGCGGGCCCGGCTGGATGCCGTACTGCTGGAACGCGGCCAGCATGACGGCGGCGACGGCGGTGGTCGGCAGGCCCAGCGTCAGCATGGACACGAGGGTTCCGGCGGCGGAGGCGGAGGCCGCCGACTCGGGTCCGGCGACGCCCTCGATGGCGCCCTTGCCCCAGTCGTCCGGGTGCTTCGAGAGGCGTTTCTCCGTGACGTACGACAGGAAGGTGGGGATCTCGGCGCCGCCCGCCGGGATCGCCCCGAAGGGGAAGCCGATGAACGGGCCGCGCAGCCAGGACTTCCAGGTCCGTTTGACGTCGTCACGGCCGAGCCAGGGTCTTCCGACGGGGATCGCCTTCCCCGTCGTACGCCGCAGGTGGGCGGCGACCCACAGCGCTTCACCGATCGCGAAGAGGCCGACCGCGACGATCACCACGTCGATGCCGTCGGCGAGTTGGAGGGAGCCGAAGGTCAGACGCTGCTGGCCGGTCATCTGGTCGAGGCCGACGAGGCCGAGGGTCAGGCCGATCAGCAGGGAGGCGAGGCCGCGCAGGCGGGAGGCGCCGAGGACGGAGGTCACGGCGATGAACGCGAGGACCATGATGGCGAAGTAGTCGGGGGCACCGATGTCGACGGCGAGGTCGGCGACCGTGGGCGCGAGGACGACCAGGAGGATCGTGCCGATCATCCCGCCCGCGAAGTGGCCGACGGCAGCGGCGGCGAGGGCCTGCGCGCCGCGCCCCGACTTGGCCATGGGGTTGCCCTCCATGGCCGCGACCACGGCGGCGCTCTCGCCGGGCGTGTTGAGCAGGATCGACGTGGTCGAGCCGCCGAACATCGCGCCGTAGTAGATCCCGGCGAACATGATGAACGCGCCCGTGGGTTCGAGGCCGTACGTCACCGGCAGGAGCAGCGCGACCGCCATCGCGGGGCCGATGCCGGGCAGGACGCCGATCGCGGTGCCGAGGAGGACACCGAGCGCGGCCCACAGGAGGTTGACCGGCGTGAGGGCCGTACCGAAGCCGTCCACAAGGGAGTTGAGGGAATTCACGTCACAGCACTCCCATGAGGGGGCCGCCGGGCAGCGGCACGCCGAGCAGGTGGTCGAAGAGGATGTAGGTGACGAAGGAGAGGACGGCCGCGATCAGCGGGTCGCGGTCGAAGCGGCGGCTGCCGAGGACGAACGCGGCGCCCCAGAACAGCAGCGCGCCCGCGACGGGGAAACCGACGGGTTCGATGAGGACGGCTGCGGCGAGGAACACCCCGGCCAGGCCCGACACGGCACGCCAGTCGGCGGGTTCGGAGAGGTCGATGTCCTCGCCGGACTCGGCCTCGCCCCGGCCGCCGCGCAGGACGTCCACGGCCAGGAGGACGGCGATCAGCAGGAGTCCGGCGCCGACGGCGAGCGGTACGGTGCGGGGGCCGACGGGGCCGCGCTGGCCGATGTCGATGTCCATCGTGAGGGCGTCGGTGAGGACGAGGACGCCGAGCGCCAGCAGGAGGGCGCAGACGCCGAGTTCGGAGCGTTCCCGCCACCAGGCACGGTTCATCACAGGCCCAGCTCCTTCAGTACGGACACGACGCGCGCGTCCTGCTCGTCGAGGAACGTCCCGAAGGCGTCGCCGGTGAGGAAGGCGTCGTCCCAGCCGTTGCGTTCGAGGGACTCCTGCCACTCCTTCGAGGCGTGCAACTCCTCGAAGAACGCGACGAGTTTGCCGCGCTGGGCGTCGGAGATGCCCGGCGGGGCCACCACACCACGCCAGTTGGTGAACTCGACGTCGTACCCGGCCTCTTGGAGGGTCGGGGCGTCGAGGCCGGCGACGCGTTCGGTGCCGGTGACGGCGAGCAGGCGCAGTTCGCCGGACTTGATCTGGTCGAGGTACTCGCCGACGCCGGACACCCCGAAGGCGACCTTGCTGCCGAGGATGGAGGCGAGGAGTTCGCCGCCGCCGTCGAAGGGGATGTAGTTGACGTCCTTCGGGGTGATGCCGGCGGCGCGCGCCATCAGCATCGGCGCGAGGTGGTCGGGTCCGCCGGGCGAGGAGCCGCCGCCGACGGGGAGTTTGCCGGGGTCCTTGCGCCAGGCGTCGATCAGTTCGCGGATCGTCCTGTACGGCGAGTCCGCTGCGACCACGACGACGTCCTGTTCCTCGGTGAGGCGGGCGATCGGTGTCGTGTCGGCCAGCGTCTTGGGCGCGTCGTTGGAGCGGGCCGCGCCGACGACGCCGAGGCCCATGGACATCGCGAGGCGGCCGTTGCCGTGTTCGCTGACGAGGCGGGCGAGGCCGACGGTGCCGCCGGCGCCGGGGAGGTTGAACACCTCGATGTTGTGGGTGAGTCCGGCGTCCTCGGCGTTGCGGGCGGCGGTGCGGGCGGTGATGTCGTAGCCGCCGCCGGGCGAGTTGGGGACCATGAAGCGCAGGCCCGGGATCTGGGTGCCGGTCTCGGCGCCGCTGCCGGTGGCCAGCAGCGGCGGTCCGAGGAGCAGCAGGATCGCGGCCCCGAGCAGGGCGAGCGGGGTGCGCAGGCGCACGGGTGCCACCACCTGTTCGTCGTACGGGGAGTTACGGGGAGTTACGGGGAGTCAAGGGGAGTTGGGGTGCGGGGTGTCCATAGGGTGCCCGTGCGCCGGACGTCCGTCGTGCTTGCGCAAGCAATGGACGTTCTGGTCTTTGTGGTCGGTACGCGGGTTCAGCCCAGGCCGAGTTGGACGACCAGCCGGGCCACGAACGCGTCCTGCTCCTGAAGGAACGCCCCGAACGCCTCCCCCGTCAAGAACGCGTCGGTCCACCCCCGCCGCGCCAGCTCCCCCTGCCACTGCGGTGTGTCGTGCAGTGCGGTCAGTGCCGCCACCCACCTGCGGCGGTCCCCGGCACTGATCCCGGGCGGGGCCACGATCCCCCGCCAGTTGGTGAACTCCAGGTCGATGCCGGAGGACTTGAGCGTCGGCACCCCGGGCAGCGCGGCGACCCGAGCGGCGCCGGTCACCGCGAGCACCCGCAGCTGTCCGGCCTCGATCTGGTCGAGGAACTCCCCGAACCCGCTCGTACCGAACGCGACCTTCCCGTCGAGCAGCGCGGGCAGCAGTTCGCCCCCTCCCCCGTCGTAGGACACGTACCGCACCTGGCGCGGCACGATCCCGACCGTCTTCGCGAGCCGCATCGGCAGCAGGTGGTCGGGCCCGCCGGGAGACGAGCCCCCGCCCACAGTCACCCCGGTGGGATCGGCACGCCAGGCCGCGACCAGTTCCCCGACCGTGCGGTACGGCGAGTCCTTCGGTACGACGACGGCGCTGGCCTCCTCGATCAGGCGGGCCAGCGGTGTGGTGTCGGCGACGGTCGCCTCGGGCCGGGCGAGGTGGGAGGCGCCGACGACGCCGAGGCCCATCTGGAGGGCGAGGCGTCCGTTGCCGCGTTCGTTGACGGTGCGCCGCAGGCCGACGGTGCCGCCGGCGCCGGGCAGGTTGAAGACCTGGACGTCGGAGGCGATGCCGGTCCTGTCCATGACGCGGGCCATGACGCGGGCGGTGGTGTCGTAGCCGCCGCCGGGCGTGTTGGGGACCATGATGCGCAGCCCGTCACGGGAGCCGTCGCCGCAGGCGCCGGTCAGCAGGAGCGCGGGCAGGGCCAGGCGCAGGCGATTCCTCATGGCACCTCTCTTCCGCAACCGGCCGGGCGAGCGCCATGATTGTGCGCCACAGCAGCCGGTGAGATCGAGTGGACGGTGGGTACCACGTTTCGTCGTCAGACCCTCGCGGGCGAGATGCTGGTGCTCCAGATGGCGATTGTGGTGGTCGTCCTGCTGGCGGTCGCCGCGATCTCGCTCACCCAGTCGGAGGCGACGTTCCACCGCGTGGAGGGTCGCCGGGTCGGAGCGCTCGCCGAGCAGCTCGGCGCCAATCCCCTGGTCCGCAGCCGTCTTTCGCGCCCGGCGCCCCAGGAGGCGCTGGCCGCGCTGGTGCACTCCACGCAGGCGCAGTCCGGTGTCACCTCGGTGACGGTGGCCGACGCGGACGGCCGGATCGTCGCCGCGACGGACCCGACGCTGGTCGGCGAGGCGATGCCGAAGGCCCGCGAGGGGCGGGGCTGGTCGGGGTCGCTGGCCCTCGACGGCAGCCGTGAGCTGGTCGCGCAGGTCCCGGTCCTCGCGGAGACGCGCAGCGACGTCGGGGAGCACCTGGGTACGGTGATGGTCGGCGAGGCGTCCCCGACGGCGTGGCAGCGCCTGAGCGGCGCGTCGTCGTATCTGCTGGCCTATCTCGGGGTCGCGGGGGTTCTCGGACTCGCCGGGTCCTGGCTGCTCGCGCGGCGCGTGAAGCGGCAGACGCTGGGTCTGGAGCCCCGGGAGATCGCCGGGCTCGCCGAGCACCGGGAGGCGATGCTGTACGGGATCGCGGAGGGGGTCGTCGCGCTGGATCCGCAGGGGCGGCTGACGCTGGTGAACGAGGTGGGGCGGCGGCTGCTGGACCTGCCCGAGGACTGTGTGGGCCAGAGCCTCGCCGAACTCGGCGTGGAGGGGCGCCTCCGGGACGTCCTCGCCGAGGGTGCCGACCGGCGGGACGAGGTCGTCGTACGCCGGGGGCGGGTGCTGGTGCTGAACCGGATGGCGGTGTCGAAGGACGGGCGGCTGCTGGGGTCGGTGACGACGCTCAGGGACCGTACGGAACTTGCCCGGCTGGAGCGGGAGATCGGGGCCTTTCGCAGTACGTCGGAGCTGCTGCGGGCGCAGGCGCACGAGTTCGCGAACCAGCTGCACACCATCTCCGGGCTGATCCAGATCGGGGAGCAGGAGGAAGTCGTCCACTACATCCGGGCGTTGAACCAGCGCCGCCAGTCGCTGGACGTGACGCTGAGCCGCCGGGTGCGGGACACGGCCGTCGCGGCGCTGCTGACGGCGAAGGCCTCGCTGGCGGCCGAACGCCGCGTCACTCTGCGGGTGTCGGAGCGGACGTCGCTGGAGCGGCTGGCGCCCGAGGACGCCGCCGATGTCGCCACCGTCGTGGGGAACCTCGTGGACAACGCGGTCGACGCGGCGGCCTCGGCGGTTTCCGGCGGTGACGATCCGTGGGTGGAGGTCGAGGTGCGGCAGGACGCGACCGGGGTGGAGATCGTGGTGCGGGACTCGGGTCCGGGGGTGGCGCCGGAGCTGGCGCGGGAGGTGTTCACGCACGGGTTCACCACGAAGGCCGCCGAGGGCGGTGAGCGCGGGATCGGGCTCGCGCTGACGCGGCTCGTGTGCGAGCGGCACGGCGGGGAGATCCAGGTGGACGGGGCGGTGTTCACCGCCCGGCTGACGGTCCGGGCGGCGGAGGGAGCGAGCCGGTGATCGATGTCCTCGTGGTCGACGACGACTTCATGGTGGCGAAGGTCCACCGTACGTTCGTGGAGCGCGTCGAGCCGTTCCGGGTGGTCGGCGCGGTCGGCAGCGGTGAGGAGGCGGTGCGGGCCGTGGGGGCGCTCCGCCCCGACCTGGTCCTCCTCGACCTGTATCTGCCGGACGTCTTCGGCCTGGACGTGATCTCCCGGCTGCGCGCCGCCGGTCACGACTGCGACGTGATGGTCATCAGCGCGGCCCGCGAGGCGGAGACGGTGCGCGGGGCGGTGCGGCAGGGGGTCGTCGACTATCTGCTCAAGCCGTTCGAGTACGAGGATCTGCGGTCGCGTCTCGAACGGTACGCGGCCCGCCGTACCCGTCTCCTGACGGCCGTCGTGCGCGGTCAGGCGGACGTGGACCGGGTCCTCGCGGGGTCCTCGGCGCCCAGCAGCGCGCTTCCCAAGGGGATGAGTGTGGAGACGGCCGAGCTGGTGGAGCGTACGCTGCGGGACGCCGACGGGGTGCTGTCGGCGACCGAGTGCGCGGCGCTGACGGGGATCTCGCGGGTGAGTGCGCGGCGGTATCTGGAGTACTTCCACACGGTGGGCCGGGCGGATGTGTCGCTGCGGTACGGGGTGACGGGGCGGCCGGAGCGGCGGTACGGGTGGCGGGTGTGAACGTGCGGGGGGTGAGCCGCTACCGGCGCAGTCCGGGTGCCTCGGCGAACAGGGCGCGCAGGGCGTGGGTGGCCTGGTCGACGAGGTCGGTGGGGGCGCCTTCGAAGAGGTCGGTCTCCACCGCGCGGCCGACGGTGAGGACGGCGCGTCCGGCGATGTCGACGCCCTCGGGGGTGAGGTGGAGCCAGGCGCTGCGGGCGTCGTCGGGGTCGGCGACGCGGACGACGTAGCCGCGGGCGACGAGGCGGTGGGTGACGTTGGTGGTGCCGCCGGTGGAGAGCATGAGGAGGCGGGCGAGGCGGTTGGGCTTCATGCGGTACGGCTCGCCGGAGCGGCGCAGCGCGGTCAGGACGTCGAACTCGGCGGGGGTGAGCTGGAATTCGGCGAGGGTCCGGCGCATCGCGGCTTCCAGTCCGGCGGAGAGGCACAGGATCCGCTTGATGAGTTCGGTCGAGGTGAGCACGGACTCGGGGAGTTCCGTGCGCCAGGAGTCGATCCAGGTGTCCACGGGGTCGGGTGTCGTCGTCACCTTGGGCACTGTATACGACGTCCGCTGTTCCGATAGCTTTCTCGGCAGCTTTCGGTCAGGGTGACGCGGTCGTCTTCTCCGGGGTACGGGGCCCGAACACCTCTGCCTGGCGGTGGGGTTCAGCTCTCGTCGGCCAGGCCCGCGTCGTGGGCCAGTACCGCCGCCTGGACGCGGTTCGCGCAGTCGGTGCGGGTGAGGATGCGGCTGATGTGGGCCTTGACCGTGCCGGCGCTCAGGTAGAGGCGGTCGGCGATCTCCGCGTTGGACAGGCCGGCCGCGAGGAGGCGCAGGACGTCGAGTTCGGCGGGGGTGAGGGCGGCGAGGCGGGCCCGTGCCGTCTCGGTGTCGCGGCCCGAGCGGACGTGCCGGTCGAGGAGTCGGCGGGTGATCCGGGGGGCCAGGACCGGTTCGCCGCGCGCCGCGAGCTGTACCGCGCGGATCAGGTCGGCGGGGCCGGTGTCCTTGAGCAGGAAGCCGCTGGCGCCGGCCCGCAGGGCGCGGGTCACGCCGGCCTCCTCGCCGAACGCGGTCAGCATGACGACGCAGGTGCGGGGCGAGAGGCGGGTGATGTCGGCCGCGGCCGTGATGCCGTCGCGGCCCGGCATCTGGATGTCGAGGAGGGCCACGTCGATCTCCTGCGTGCGGCACGCCTCGGCGGCCTCGCGGCCGTCGCCCGCTTCGGCGACCACCTTGATGTCGTCGGCGTTCTCCAGGATGAGCCGGATCCCGGCCCGCATCAGCGCTTCGTCGTCGGCGACCAGGACTCGGATCATCGGGTCAGTCTAGGAGATGCGGCGCGGGCCCCGAGGACGGCGGCCGGTCCCGGGGGAGCCGGGTGTCTGCCGGCAAGTCGGCCGGTTCCTCGCTCACTTGACGAACTCCGCGACCACCAGGATCAGCAGGAACACGACCGTCGGCAGTACGACCGTCACCGCGAGGCAGCCCGACCCGAGCACCCGGGGCCAGGTCAGGATCTCGTCCGGCGCCGGGGACCACACCGCCCGCGCGCCCGCGTCGAACGGCGTCCCCGCCCCCTCCCCCGGCAGCCACGCCGCGATCCGGAACCCGCCGCCGGGCAGCGCTCCCGCCTCGAACCTCCCCCCGAGCAGCGCGACCCGCTCCTCGCATCCGACGAGCCCGCTGCTGGTGCCGCCCTGCGACCGCACCGCCGTGCCCGGCGCCTCGTTCGTCACGGACACCTCGACGGCCCCGCCCGCGTCCCGCACGACCACCTCGGCCGGCGCCCCCGCCGCGTGTTTCAGCGCGTTGGTCAGCCCCTCCCGCACGACCCGGTGGATCGCCTGCCGCGTCCGGAACCCCACCTCGGCCGTGTCCGGCACCGACCAGTCCAGGCCGACGGCGCTGCCCGCCTGCCGTGACTCGGTCACCAGCGCGGCGATGTCCTCGCGGGTGCCGCGCTCCTCGCCCGCGAGGTCCGTGTGGCGCAGGACGCCGAGGATCTCGCGGAGTTCCTGGAGGGCCGTGCCGGCGGTGGTGCGCAGGAGTTCGGCCTGTCCGGTGAGGGCGGGTGCCTGGCGTCCGGCGGCGAGTTCGAGGGCTCCGGCGTGCACGGAGATGAGGCTGAGACGGTGGCCCAGGAGGTCGTGCATCTCGCCGGCTATCCGGTTGCGCTCCTGCATGCGGGCGGCCTCGTCGGTGAGGACCCGGGCCTGTTCCAGGTAGGCGTTGCGCTCCCTGAGGAGGCGGACCAGCGGCCGTCGCCTGCCGAGCAGCGTCCCCGCGAGGGCGGGCAGCGCGATGAGGATCACCGCCGAGAGCAGGCTCCCGCCGACGCCGATGAGCAGGCTGCCGGGCTGGACGAGCGTCTTGGCGAGGGCGATGGCACAGGCGACGGCGCAGGCGGTCCCGACGGTCCGCCAGGGCCGTGCGATCCGGCGCGCGGCGGCGAGCACGACGAGCGGGGCGACCGCCACCGTCCACACGTTCTCCCCGACGACCAGCACCGACGCCCCCAGCACCGCGGCGGTGGGCCTCAGGCGGCGGGCGGGCACGAGGAGGACGGCCACGACCGCTTCGAGGAGCGCCGGCACCAGCCACACCGGGGGTGCGAGCAGGAGGGGCAGCAGGGAGGTGACGGCGGCGAGGACGCACAGGAGCACCTCGCGGCGGACCGTTTGCCGGTCCGCGCCGCGTACGGCGGACCTGATCGCCTCGGCCTCGTCGCGCACCCTCGACATCCGTGCGTCCGCGAGCAGGTGACGCATGTTCTCCCCTCCGCCGTTCTCCTGGGGGGAACGGTAGCCGTCGGGGGTCACGCGCCCAGCAGGGGAGTCAGGTCGGCCCGCAGTGCGGCGACGTCCAGGCCGAGGAGGCCCACGATCGTCTCGTCGTCGAGGAGCGCGGCCAGCAGGTGCACTGTGCCGGTCGTGGGGGCGCCGTGCTCGGCGGCACAGAGGCGGGCGACGTCGGTGACGCGCTGGGCCGCGGGGGTCAGGGCGATGGTGGCGTCCTCGGTGGTGGTGGCCGCCTCGTCCTCGCCCGTGGTGCCGAGGGCGGCGGTCAGCGTGTCCTGCCGTACGCCGTGCCGACGCAGCACCGCCGCGCCGGAGTTGGCGGCCTTGAGGTCGTCGGGGAGTGCGAGGCCGGCGACGCTCAGGGCGCGGTCGAGGGCGAGGACGCCCAGGAGTTGGTCCGCCGGTCGTGCGGTGCCCCGGCCGTGGCGGGCCGCCTGTCGCTGGGCCTCGGCGTTGACCGCGCCCATGACCGGTGAGCCGTTCACGCCGCTGCCCGAGACCAGGGAGCCCAGTACGCGCATCACGGGGTTCCTCCGCCTGCCGAACGCCCCGCCCATCCGGAGCACGTGGATGCCGGACGACTCCGGGGCCTCGTCCGGTTCGAGGGCGGCGAGCCTGTCCAGCGCGGCGGTGGTGTCGACGCGCTCCAGCGTCATCGCCTCCCGTGCGCGGGTGCCGGGGATCTCCAGCAGGGCTCGGGCCACGTGGCGGTGGCGTACCGCGAGTGCTCCTTCGGCGCGGGCCGATTCCAGGGCGTGGTGCAGGCAGGCGCGCAACGCCCCGGTCGTGCCGGGGAGTTCGGCGGGTTCGCGCTTCGCGAGGTGGTAACGCCAGCGGACCTCGCGCCACACGGCGTCCACCTCGCGGTCCTCGACGGCCTCGGCGTCGTCCTCGCTCACCCACCTGCCGCTCCCGGCGAGTGCCCTGATGTGCCCGCCGAGCGAACCGGCCGCGCGCATGCCCGGGGTGATCGCCTCGCCGGCGTCCGTCTCCCCCACCAGGGCTTCGAGCACCGTGTCCGTGCCGACGGCCGTCAGTTCGATCCGTACCGCCACCTTCAGTGCCCGCCCCAACGCCTCCACGACGTCCGTGCCGAACTCCGTCGTCATCCCGTCGGCCCGCTGCCCCATCTGCGTCTCCCGTCCCTCGCGTCCTCGTCCACCGCAGACGCTACGGACCGCCGGCCGGCCGCCGCATCGGCCGATCGGCCAGGCCCCCGAGCCGATCGGCCCGAACGGGCCAGGGTCTGTGTGGAGTTGTGATCCGAGATGCCGGATCCAGAGGGGGCCGGCGCACCATTCGGTTCCGGCCTGGTGGCTTTGAGGGTTGCCGGCGCAGCGGACGGCGAGACCGCGCGAGCCGTCGGGCAGCCGGGTCATGAAGAGCTGCTCGGACGAGTTCGATGCGGGTGATGTACCGGCAGCAGACGAAGCGACTGCTCGGCTTCGTAGCCGAGGAAGACCATGCCGAACCACTGGCGGAGCAGATGGCCGAAGGCCGGTACGCGGCACAGGCCCACGGCCGCTCCATCGGTGTCCCCGAACCACAACTGCACCGGCAGGACCGCCCCCACCGAGAAAATCAGTACCCCCTCAAAGCGAGCTGCACCCTGTCAGGATGGTCATGCACAGGCACAGATGCCGAGCCCGTTCCCGAGGGGGGAGTTCAGGTGGAGTGTCGGATCACGGTCGGGACGCCGGACGGCGACGGGGGAGATCCCGCGGGACTGTTCCGCTGGCTCGCGCAGGACCCGGATGTGCGCTCGACCGCGCAACTGGCCCTGATGCCGGCGCAGGAGCGGGTCGGGGACATGGGCGGCGCATTCGAGATCATCAACGCGGTGGTCGCCAACAGCCTCGCCTTGAGCGGCGTCGCCATCGCGGCGGCCTCGTGGCGGGAGACACGCGCCCCGCGGCCGACGGTGCGGATCCAGTGCGCAGGAGTGGTCGTCGAGGTCGACGACGACTCCCCGGAGACCATCGCGAGGATCACCCACGCCCTGTCCGAAGCCGCCCGCGCAGGTGCTCGGACCGAGCCCGGGCAGGATGGTGGCGCCGCGCCGGACACTGCTCCCGGCGCCCCCGGGCGGCGGGCGGACGCCCGGCCGGGCCAGCGATGACCGGTGCCGGGCTGTCCGATCCGGCCGCCTCTCGCGCGGTCCTCATCGGCACCCACGAATACCGGCACCTCCCGCGCCTGCCCGCTGTCGAGCGCAGCCTGTCGACGCTCGCCGAGGTGCTCCGTCACCCGGACGTCTGGGGGCTGCGGCCCCAGAACTGCCGTGTGGTCTCCCAGCCGGAGAACGCGGACACCGTTCTCGACGCCCTCACGGACGCGGCCGGGAGCGCCACCGACACCCTCCTCGTCTACTACGCGGGCCACGGTCTGATCGACCAGCACAACGACGAACTGGTCCTGGCACTTCCGGGCTCCCGCCAGCAGCGGCCGGACACCGCACTGCCCTACACGTATCTGCGCCGGGTGATCGGCGGCCCGCGCTGTACCGCCCGCAGGAAGGTTGTCGTCCTGGACTGCTGCTTCAGCGGTCGTGCCCTCGCGGGGGAGATGGCCGGGGCCGCACCCGCAGGCGAACAGATAGCGGATCACGCGCGTATCGAGGGAACCTTCCTCCTCACGGCCACGGCGGAGACCCGTAAGGCCGTCTCCCTGCCCGGTGAGCCGTACACGGCTTTCACCGGCGAACTGATCGCCACCCTCGTCACGGGCGTCCCGGGAGGACCTCCGCACCTGGACATGACCACCCTCTACCAGCATCTGCACGCCCGGCTCGCGGCCCGCGGGCGCCCACTTCCCCAGCAGCGCAACCGCAACTTCGGCGCCTCCATCGCGCTGGCCCGCAACCGCGCCGTCACGCCCGTCCCACCCGACGACGCACTGTCGGCACTTGCCGCGCCACGGGCACCCGAGGATGGCCGAGCCGCGCGGCGGACGGTGCTGCTGGCCGTCGGCGGACTCCTGCTGGGCGGTGCGGGTACCTCGTCCTGGCTGGCCCTGCGCGGTGACCGGGACGCCGCAACCGGGACCGCCGGCTCGCCCCACGGGACCCCGGAGAACACACCGCACGCGTCCGGCACGTCCTCGGCCTCCCCCTCCACGAGCCCCACAGCCGCGTCACCGACCCCCAGTACGGCGCGGGTCCACCACAAGCCCACGCTGAAATGGACGTCCACCTTCGACGACGGGGTCGTCACCACGCCGGTAGCGGTGGGCAGCACCCTATGGATCGCGGGAGGACGCGGGCGTATGTTCCCGACAGCCGCTGCGACGGGAAAGCAGACCGGTTACTTCGAGACGGGATCCGACACCGTGCTTCCCCAACCGGCCGTGTCGGGCGACGTCGTCTATGTGGGGGCACAGCTCGGCCCTCAGCTCTTCGCCGTCAACGGCAGCACCACCCGCCGGAAATGGACCTACGAAGCGGACGGCTACGTCAACTCCGAACCCGCCGTCAGTGACGGCACGGTTTTCGTCACCTGTTTCAACGGCACCCTGCACGCGGTGAACGCGGCGAACGGGACCCGCAGGTGGTCGCGCCGGTTCAGCACCACCTCCACGTTCCCGTGCACGGCGGCCGACGGACGGGCCTTCGTCACCCAGGCGGACGCGAGTGCGGGAGGAGGCCCCCTGCTGGCGGTGCGGGCGCGTGACGGAGAGCCGCTGTGGCGAAGCACCGACCCTGTGCCCACCCACGCGTACCCCGCCGTGCACGGCGACACGCTCCTGGTCAGCACCTGGGATGTCGGGCTCACGGCGTTCGACGCGGCCAGCGGCAGACCGAAGTGGACCTATTCCATGAAGAGCCCGGGCGCCACCGGTCCCGTCACACTCGGCGGCGAGACCGCCTACTTCGGTGGCCCGAGCGGCCTGCACGCGGTCGACGTCAAAACGGGCCGGGGTCGCTGGACGGCCCCGCTGGCCGACGTCGGCCGCGTCGCGGTCGCCGACGGCCTGGTGTACGTGGCCGGCTCCGACCGTCTGCACGCCCTGGAAGAGAAGACCGGCTCCGAGGTGTGGACGTTCGAGCTGCGAGGCGCCGGTACGGTCCTGGTGACGGGCGGAGTCGCCTATGTGACGAGTGATCAGAACAGGCTGTACGCCGTCACGGTGTGAGCGCCGAAGAAAACCTCGATTCTCTCGCTCACTTCTGCCGGGACCGCAGCGCCCACAGCCCCCGGCAGCCGTCGACCGCCAGCCCGGCCCCGACCATCGGCGCCAGGTACACGTACGGCTCTTCGGTGATCGTCCCGAACAGGCCCAGGCCCGCGATGGTCAGTCCGCAGGCGGTCTGCGCCCCGGCGATCAGGGCCTTCCTCACCCCCGTACCAGCCTCACCGTCACCGTCTTCGGCCGCTGGTACTCGTGCAGCGCCAGCACGCTCAGGTCCGTCCCGTGCCCCGATGCCCCCCGCCCTCCGTGCGGCAGTTCGGCTGTCTGGGCGAGGTGGCAGTTCAGCCAGGTCTCCCCCGCGTTCAGGCGCCCGGCCAGCTCCAGCCCCGTCGTGAGGTCCTGGGTCCACACGCTTGCCGCGAGGGCCTGGGGAACCCCGTTCGCGAGGCGTACCGCCGTGTCCAGGTCCGGTGCCTGCTGGACCGTCAGCAGCGGCCCGAACACCTCCTCGACGATCGCCGGGTCGTCGTCGGGCAGGTCGGCGAGGATCCGGACGGGACGCCAGTGGCCGTTCTCCTCGCCTGCCGCGAGGGCGAGTTCGCCCGTGAGATCGCGTCCGGCCGCCGAGGACTTGACGATCCCGTCGTAACGGGCCGCCTGGTCCGCGTTGTTGAGGGGGCCGAAGTCCCGGCCCGCGACGCATCGCCGTGCCGCTTCGGCGAGTTCGGCGACCGTCTGTTCATAGTTCTCGGGGAGGGTGATGACCCGGGCGGGGGCGGCGCAGCTCTGTCCGGCGTTGTAGGCGCAGGCCGCGACGAGCTGGGTCCAGGTGTCGGCGGGCGCGTCGGGGAGGACCAACGCGGGGGCGTTGCCGCCGAGTTCGAGGCTCACCCGGCGTCCGCCGGCCCGTGCGGCGACGTCGGCGCCGGCGCGGGCGCTGCCGGTGAACGCGACCATGTCGACGTCCGCCGCGACGAGCAGCCGCCCCGTCTCACGGTCACCGGGAACCGTCGTCAGGACCCCCGGTCCCAGTGCCTCGGCGGCGTGTTCGGCCAGCAGCTCCAGCGTGTCCGGCGTGGTCTCGGCGGGCTTGGCGACGACGACGTTCCCTGCGGCGAGGGCGGGTGCGCAGCGCCAGGCGGCCATCATGAGCGGGTAGTTCCAGGGCACGACGACCCCGACGACGCCCAGCGGCTCCCAACGCACCCAGCTCTCATGCCCGTTGATCAACTGCCCGGCGGCGGGCGCGGCCTGGGCGCGCACGGCCGACGCGTAGAACCGGAACAGGTCGGCGACCTGCTCCACTTCACCGGCGGTCTCACTCGACGGCTTGCCGGTGCCGGCGTTCTCCCGGGCGACGTACTCCCCCGCGTTGTCCTCCACCAGCGCGGCGAGCCGTTCCAGGCGCCGCGAGCGTTCCTTGGGAGTGAGCGCCCGCCAACTCGCCAGGGCCGTACGGGCGTTGGTGACCGCCTCGCCCACCTCGCTCTCCCGCCCGATCGGCGAGGTGCCTCGGGGGCGGCCGGTGCGGGGGTCCGTCAGAGTGGTGTTCACGTGCGCTGTTCTCCCTTACAGGTCGTAGGCCCGGAGCCACAGCTCCAGGGTGAGGACGAGCCACAACTTGCCGCCCTGCCGGGGCAGGAGCGTGCCTTCACCGCGCAGCCAGGTCCGTACGGTGTCGGCGCGGAACAGTCCCCGCTGCCGGGCCTCCCGGCCGAGGAGCAGGTCGCCGCCGAGGTCGCGCAGGGGGCCGCCGAGCCACTGCTGCACGGGCACCCGCATACCGCTCTTGGGCCGGTCCACGACGGTCTCGGGCAGCAGGTCCCGCACCGCCTCCTTGAGGACCCACTTCTCCGCCGTGCCACGGAGTTTGAGGGTGGGCGGGACGGCGAAGGCGTGGTCGACGACGCGCCGGTCGAAGAGGGGGGCGCGGCCCTGGAGCCCTTGGGAGGCGGTGAGGCGTTCGACCTTGGTGAGGATGTGGTGGGCGCCTTTGGTGCGGAGGTTGCAGTGGAGGAGCTGGTTGAGGAGGTGGGGCATGCGGTCGGGGGCGGTGAGGTAGGGCTCGACGAAGCGCTGGGGGCGCGGCGCGTCGTCGAGGGCGGCCAGCGCGTCGGCGGTGAGCAGGTCCGGGAGGTCCGTCCAGCACTTGCGGTACGAGCGCAGGTAGGCGGTGGCGCGCTCCTCCGACCAGGGCGTACGCGCGTGCATCTCCTGGACCAGCATGGGGAGGTTCTTCGGCCCGCCGAACACCGGGTCGCCGCCCTCCCCGTTGAGGACGACCGTGTGCCCGTCGCCGGCGACCGCCTCGGCGAGCAGCAGGTTCGGGACGGTGAGCGGGTCGCCGACCGGGCTGTCGAGGAGGGCGGCGGTGTCGGCGAGGCGGGCCGCCACGGCCGTACCGGAGACCGTCAGCACCCGGTGGCGGGTGTGGCAGTGGGCGGCGACGAGGCCCGAGTAGCCCAGTTCGTTGGGGAGTTCGCCGCCGAAGCTGATCGAGTAGGTGTGCACGGGGTGGCTGTGCAGCTTCGCGGCGAGCGCGGTCACGAGGGAGCTGTCGACGCCGCCCGAGAGCAGGACGGCGACGGCCTCGGCGTCGGGCAGGCGGCGTGCGGTGGCCTCCTCCAGGAGGGTGCGCAGCGTCAGTACGGGGTCGCCGTCGTCGATCCGCTCCTGCGGCTCCCAGAACACCGTCTCCGTGCTGCTCCCGTCGGCCGCGAGCCGCAGCACCCGCCCGGGCAGCACCTCCCGTACGCCCTCCAGGAGCGTCTCGTCGCCCGGCAGGTAGGCGAAGGTGAGGAAGGAGCGTACGGCGGAGAGGTTCACGCGGGTGGCGAGCGCTGGCCAGCGGCGCAGGGCGCGCAGGGAGGTCGCGGCGGCCCAGGTGCCGGCGGCGCGGGCGTAGAAGAGGGTGCGGGCGCCGACGTGGTCGCGGATCAGGACGATGTCGTCGCCGTCCTGGACCGCCAGCGCGAACATGCCCTCGGCGAGCGCGACGCCCCGGGCGCCGAGGCGGGTCCAGCAGCGCAGGAGGAGTTCGCCGTCGGTGATGTCCGGTGGGACGGGGACGTCCAGGGCGGCGCGGAGTTCGGCGCGGTTGTGGAGGGTGACCTCGCCGAGGGCGCGTCGGCCGTCCGCCTCGAACGGGCCGTCGGCGTGGCCCGGTTCGCCGGGTACGAGGCCCAGGCCCGGGGCGAGGGGCGGCACGCCCATCGCGGTGAGGTGCGCGGCGCCGGGTGCCGCGCAGACGCAGAAGCGCGCCATCGGGGTGTCCTTTCCTGAGAGAGCTACGACCGGTGCGGTGCCCCGTCACCCGAAGTCGTCGTCGCTCCAGCTCCCGTCGTCGTCGCCCCAGTCCCCGCCGTCCCACCCGGCGTCGCCGCCACCGCCGCCGTCGCCGCCCCCGCCGCCTCCGGACGACGAGCTCTGCGCCTGCTGCCGCAGCTCCTCTTCCTCCTCCGGCGTCAGCGACAGCGGCGGCAGGTGGGCGGCCGTCACCGCGAGCCCGGCGACGCCGATCCCGGCGAGCACGGCGCCCATCCGCCCGCCGAACGACGTCCGGTTGACGGTGAGGCGCTCGCCGCTGCCCCACAGGGTGCGGCCGTAGCCGATGTCCCGCCCGTAGGTGACCGTCCCGTCGGCGAGGACGCGTTTGACGATCTTGTCGCCGAGGAGTTCGTCGGTGCCGGTGTTGCCCCGCTGGTCGCGCCACCGCACCACGCCGTCCGGCCAGCGGCGACGCCACTCCTGGCCGCCGTCCTCGTAGGTGCGGTGGACGGTGCCGTCGGCGAGGAGTTCGTCGGTGTAGCCGGTCTCACGTGGGCGGATCATGCGTGTGGGTCCTCGGTTCGGGGTCGGGTCAGGCATCGGGCCAGGTCATGAACCCTGCGGTACGCAGGTCACGCAGCTCGCTCCAGACGGAGGCGCGGACGGGGCGGGGGCCGCGGGTCAGGCGCAGCACCGCCCGGACGAGCCTGGCCGGCGGTACGGCCGCGACCTCCGCGAAGCGGCCCGCCGCGAGCCAGTCCACCTCCGCCGCCTTCAGGCCGTGCGGCAGCGGGCCTATCGGCGGTACGCGACCCGGTCTGCGGCCGTGCACGAGGTGCAGGGTCTGCGCGTGCCGGGGGACAAGGCCCAGCGAGACGACCCGGACGCCGGGGACCGGGCCGAGGGACTCGCGCACCTTCACGGGGAGGGTGATGCCGGTGGGGCTGGCGTCGTGCAGGACGTGCACGGTGGCGTCGCCCGCCTGGCCCAGGGCGCGGGTCAGGCGGGGGTCGAGGGGGAGGTCGTCGGGTGCGGCGAGGATCGGGCACGCCGCTTCCAGGTGGACGTGGTTGGCGAGCAGCATGCCGGCGATCTCGCGGTGCTGGCAGATCAGCAGACGCGGTACGCCGTAGTCGTACAGGTCGGGTTCCCGTGCCGGGCCGCCGGTCGTCGGGGCGGGGGTGGTGGCCGGGAGGAGTCCGGGGAGGTCGAGGGTGTGGAGGGCCTCGGTGAAGTGGGGCAGGCGGACGGGTGGGGGCGGGCTGTACGGGACGCTGCGCAGCGGGGCCGGGCGGGGGCGCAGGACGCGGCAGGTCTCGTAGTACAGCTGGCGTTGCGTGAAACGCAGGTTCCCGGGGGCGGCGGCCCGGCGCGCGGCCACGGTGATCGCCCGGCTCAGGAGGGGCCTCGGCATGTCAGTTCCCGTCCTTCTCGGAGGCCGGCCAGCTCATGAAGCCCAGGGGGCTGAGGCCGGCCTGTCGTACGGCGCGGACCACTGCGGACTCCAGGAGGGCGGGGGGTGCGGCGGCGAGGGGGCTGTACCAGCCTTGGCTGAGCCACTGGACCTCTTCGGTGGTCAGGTGGCTGAGCCAGTCGGGGGTGGGGGGTGAGGTGGCTGAGTGGCTGGGCCTCTCGCCCTCTCGGGTGGCGGAGTGGCTGAGCCTGTCGGCCACTGCGGTGGATGAGTGGCCCAGCCTCTCAGTGGCCAAGTGGCTGAACCACTCATCCACCGCCTCATGCAGCACCACCGCCCGCCGATTCCCCCTGACCGCCCGCACCGGCATCCCCGCATCCACCACCACCTGCCCCGGCCACCGCTCCCGCACCTCCGCGACGAGCCGCAGCCCCCGCGCCCCGGCATCGTGCAGCACGACGACCGGCACCCGCCCGCTCACCTGGTCGAGGTCGGCGACGAGGGTGAACCCCCACCGCCCGGGAACCCCGTTCGCGGCGAGGAACACCCGGACCGCCAGGTCGGTGCAGAGGAGTTGGACCGCGCCGGGACCGGCCTTGCGGCGGGCCGCGTACCTCTCCTCGTCCACGATCCCGGCCGGCAAGGCCCCGTACGCCTGGATCCACCGGTACCGCATCATCGGCCCGAACGCGGCGGTCGTCGGCGTGATGCCGGCGCCCGCGCTCTGTGCGGGCTGGTACGGCTGCCCCCGGGCGATCCGGTACCCGACGACCACGAGCACGAGCCCGACGACCCAGACGAGCCCCCCTGCGGGCAGATCCCGGACGGCGACGGCGAGAGGGACGAGCCCGGCGGCCAGGAGGAGGCCGGTGCTGCAACCGATCCAGCGTTTGCGTCCCCGTTCGGGTGCGCCGGGCCAGGTGCGGTGGGCGGTGCGGGCGAGGTAGCCGAGCTGGGTGAGGGTGACCTTGCGGCGGCCGGAGTCGGTGGCGCGTTCGGCGATGCGGCGGATGCGCAGGTCGTGCATGCCGGGGCCGTGCACCTTGGGGTCGAGGGCGAAGGGCCGCGTGCACTTGACGCAGATACTGCCGGCGCGTTCCGTACGCCGCAGTGATTCCCGGCAGTTGGGGCAGATCATCGGCGGCCCCCGGGCGCGGTCTGGTCCCCGGGCTGGTCGGGCCAGGTGAGGAACCCGACGGCGGCGGCGTCCTGTCGGGCTTCGGCCTGCTGGACGGCCCGCGTCACGACGGCGAGGAGTTTCGCGGGCGGCACCCCCACGAGTGGGAACCCCCAGCCCCGCTCCAGCCACTTGACCTGCCCGGCGCTCAACTCCCCGCTCGCGGCGAGCGACTTGAGGGATGTGACGACGTCGGCCCCCGGCCGCTCCCCCCGCACGGGTACGGCCTTGCGCACCCCGAACACGGCGCCCACCGGCACCCCGACGTCGATGACGACCCGCCCGGGATAGGCGCCGCGGGCCCAGTGGGCGAACAGCACCCCGGCGGCGTCGGCGTCGTGGAGGACCAGGACGGGCCCGTCACCGGACAGCTGGGACGGTTCGGAGACGACGTCCAGGCCCGCGTTGTGCAGGAAGACGGCGATGGACCGGTCGCGGCAGAGCACGAGGGTCCGCTGCGCGGCCCCCTCGCGGCGCGGAGGGTAGCGGGCGTCGTCGAGGATGCCGGACGGCAGAGAGCCGTAGACGATCTGCCAGCGGGCCAGCGAGACGGTGCAGAAGGACGACCGCTCGATCCGGGGCTTCCCCCGCCCCACCCCCATGACGTGCGCGACGACGAAACCGGCCGCGGCAAGGAGCGCGAGCAGCCCGCCGGCCTGGGCGATACCCACACCGGTGCCGAGTCCGAGGATGCCGACGACGGTCCCGAGGAAGATCAGGGCGACCGCGCACCCGAGTTTGCCGTGGGACTCCCGCAGCGAGCGGCGCGCGAGGGCGTACCACAACTGCCCGGCGGTGCAGGAGAGTTGGCCGCGATCGGTGAGGGCCGACGCGATCCTGACGACACGGAGGTCGTTGAGTCCGAGGGGGTTGGTCTTGGGGTCGAAGGCGTACAGGCGCCCGCATTTGCTGCACCGGTTGCCGGGGCGTTCCTTGAGCAGGAGGGACTGGGCGCAGTGCGGGCAGATCATGGCCGGCCCTCCAGTCCTCGTGCGATGCGCCGCAGCCGTGCGGCGAGGCGTTCGCGGACGGTGGTGGCGCCGGTGCCGTGGGCGCCCTGGTGGCGTTCGATGTCCCGCAGCGCGGCGGCGAGTTGCAGGAATTCCGTGTCCCCCCGGCGTTCGGCTTCGTCGGCGGTGATCGCGTAGTCCTCGTGGTCGATGCCGTAGCCGGTGTTGGCGGCGAGGATGGTGAGCGGCTCGGTGCCGCGGTTGGCGAAGGAGTGCGGCATCATCTCGGGGATGCGGATCAACTCGCCGGGGGTCAGGGGGACTTCGGTGACGCGGTCGCGGTCGGGGTCGTAGAGTCCGCAGGCGGCGTAGCCGAGGCTGAGGACGTAGTGCTCGCCGCCGTGGGCGTGCGGGGTGAAGGCGCTGCGCGGGGCGACGATGCCGAGTTTGACGGTGGCGTTGGAGGGGCGTTCGGGTGAGGTCTTGGCGTCGCCGACGAGGTAGTGGGCGAACTGTCCGTCGTCGATGAACTTCAACAGGTCCCGGTCGGAGCCGAGTTCGCGGGCGCCGTCGCGGTCGGCGAGCAGGACGGTGCCGTCCGCGCCGAGCCGGTAGAGCCGTACGCCGGACGGCAGTCGGCCCGCTTCCACGACATCTTCACGCATACCGCTGGACAAGCGCGCCTCCCCCATGTGCCGCTCACTTATGCGCATCGTAAGCCGATGATCCAGAACGCGACGAGGTGCCGGACGGACCAACTTCCTACGTCTGAGCGAACGGTGGGTGAACGACTGGGGCCTCTCCCACTCTCAGACCGAGTTCACAGCCCTTCGCCGAGGTCGTACCAGGTCCCCGCCCGCCACTCCCGCCCCTCCCACGCCGTGCGCCGCCCGGCGTCGGGGTCCCACGACAGGCGGGCCCCGTCGGCGGCGAAGAGCATCGTCGCCCGTCCGGGCAGGGTGTACGGCGTCCAGCCGGCCCGGCCGGTGGTGACGAACTCGCCCCAGGCGGCGTGGAGTTCGGCCCCCGCGCCGGGGCCACCGGTCCAGATGGGCAGGCAGTCGGAGCCGTGGAAGGCGGGGAGGCCGCCGTACTCGGTGAGGGGGCCGTCGTAGCGGGAGCGCCAGACGGGGGCGTGGGCGCTCTGGGCGTCGGCGAGGCGGGTGGTGGGGACGGCGTAGCGCTCGTCGGTCATGACGGCCACCCGGTCGCCCTCGGGGTAGGCGGCGAGGATCTCGTCGCGTCCGGTGGGGCCGAAGGCGTCGGTGAGGATCCGGTCGGCGTGGGTGGCGGTGCCGGGGGCGCCGAGGTCGAAGAGGAGGCATTCGCTCAGGCAGTGCTGGGCGAGGAGGGGGATGCCGGCGGCGGCGCCTGCGGCGATGGCGTCGGTGGGGCGGCGCGGGATGGCGTGTCCGTCGATGGCGGGGCGCCAGAGCCAGGTCGCCTCCAGGCCCTGGGCGATGGCGTTCTGGGCGTCGAGGACGGCTTCGGCGGGCGCGCGCCGGGCGTCGTCGGCGCCCAGTTCCTTGCGGAAGCGGGCGGCGAGGGCGCGGCTCTGGTCCGGGGTCGCCACGTGGTCGCCGCCGCTGCTGGTGGCGGCGGCGTGGACGAGGCCGCGGGTGAGGGGGGAGGCGATGAGGTTGGAGACGGACTTGGCTCCGGCGGACACGCCGTACACGGTGACCCGGCCGGGGTCGCCGCCGAAGGCCGCGATGTTGTGGTGGATCCAGCGCAGGGCGGCGATCTGGTCGTGGGTGCCGTACGCGCCGGTGTGCTCCTCGTCCGGCAGGGAGAGGAAGCCGAGGGCGCCGAGGCGGTAGTTGAGGCTGACGACGACGGTGCCGAAGTCCCGGGCGAAGGCGGCGCCGTCGCCGGCGAGGTCGTGGCCGTTGCCGACGTGGTAGCCGCCGCCGTGCAGCCAGACGAGGACGGGGGCACGCTCGGCGCCGGCGGGGGCGGTGACGTTGAGGTGGAGGCAGTCCTCGGAGGGCGGCGGGAGTTCCAGGGCGCCCGGGAGCGGGGGCATGAGGGGCGGTGGCTGGATCGCGAGGTTGCCGGGGAGTGCGCCGTCGCGTACGCCGGTCCAGGGTTCGGCGGGCAGAGGGAGGCGCCAGCGCAGTTCGCCGACCGGCGGGGCGGCGTAGGGGATGCCGCGCCAGGACAGGACGCCGTCGCCGGTCTCGACGCCCCGGACCTTCCCGCCGCCGGTTTCGATGATCTTCGCCATGAGGGCCCTCCGGACGCGTTCCGCTGCCGTACCGGGTCGAGGTTAGCGGCCGGAATCCCGCTGAACGGGACGGCGACGGTCAAGATCCGGCCTCGAAGGCGCTGGTCAGGAGGCCACAGCTACTGCTCCTGCGCGAATCGTTGATTGTACCGACCGTCAGGTCTATTTTACCGGCGGGCCTCCCCGTTCCGGCCCTTTCCCCGCTCCCCTCCGGAAGGCCGTCATGTCCGACACCCAGACCGCCGCACCCCAGACCCCAGAGAGATCCGCCTCGACGACGCGCCACGTACTCGCCGTCGTCGCGCTCGTGTGGACCGTCCAGCTCGTCTCGCTCGTCGCCGCGCTGTCCGGTATCGCGCAGGCCGAGGTGGCGATCCACTTCCGGACCAGGGAGATCGCCTGGTTCACCCTGATGACGCTGCTCACGGGGACGTTCTTCCTGCCGTTCGCGGTGAAGGCCGCAGCCCTGTTCGGCAAGAAGAAGGTCCTGCTGGCCGCGACGGGCCTCGGCTTCGTCGGCGACCTGGTCGCGGCCCTCGCCACCGACTACCGCACCCTGCTGATCGGGCGTGGCATCGCCGGTGTGTACGCGGCCACCGCGCCGCTCGCCTACGCCATCACCCGCGACATCTTCCCGCGCCGCTGGGTCGGTCCGGCCAGCGGCATCCTCGCCGGGGGCGTCGGCCTGGTCGCCTTCGGCGGGCCCTTCCTGTCCGGCTGGCTCCTCGACGACCACGGTTTCCGCGGGGTCCTGTGGTTCATGGCGGCCAGCACCGCCGTGAGCTTCGCGCTGGTCACCCTGTTCGTGCCGGAGAGCCCGGTGCGCACGCCCGGCGGGCGGATGGACTGGCTCGGCGGGCTGCTCCTCGGCGGCGGCATCACCGCCCTTGTGTACGCCGTCGGGCAGGGCTCGCACTGGGGCTGGTCCAGCGGTCAGTTCCTGGCGTACGTCGCCGGGGCCGTCGTCGCGCTCGTCGTGTTCGTCCTGGTCGAACGGCGGGTCGCCGAGCCGCTGTTCCCGCCGTCGATGACGAGGCGGCGGCCCGTGTGGAGCGTGCTGCTGGCGACGTCGATCGCGGCCGGGTCGCTGAGCGCGGTCGGGGTCGTCATCCAGCTCCTCGTCCTCATGCCGGCCATCCCGCACGTCTCCGAGGGGCTCGGCTGGTCCGGCACGCACAACGCGATCGTCACCAGCCCCATCAGCGCCGCGATCCTCGTCGCCGCCGTCGCGACCGGCCTGCTCGCCCGGCGGGTCGACGCGCGCATCCTGCTGGGCACCGGGTCCGCGCTCACCGTCCTCGGCTACGGCATCGGCACGCAGCTCCACCACAGCGCCGCCGACATCATCGAGATGGGGCTCATCGCGGGGATCGGCACCGGGATGGTCGTCGCGGTGGTGCCCATCATGGTGATCGAGGTGGTCACCCCGGAGGAACAGGCCCTCGCGAACGGGGCGCAGACCCTGGGGCAGGGGGTCGCGCAGATCGTCGTGTCGCAGCTGGCGTTCGTGGTGATGGCCCAGCACGGGGCGGTCCTGAAGGGGACGCAGTTCTATCTCGACGAAGGGTTCACGAACGGGCTGTGGCTGGTGGTGGGGTGCTGTGCGCTCGGGGCGCTGCTGGTGCCGCTGATCCCGAGGGCGGCACGGCTCACCAAGGCCCTGTGACATGAGGAACCGGCGGCCGGTGAGCACCGGCCGCCGGTTCCTTCGTACGCATGCCCCTACGCGCCCTCGAACCGGTGCTTCAGGAAGGCGCCCGACCAGCCCATCAGGTCGGCCGGGACGTAGTAGCCCTTCTCGTCGTTGACGGCGTCCCAGTTCGCGGCGACGTCCTCGATCGTGGCGGGGCCGTCCTCGTGGAGGTAGCCCTCGGTCGAGCCGATGAAGAAGCGGGCGAAGCGGCCCGCGCCGGCCGTGTAGATCTCGCCGTTGACGGGGCAGTTCTCGTGGGCGAGGTAGGCGACCATCGGGGCGACCGCCGAGGACGGCATCACCGGGTCGTCGGTGTCGGAGCCGCCGCCCATGCGGGTCATGGCGGCGGGGGCGATGAGGTTGACCTTGATGTTGTGGGGTTCCCCGGCGATCTTGGCGCTGCGGGCCATGCCGACGGTGCCTGCCTTGGCGGCGGCGTACGCCAGGTTGTTGTCGAGGCCCAGCATGCCGCTGGACGTGGTGAGGACGACACGGCCGTAGGACTGCTCGACGAAGTGCGGCCAGGCCGCGCGCAGCGTGTGGAAGGAGCCGAGGAGGTGGACGGCCAGGTGCCGTTCCAGGTTCTCGGCGTCGATCTCGGGGAGTCCGGCGTACCGGATGATGCCCGCGTTGTTGACGAGGACGTCGATGCGGCCGAAGTGCTCCAGCGCGGTGGCGACGATGGCCTCGCCGCCCTCGGTGCTCGACACGTCGTGCGTATCGGCGACGGCCTGTCCCCCCGCCGCCGTGATCTCGTCGACGACCTTCTGCGCGGGCCCCGCGTCGGAGCCGTCGCCCTCCATCGAGCCGCCGAGGTCGTTGACGACGACCCGCGCACCGCGCTCCGCGAGGAGCAGGGCGTGGGCCCGGCCGATCCCCCGGCCCGCGCCGGTGACGACCGCGACGCGTCCCTCGAAGCTGAACTGACTCATGCCTGACTCCTGTTGCACTGCGGATGCGGATGCTGGCGGCCCTTCAGCGGGGCCGGTGGAAGGGGGCGCACTGCTGCGGCGAGCGCCCCCGGAACGAGCCGGACTACCAGGTGACCGGCAGCTCACCGATGCCGAAGGCGAGCGAGTCGGCCGGACGGAACGCCAGGTCGTCGCGGTCGACGGCAAGGCGCAGGGTCGGCACGCGCCGGTAGAGCGTGCCGTACACGACCTGGAGTTCGATGCGGGCGAGCTGCTGGCCGAGGCACTGGTGGATGCCCCAGCCGAAGGCGTGGTGGTGGGTCGCCTTGCGGGTGAGGTCGAGCTTCTCGGGCTCGGGGAACGCGTCGGGGTCCCAGTTCCCGGCGGGCAGGGGGACGACGATGCCGTCGCCGGCCTTGATCTGGACGCCCTCGAAGTCGAAGTCCTCGGCGGCGATGCGGCGTTGGCCGAAGGTGGCGACGGTCAGGTAGCGCAGGATCTCCTCGACCGCCCCGGCCGCGTCCCGGGTGTCCTCGATGCCCCGCAGCCGCTCCATCTGCTCGGGGTTGTCGAAGAGGAGGGCGGTGCCCAGCGTGATCATGTTGGCGCTGGTCTCGTGTCCCGCGATCAGCAGGATCATCGACAGGAGGGTCGCTTCGGGGAGGGTGAGGTCGCCGTCCTTGATACGGGCCGCGAAGTCGGAGAGGACGTCCTCGGCGGGGTCGTCCATCTTCTTCTGGAGCAGGCCCGCGAGGTAGCCGCCGAGCGCCTGGTTGGCGTTGTTCTGCTGTTCGGCGGTCTTGTCGCTGCGGGTGGCGAAGGAGGCGTGCTCCTGGAAGAAGCCGTGGTCCTCGTAGGGGACGCCGAGCAGGGCGCAGATCATCAGCGAGGGCAGCGGCAGGGAGAGCGCGGTCATGAGGTCGACCGGCTTGGGGCCGGCCAGCATCTCGTCGATCAGCTCGTCGGTGAACCGCTGGATCTGCGGGCGCAGCGCCTCCATCCGGGGCCGGGTGAAGGGGCGGGTCATCATGCGGCGGATCCGGGTGTGGTCGGCGCCGTCCGCGTTGAAGATGGTCAGCGGATGGTGGTGCGCGGTGTCCGCCATCGCCTTGTTGGGGTAGGGGAATCCGGCCCGTTTGTCGTCGGAGCTGACGCGCGGGTCGGAGAGGATGGCGCGCTGCGCGGCGTGGCCGGTGACGAGCCAGGGGGTGGAGCCGTCCCAGATGCGGGCCTTCGTGACGGGGGCCTTCTCGTTGAGGGCGCGCAGTCCGGGTGGCGGGGCGAAGGGACACTTCGTGTCGCGGTCGTCCTGGTAGAAGTACAGCTGCTCGGTCATGGGGGGATACCTCCGGGGAAGGGGGTGCTATTCCTCGATGCGGATGGCGAGCGCGGGGCAGACGGCGGCGGCGTTGCGCACGTCCTCGGCCAGCTCGTCGGAGGGGTGCGCGTCGAGCAGGACGACGATGCCGTCGTCCTCGCGCTGGTCGAAGACGTCCATGGCGGCGGCCACACACTGTCCGGCGGCGACGCACTTCTCCTCGTCGACGACAACTTTCATGGCGGACTCTCCTGGTGGTTCTAGTGGACGGGGGCGGGAGAGCCGAGGCCGTCCACGATCTCCCGGCGGCGCAGGCGGGCCTGCTTGGGCATGTTCCAGCCGAGGACGCCGGTGGTGCGTCCCTCGCTGCGGTAGCGGACGACGAACCGGCCGGCCGCCGGGTCGCCCTCGACGGTCTCGGTCTCGGCGTCCGCCGGCACGAAGCCGTGGACCTGGAGCTTCGCGTCGTACTGGTCGGTCCAGAAGTAGGGGACCGGGGTGTACGGCAGGTCGTCGCCGAGGATGTTCCCGGCGACGGCCATCGCCTGTTCGGTGGCGTTGGTGCGGTTCTCCAGGCGTACGGCGTGGCCGAGGTGTTCGTGGTGCCAGCGGGCGACGTCGCCGACGGCGTAGATCCCTTCGGCGGCCCGGCAGCGGGAGTCGCACACCACGCCGTTGTCGAGGGTGAGTCCGCTGCCGTCGAGCCAGGCGGTCGCCGGGGTGGCGCCGATGGCGACGACCACGGCGTCGGCGGGGAGCACCTCGCCGGTGGCGAGCCGGACGCCGGTGACGCGGCCGCCGTCCCCGGTGAGCCCGGCGACGCCGACGCCGAGCCGCAGGGTGACGCCGTGTTCGGTGTGCAGGTCGGCGAGGGCGGCGGAGACCAGCGGGCCGACCTGGAGCGCCATCGGCGCGGGCAGCGGCCCCACGAGGGTCACGTCCAGGCCGAGGGTGCGCGCGGTCGCAGCGATCTCGGACCCGAGGACGCCCTCACCGACGACGACCAGCCGTACGCCGGGCCGCAGTTCGGCACGCAGAGCGAGCGCGTCGTCCAGGGTCCGCAGCCCGTGCACCCCGGCCAGCTCCGCCTGCCCGGGCAGACACCGGATCCGTACGCCGGTGGCGACGACGACGGCGTCGGCCGACAGCTCCTTGCCGGACGCGGTCAGGACGGTACGGGTGCCGGGGTCGAGGCCGACGGCCGGGTCCCCGAGGAGGAACTCGGCGTCGAGGGCGGCCAGGGCTTCCTGGGGCCGGAGTCGGGCCCGCTGGGGTTCCCAGGCTCCGGAGAGGACCTGCTTGGAGAGCGGGGGCCGGTCGTAGGGGGCGTGCGGTTCGTCGCCCAGGACGGTGATCCGGCCCGTGTGGCCCTTGCGGCGCAGGGTCTCGGCGGTGGTGAGTCCGGCCGCCGAGGCGCCGACGACCAGGACGTGCTGGGTGCTCATACGAGGTAGCGCCCGCCGTTCGTGCTCAGTGTCTGGCCGGTGACGTAGCCGGCTTCCTCGGAGGCGAGGTAGGCGACGGCGTGGGCGACGTCCTCGGGGGTGCCGGCGCGTTTCATCGGCATCGTGGCGGCGACCGCGTCGACGTCGACCGGGCCCTGGCGGACGAGGGGGGTGTCGATGAAGCCGGGCGGGACGTGGTTGACGGTGATGCCCTTCTCTATGTACTCGATCGCCAGCGCCCGGGTGAGGCCGATGACGCCGCCCTTGGAGGAGGCGTAGTGGGCCATGTAGGGGGCGCCGGTCTGCGCGGACGAGGAGGAGATGTTGACGATCCGGCCCCAGCCGGCGGCGAGCATGTCGGGCACGATCTCCTTGGTGACCAGGAAGGGCCCCTTGAGGTTGATGCCGATCATGCGGTCCCAGGCGTCCTCGCTGATGTCGGTGAACGGCTGGTAGGCGGTGGTGCCCGCGTTGTTGACGAGGATGGTGACGGGGCCGAGTTCCTCGCGGGTGCGGGCCGCAGCCTTGGCGACCTCGGTGGCGTTCGCGGCGTCCCCGCCGACGGCGATGGCAACGCCGCCCGCCGCGACGATCTCGGCGGCGGTCTTCTCCGCGCCCTCGGTGTTGAGGTCCCAGACGGCGACTGCGGCGCCCTTGGCCGCGAGGATTCGTGCGATGCCCTCGCCGATTCCCCGTGCGCCGCCGGTGACGACGGCGACCTTTCCCTCAAGTGACATGGTGTGCTCCTCGTTGTGCTCAGGGGGAGCCGGTGCCCGAGGCGCCGGCTGCGGGGATCCCGGACCCCCGTGTTCAGGGCTTCAGCCCTCCAGCGCCTCGCGGGCGGCGGTCCGGGCGGCGACGGCCCGGGGGAAGCCGGTGTAGCCGCTGGAGTGGTAGATGACCTCGGCGATCTCATCCTCGGTCAGTCCGTTGGTCAGGGCGATCCTGACGTGGGTCTTCAGCTCGGTCTCCGCCCCGAGGGCGATGAGGATGCCGAGGGTGACCAGGCTGCGGTCGCGCGGGGCGAGCCCTTCGCGGCCCCACAGCGCTCCCCAGACGCTGGTGAGGCCGATGTCGACGAGGTCCTCGCCGAGGCGGCCGTCGCGCAGGTCCAGGTCACCGTCCGGGAAGACGCCCGGCAGTGCGGCGCGCATGGCCTTCCAGCCGGCGGCCCGCAGATCGGTGGTGTCGACTTCTTCGTCGCTCATGCCTGACTCCTGTCAGCGTCGTCGCGTCCCTGAAGGGAAAGTTAGACCAGACGGTCGGTACAATCAATCTCCGGGTGAGAGTTTCCCGTGCGTTGAAGGAATGCGCGCACTCCTCTACCCTCGCCCTCAATATTCGATCGACCGGTCGATCAAATCAATCCAGGCTCAGCGGGAGAGCACCATGAGCGAGACGACCAAGCAGAACCGTGCGGACCAGGGCCTCGACCTCGACCTCGTCGACATACTGGTCATCGGCGCCGGGGTCACCGGCATCTACCAGCTCCACCAGGCCCGGGAGGCCGGGTTCTCGGTGCGACTCCTGGAGGCGGGGGACGGCGTCGGCGGCACCTGGTTCTGGAACCGCTACCCCGAGGCCCGCTTCGACTCCGAGAGCTACACCTACGGCTACCTCTTCTCCAAGGAGCTGTGGGAGGAGTGGGAGTGGAGCGAGCACTTCGCCGGGCAGCCGGAGATCGAGCGGTACTTCAACCACGTCGTGGACCGCTTCGACCTGCGCAAACACATCGTGTTCGGCGCGAAGGTCACCTCCGCCGTGTGGGACGGGACGTCCGGCACCTGGACCGTGACCGGCGAGGACGGCGCCGCGCACCGCGCCCGGCACGTCGTCGCGGCGACCGGCATCCTGTCCGTGCCGTTCATCCCCGAGACGCCCGGCAGCGAGACGTTCCGGGGCGAGCAGTACCACACCGGCCGCTGGCCCAAGGAGCCCGTCGACTTCACCGGCAAGCGCGTCGCGCAGATCGGCACGGGCTCCAGCGGCGTCCAGATCGTGCCCGCCATCGCCGGCCAGGTCGCGCATCTGACGGTGTACCAGAAGGTCGCCGACTGGCTGACGCCGCTGAACAACCGCCCGATCACCGCCGAGGAACAGGCCCGCCTGAAGGCCGACTTCGAGTCGATCCGCGAGACCCTGAACACCTCGCCCAGCGGGTTCCTCCACCAGATCACGATGCGCTCGGGCCTGGAGGACTCCCCGGAGCAGCGCCAGGACTTCTTCGAGGAGAAGTGGAACGGCCCCGGCTTCACCAAGCTCTCCGAGCACTACTACGACATGACCACGAACACCGAGGTCAACGACGAGTGGTGCGCGTTCATCGCCGACAAGATCCGCTCCATCGTGAAGGACCCGGCGACCGCCGAGAAGCTGATCCCCAAGGGCCACGGCTACGGCGGCCGGCGCCCTCCTTTCGGCACCGGCTACTACGAGGCGTACAACAACCCGAACGTCGAGCTGGTCGACCTCAACGAGACCCCGATCACCCGGATCACGGAGACCGGCATCGAGACCTCCGAGGGTCTCCAGGAGTACGACATCCTCATCTGGGCGACCGGCTACGACTTCGGCACCGGCGCCCTCAACCGCCTCGGCGTGCGCGGCCGTGACGGGCTCGCCCTGGAGCAGCACTGGGCGGCGGGCCCCTCCACCTACCTGGGCGTGACGACCGCCCACTTCCCCAACTTCTGGTTCCCCGGCGGCCCGCACGGCGCGCTGGGCAACAACCCGCGCTACTCCGGCGACCAGGTCGACTACGTGACGGACCTGATCGTCCACGCGCGTGACACCGGCCACGACGTCGTCGAGGTCACCCTCGACGCCGAGGACGAGTGGACGGACCTGGTCAACGACAACGCGGGCCAGTCCTCGTTCCTGCGCAGCAGCTACTTCTACGGCGCGAACATCCCCGGCAAGCCGATCCGCCAGCTCCTCAACCCGACGGGGCGCATGAAGCTCCAGGAGCTGATCCGGGAGTCGGCCGAGGGCGGCTTCCCGGCGTTCGGGTTCACGAAGTCCGAGGGCTGAGGGCGACAGGGGGAACGCCCGTACCGCGCGCCTGCGGTACGGGCGTTCCGGGTTCCCGGAGTCGGCGGTTACACGAACGTCGTGACCCGCTTGCTGAACAGCCACGCGCCGTCCCTGAGGACGAGCGTGTCGTCGTAGGCGCCGACGAGCTGGACGGCCCAGCCCTGCTCGCCGCGCGCGAGGAAGACGAGGTTGCTGCGGGCGGTGACCTCCTCGCCGGGCGGGGAGGTGAGGATCGTGTTGCCGACGAGGTGCAGTTGGGGGACCTGCGGGGTGAAGGCGCCGTACGCCTTGCCGATGGCCTCGCGGCCCTCGAAGGTGCCCTGGCCGACGATCTCGGCGACGCCGTCCTCGGTGAACAGCGGGGGGATCTCCTCGGTGCGGCCGGCGTCGAGGGCCCGGGTGTAGGCGGCGATGGCGCTCTGTACGCCCGCGAGGGCGGCTTCGGCGGAGACGGTCATGTCGTGGTGCTCCTCGGGGTTGGGGGTCAGACCTGGTACGTCGTCGTGCGGCGGTGCAGCAGCCAGGTGCCGTCGACGCGGTGGAAGGTGTCCTCGTAGTGGCCGACGACCTGGGGTGCCCAGCCGTCGTCGCCGCGCTGGAGGAAGAGGACGTCGCTCGCGGCGTCCGCCTCGGTCTCCGAGCGGACGGTGACCGTCGTGTTGGCGACCAGGTGGAGCTGCGGTTTCTCCGGCGCCCAGCCCTCGAACGCCTTGCGGAGGGCGTCGTGGCCCTGGACGGGGTCCGTGCCGGGCAGCTCCAGCGTGCCGTCGGGGGTGTACAGGGCGACGATCTCGTCGGTGCGGCCGGCGTCCTGGGCCTGGGTGTGCGCGCCGATCACGGCGCGGACGCCTGCGGCGACCCACGCCGGTGTGGATTCGCTCATCGTCTCTCCAGAGGTGGTGGTTCGAAGCAGTCGTTTCGACCAGTCAGTCTATTACTTCGAAGGCGTCAATCTGAAGGCTCGTTCACAGCCTTCCTCGCTTGTTGACCGATCGGTCCAATCCAAATAGTCTGCGATTGCTGTCGACCAGTCGACGGAGACCGGTCCGCCTGAGGAGGCGTTTTTCATGACCAAGCGTTGGAAGCAACGGCCGCCCGGCTCGACCTGGGGCGACTTCGGCGAGGACGACGAGCTGGGGCGGATCAACCTGCTGACCCCCGAGAAGGTCCTCCAGGGCGTGCGCGAGGTCGAGCACGGCATCACGTTCAGCCTGAGCCTGCCGCTCGACTATCCCGGCGGGACCTCGCTCAACCAGCGCCGCTACCCGCCGGTCCTGCGGCCCACCGAGGACCTCCAGCACCAGCAGGACGTCTTCTACAACATCAAGGCCAGCGAGCACTTCTCCCCCGACCTGATCGACGTCTGGTCGGACGACGTGGTGACGCTGTGGCTCCAGTACTCGACCCAGTGGGACGCCCTCGCCCACCAGGGCGCCGAGTTCGACGCGGACGGCGACGGCGTGGCCGAGGCGGTCTACTACAACGGGTTCCGCCCGGGCGCCGACCTCGTCGGCCCCCAGGACGACGCGAAGGGCGACGGCAGCGGAAGCCTCAGCTTCGCGCGCCACCTGGGCCTGGAGCACATGGCGGAGCACGGCGTACAGGGCCGGGGCGTCCTGATCGACATCGCGCACCACCTGGGCACCGGCTACCAGGGCGTGAACCTCCAGCAGCTCCAGGAGATCATGGCGGCCGACGACGTCGTCGTGGAGCCCGGCGACATCCTGCTGATCCACACCGGGTTCGCGACGCAGGTCCTCGCCTGGGAGAAGAACCCCGACCCGGTCGCGATCCACCGGACCGCCGCCTACCTCGACGCGGACGACCCGGACCTCCTCAAGTGGATCGCCGACTCGCAGATCTCCGCAATCGCCTCCGACAACTACGCGATCGAGGGGGTGGGCGTCACCCAGGCCCAGGGCCCGCACACGCTGCTCCCCCTGCACCACCTGTGCCTGTTCAAGCTGGGCGTGCCGATGGGCGAGATGTGGAACCTCGGACCCCTCGCGGCGTGGCTGCGCGAGCACAACCGCAGCCGCTTCCTGCTGACCGCTCCCCCGCTGAACCTGCCCGGTACGCAGGGCAGTCCGCTGACTCCGGTGGCGACCGTCTGACGTCACCGGACCGGTCCGCCGTCGGACCACACCCTGTCCTGCCGACCTGGTCGACCCGACGGCGGACCGCACCGAGGGGTGCCCCCGGAAACTGCATCCCGGGGGCACCCCTTCTGTTTCCGGGCGCGCTCTCACACCGCCGCGATCCGCCGTACCGTGTCCGCGATCGTGTCCCTCGACGGCAGCCACAGCTTCTCCAGCGCGGGCGCGTACGGCGCCGGCACCGGGGGCGCGGCGACGCGGGTGACCGGCGCGTCGAGGTGCCAGAAGCCCTCGTCCACGGCCAGCGCGGACAGCTCCGCGCCGACGCCGAAGTCCCGTACCGCCTCGTGCGCGATGACCAGGCGGTTCGTCTTGGCCAGGGAGGCGAGGACGGTGTCCCGGTCCAGCGGGGCGATCGTGCGCAGGTCGATCACCTCGACGCTGACGCCCTCCGCCGCGAGCAACTCGGCCGCCGCCAGGCTGTCCTGGACCATCCGCGACCAGGAGACGAGGGTGACGTCGGTGCCCTCGCGCACGACCTTCGCCTTGCCGAGCGGCACCAGGTGGTCGACGGGCGGCCGGGGGCCCTTGAAGCCGTACTGGAGGCGGTTCTCGACGAACACGACCGGGTTCGGGTCCTGGATCGCGGCGCGCAGGAGGCCGTACGTGTCGGCGGGGTTGGACGGCATCACGACCGTCAGGCCGGGGATGTGCGCGAGGAGCGCCTCCAGGCTCTGGGAGTGCTGGCTGCCCGAGGAGCGGCCGGCGCCGAACTGGGTGCGGACGACGAGCGGCATCGAGGCCCGGCCGCCGGTCATGAAGCGGAGTTTCGCCGCCTGGTTGAGGAGCATGTCGAAGCAGACGCCGATGAAGTCCATGTACATGACCTCGACGACCGGCTTCATCCCGGCCATCGCCGCCCCCACGGCCGTCCCCACGATCGCGCTCTCACTGATCGGCGTGTCCCGCACCCGCCCCGGGAACGCCTGCGCGAGCCCCCGGGTCAGCCCGAAGACGTTGCCGCCCTCACCGACGTCGATCCCGGCGACGAACACGGCCGGGTCGGCGGCGAGTTCGTGCTCCAGGGCGAGGCGTACGGCGTCCATGGTGCGGAACACCTCGCCCGTCGGGGCGGCCGGTTCGGGCAGGGCGGGGCGGGGGGCCGTGACGTACGCGTGGAGGGTCTCGGGCGCCGGGTCGGGGAGGGCCCTGGCGCGGTCGACGGCCGCGTCGATCTCACGGTCGATCTCGGTGTCCACGGCGGTGACGGCCGTCTCCGGGACGCCCGCTGCGGCGAGGTGGCGGCGGGCGACGATCAGCGGGTCGCGTTCCTTCGCGGCGGCGACCTCGGCCTCGTCGCGGTAGCGCTCGGGGTCGCCCTCGTAGTGGCCGTGCCAGCGGTACGTCTCCGCCTCGACCAGTACCGGGCCCTCGCCCCGGCGCAGCCGCTCCACGACGCCGGAGACCGTGCGGGCGACGGCGACGACGTCGTTCCCGTCGACGTACTCGTAGCCGATGCCGTACCCGGCGGCGCGGGCGGACAAGGGGGCGCGGTGCTGCTTCTCGGCGGGTGAGAACTCCGAATAGTGGTTGTTCTCGCAGAGGAAGACGACCGGGAGGTCCCAGACGGCGGCCAGGTTGACGGCCTCGTGGAACATGCCCTGCGCGACCGCGCCGTCCCCGAAGAACGCGACCACGACGTCGCCGGTGCCGCGCAGGCGGAAGGCGGTCGCGACGCCGGCGGCGATGGGCAGGCCGGCGCCGACGATGCCGTTGGCGCCGTAGATGCCGAGGTTCGGGTCGGCGATGTGCATGGAGCCGCCCCGGCCGTGGTTGGTGCCGGCCTCCTTGCCCATCAGTTCGGCCATCATCGACGCGGTGTCGAGGCCCTTGGCCAGGACGTGGCCGTGGCCCCGGTGGGTGGAGGTGATGCCGTCGGCCGCTCCGAGCGGCCAGCAGGCGCCGACCGCGCTGGCCTCCTGGCCGATGGAGAGGTGGACGAAGCCGGGGATCTCCGTCGCCTTGTAGAGCTGGGCCGCCCGTTCCTCGAACCGGCGGACGCGGCGCATCCGGCGGTACATCTCCAGGAGTTCGTCGGGGCGGGGGGCGAATTCCGCCGTCGTGCGCCGCGGTGCCTCGGTCGTCATACGCGTCCTCGCAATGCTCGCGCGGGCGGTACATACCGCTCCGCCTGAGTCGTTCTTTTAATGTACCGTCTGGTCTAGCAAACTGTTGCGACGGAGGGGAATTCATGCCCAGACCACCGGGGCACGGGCCGGGGTTCGAGGTCCGGCGCCAGAAGATCATCGATACGGCGGCGGAGCTGTTCGCCCGCCGGGGCTACGCGGCGACCTCCGTCAACGACCTGGGCCGCGCGGTGGGGCTCGCGAAGGGGGCGCTGTACTACTACATCGACTCCAAGGAGAACCTGCTGATCGAGATCCAGGCCCGGGTGATGAACCCGCTGCTGGCCCGGGCCCGGGAGATCGCGTCCCTCGACGCCGACCCGCTGGTGCGGCTGCGGCTGCTGTCCGAGGCGCTGCTGACGATCATCTTCCGGCGCCTGGACCACATCTGGGTGTACGAGCACGACTACCGCAGCCTCTCGGGGGAGGCGCTGGAGACGCTGCTCGGGCAGCGGGCCGAGTTCGAACGGCTGGTGCGGGGGCTGATCGAGGAGGCGGTCGGGCGGGGCGGGTTCCGGCCGGTCGACCCGAGGGTGGCGACCCTCCAGTTCCTCAACCTGCACAACCACACCTACCAGTGGGTCAAGCCCGGGGGCCGCTGGGACGCCGCGTATCTGTCCCGCGAGTACTGCGAGACGCTGATGCGCGGCTTCGGCACCCCGGGCGCGCTCCTGCCCGACGTGGAGCGGGAGGCGGCGGCGTTCAAGCGGGCCCATCCGGGACTGCCGCTCGACCCCGAGTCCTGCTGGCAGGAACCCGACGCCTCTACCCCCGCCGCACCAACGCCCGCGCGATGACATCCCGTTGGATCTCGTTCGTCCCCTCCCCGATCTCCAGGATCTTCGCGTCGGCGTAGAACCGCGACACCTCCGACTCCCGCACGTACCCGTACCCCCCGTGGATCTGGACGGCCTGCGACGCGGCCCGGTTGGCGACCTCGGAGGCGTACAGCTTGGCCATGGCGGCCTCGGTGCTGTACGGGCGGCCCCGGTCGGCGAGCCAGGCGGCGCGGTAGACCATCCAGCGGGCCGCCTCGAACTCGGTGCCGATGTCGGCGATCTTGTGCGCGACGGCCTGGAAGTCGGCGAGCGGGCGCCCGAACTGGTGGCGTTCCGTGGCGTGTTTGACGGCGAGGGACAGGGCCGCCTTGGCGAGGGAGAGCCCGAGCGCGGCGACGCTGATGCGCCCCTTGTCGAGGACGGAGAGGAACTGCCGCAGCCCGTTGCCCTCCTCCCCGATGAGGTGGTCGTCGGAGACCCAGCAGTCCTCGAAGACGAGTTCGCGCGTGTCCATGGCGTGCCAGCCGAGCTTCCTGAGCTTCGCGCCGCAGGTGTAGCCGGGCGTCCCGGTCGGCACGTAGAACGTGGCGAACCGTTTCCGCCCGTCCTCCCCCTTGCCGGTGGTGGCGAGGAGGGTGACACCCTGGCTGATGTCGGTGCCGGCGTTGGTGATGAACATCTTCGTGCCGTTGATCAGCCAGCCGCCGTCCGCGCGGCGGGCGGTGGTGGTGATCCCGGCCGCGTCGGACCCGGCGCCGGGCTCGGTCAGCCCGAACGCGCCGATGGCCTCGCCCCGCGCGAGGGGCGCGAGCCAGCGCCGCTTCTGCTCCTCGGTGCCGTAGGCGAGCAGCGGCAGGGTGGCGATGGTGGAGTGCGCGTTCCAGGAGGAGGCCACGGACTGGTCGGCGGCGCCGAGTTCCTCCATGACGGCGACGTAGGAGACGGTGTCGGAGCCGGCGCCGTCGTACTCCTCGGGGACGAGCATGCCCATCAGGCCGAGGTCGCCGAGCTTGGTGAAGACGTGGGTGGGGAAGTACTCGTTCTCGGACCACTCGGCGGCGTTCGGGGTGATCTCCTTGGCCGCGAACTCCCGGACCATGTCCTGGAGGTCCCGGGTCTCCTCGGGCAGGTCGAAATCCATGTCACAGTCCCTTCGGGGTCAGCAGCACCTTGAGGTGCTTCGCGCGGTCGGCGGCGAGGTCGGCGAAGACCTCCGCGCCGTCCGCCAGCGGCAGGCGTCCGGTGATCAGGGGCGAGGCGTCGAGGCGCCCGGTGCTCATCAGGTCGATCACGCGGGGGATGTCGAAGTTGTAGCCGAGCGTGCCGAGCACGGACCGCTCGTAGAACACGAGTTGGCCGAGGTCGATCTCCACGTTCCCGTGTCCGACCCCGGCGAGCACGACCCGCCCGCCCCGGCGCACGGTGGAGACGGCCTGCGCGGCGAGCGCGGGAATGCCGGTCGCGTCGATGACGACGTCGGGTCCGATGCGCCCGGTGCGCAGGAAGACTTCACGGCGTACGTCGCTCTCGCGCGGGTCGTACGCCTCGGTGACGCCGATGCCGAGCAGCGTCTCGCGGCGCGCGGCGAGGGGTTCGCTGACGAACAGCCCGGCGGCGCCCGCGAGCCTCGCGGCGAGGACGACGGCGACGCCGATGGGGCCGCCGCCGACGACGAGAACGTTGTCTCCGGGGCGGACCCCGGCGCGGGTGACGGCGTGCAGGCCGACGGCCATCGGCTCGGCGACGGCGGCGAGTTCGTCGGTGACGTTGCCGGGGAGCCTGGTGAGCCCGGCGATGGGTACGGTGACGCGGTCGGCGAAGCCGCCGGGTGAAGCCAGGCCCACGGAACCGCTCTTGGGGCAGATGTGGTACTCGCCGCGCACGCACCAGTAGCAGACGCCGCACCGCCAGACGGGATCGGCGGCGACCCGGTCACCCACCGCGACGCCGGGCACCTCGGCGCCCAACGCGACGACGGTGCCGCTGAGTTCGTGCCCGAGTGCCAGCGGCGGCCGGGCGCCGGTCAGCGGATGCGGCCCCGTACGGATCATGTGCGGGCCCTCCAGGAACTCGTGGAGGTCGGTTCCGCAGACCCCGCACCAGGCGACCTCCACCACGGCCTCGTGCGGCCCGGGTTCGGGCGGTGCGGCCACCTCCTCGAAGCGCAGGTCGCGCGCGCCGTGCCAGCGCAGTGCCCGCATGGACTCCACCCCTCTCATTCGAACCGCGCCTTCCCGGGCCCGTGCTCCAGGAAGGACCGGATGCCGTGCGCGGCGTCGGCGGTCGCGAACACCCCGGTGAACAGGGACCGTTCGAGGGCGAGCCCGGCGGTCATGCCGGCGTCGGCGTGGTCGACGGCCTCCTTGATCGCCTCCAGCGCGGCGGGCGGGCCCTGGGCGAGCTGCCGGGCATAGGCGAGGGCGGCCTCGTACACCTCGGGGGCGGGGGCCACCTCGTCGACCAGGCCGAGGCGCAGGGCTTCGGCGGCGCTCACCCGGCGGCCGGTCATCAGGAGGTTCTTGGCCCGCGCCGGGCCGATCAGCCGGGTCAGGCGCTGGGTGCCGCCGGAGCCGGGGAGGATGCCGAGCTGCACCTCGGGCTGGCCGAGCACGGCGTCGTCGGCGGCGACGCGGTAGTCGGCGGCGAGGGCGAGTTCGAAGCCGCCGCCGAGGGCGTACCCGGTGATCGCGGCGACGACCGGCATGGGGAGGCGGGCGACCTCCTCGAAGGTCCGCTGGAGGGCTCGGTTCCAGCCGCGGACCTCATCGGGGCTCATCGCGGCGAGCGCCTTGACGTCCGCGCCGGCGGCGAAGAGCCGCTCCCCGCCGTACAGGACGACGGCCCGGACGTCCCGGGTGTCGGCCAATTCGCGTACGCGGGCGGCGAGTTCCTTGCGCTGGAGGGTGTCGAAGGCGTTCATCGGCGGGTGGTCGAGGCGGAGGATGGCGACGCCCGCCTCGGTGCCGAGGCGGATGCGTGGTGGCACAGGGGCCTCCTCGTCTGCGGAGAAGCGGTCCGCGTCGGATGCTGCGGGGACGGGTCACCGATCGCTGCGAGGACGGTTGTCGATGCGTACACACCGTCGTACAGTTCGGCACAAGTTTTATAGACCAAGAGGTACACTAAATCTTGGGAGCAGGCAACCGACCGGTCGGGACATTCCCGCCACAGAGCCGAGAGTGAGCCGTGCACAATTTCGCGAGCATCCTCGATTACCACCTGGCCCAGCGGCCCGACGCCGTGGCCGTGACCCAGGACGACCGCCGTCTGACGGTGCGGGAGCTGCACGACCGGGTCGACCGGCTCGCCGCGGGCCTCGCGGACCTGGGCGTCGGGCGCGGCGACGTCGTCGCGCTCCTCCTCCACAACCGCCCGGAGTTCCTGGAGCTGCTGTACGCGACGAGCCGGATCGGGGCGGTGTTCCTGCCGCTCAACTACCGTCTCTCCGAGGAGGAGTGGGCGTACATCCTGGGCGACGCCGAGGCGCGGGTCCTGGTCACCGAGCCGGAGTTCACCGCGCCGGGCGGGCGCCTGGCGGGGCGCACGCCGTCCCTGGAGAGCCTGGTGCTGGTGGACGGCGGGCCCCGTGCGGGCTGGACCGGGTACGAGGACCTGCTCGAAGGGCACTCCGGGGCCGGGACGCCCGCCGTGGACGCGGCGGCCGACGACCTCCAGCGCCTGATGTACACCTCCGGCACCACCTCACGCCCCAAGGGCGTGCGCATCACGCACGGGAACGTGCAGGCCAAGAACCTCGCCCACATCGTCCACTTCGGCCTGACCGCCGCGGACACGACGCTGGTCTGCGGCCCCCTCTACCACGTGGGCGGCCTCGACATGCCCGCGCTGGCGACGCTGTACGCGGGCGGCGGCGTCGTCCTCCAGCGCCGTTTCGACGCGGCGGGCGCCCTGCGCGCGATCGAGGACCACCGGGTCACGAACGTGTGGCTGGCCCCGGCGATGGTCAACGCCGTCCTGGAGGTCCCCGACCGCGCCTCCTACGACACCTCGTCCGTGCGGTTCGTCCTCGGCGGCGGCGAGAAGACCCCGGAGCCGGTGCTGCGCCGGATCATGACCGCGTTCCCCAACGCCTGGTTCGCGGACGCGTACGGGCTCACCGAGACCGTCTCCGGCGACACGTTCCTCGACCGGGAACACGCCCTGTCGAAGCTGGGTTCGGTCGGGCGTCCGGTGCCGCACACGCGCGTACGGATCGTCGACGACACCGGCCGGGAAGCGGCGCCCGGCGAGCTGGGGGAGATCACCTTGCGCGGGCCGAAGGTGTTCGGGGGCTACTGGCGCGACGAGAAGGCGACGGCCGCCGCGCTGCGGGGCGGCTGGTTCCATACCGGGGACATCGGGCACGTCGACAAGGACGGCTTCCTGTACGTCGACGACCGCAAGAAGGACATGATCGTGTCCGGCGGAGAGAACATCGCGACGCCCGAGGTGGAGCGGGTGCTGTACGAGCACCCGGCGGTGCTGGAGGCGGCCGTGGTGGGGCTCGCGCATCCGCGCTGGGGGGAGGTGCCGCGCGCGTTCGTCGTACTGCGGCCCGGTACGTCCGTGGACGCGGACGCGCTGCGCGGGTTCTGCCGCGAACGCCTCGCCGGGTTCAAGGTGCCGGCCCGCTTCGACTTCGTCGACGAACTGCCCCGTACCCCGTCCGGCAAGGTCCTCAAGCGGACCCTGCGCGACCGTCCCGCGGAGGGCTGAGCCATGACCGACGTCAACACCGCGCTGCGGCTGGACGGGAAGGTCGCCTGGGTGACGGGCGCGGGCAAGGGCCTCGGGCGGGCCGTCGCCGTCGCGCTCTCGCAGGCCGGGGCGACGCTCGCGGTGACCGCGCGGACGGCCGGGGACCTGGAGAGCCTGCGCGAGGAGGCCGACGGCGAGGTGCTGGTCGTGCCGGGTTCCGTCGCCGACGCGGACGTCGTCCGGGGCGTCGTCGGGCGGATCACCGGGGAGCTGGGGCGGCTCGACGCGGTCGTCAACTGTGCCGGGATCTCCCCGCACTTCACACGCAGCGAGTACGTCACCGACGAGGACTGGCGGCGTGTCCTGGACGTCAACCTCCAGGGCACGTTCTTCTGCTGCCGCGAGGCGGGGAAGGTGATGCTCGCGCAGGGGTCGGGCTCGATCGTCAACGTCTCCTCCGTCCACGCCACCACCGGCTTCGAGCGGATCGCCGCGTACGCCGCGAGCAAGGGCGCCGCCGAGGCGCTCACCCGGTCACTGGCCGTCGAGTGGGCCGACCGGGGCGTACGCGTCAACTCCCTGGCACCGGGCTACTTCCGCACCGACCTCAGCTCGGGGCTCCTCGACAGCAAGTGGGGGGAGCGGATCGTCCGCGGTACGCCGCTGGGGCGGGTCGGGGAGCCGGGCGAACTCGGGGGCGCGGCGGTGTTCCTGGCGTCCGACGCGTCGCGGTACGTGACGGGGACGACGGTGACGGTGGACGGGGGGTGGACGGCGTGGTGAGGGGTGCCGGTCGCTCGGGCGGCGTGGCGGGGAGTGCCGCTCACCCCGGCAGCATGGCGAGGGATGCCGCTCACCCCGGCGACGTGGCGGGGGATGCCACCCGCCCCGGCAGCATGGCGGGGAGTGCCGCTCACTCCCCCGGCACGGTAGGCGGTGCCGCTCGCCCGGCGGCCGGGTCGGCGGGGCCGGTCGCCTCGACGGCCCCGTAATAGTCGCCGTCCTCTGAAGCCACGCCCAGGTGGGAGCCGACGCGCAGCGCGTGCCCGCGTCGGCCTCCTCCCTCACCCCGCGAGCTGTGGCGCCGGCGCCTGGAACAGGTCGGCCGTGACCGCGCGGACCGTGTCGACGACCAGCGGTGCGACCAGTTCCAGCGACGACTTCCCGTCCCCCACCACGGACACCGCCCCGATCGGCCCCTCGGGCCCGCGCAGCGCGAGCCCCACGCAGCCGAGGTGCGGGAAACACTCACCCCGTTCGATGGCCAGCCCTCCCCGGCGCCGGATCAGCGCGAGTTCCCGGTGGAGGTGGTCGAGCCGCCCGATGCTGCGCCGCGTGCGGCACTCCATCGTGGCCGCGTACCGCGCGTCGATCTCCTCGGGGCTCAGCAGCGCCAGCATCGCCTTGCCGAGGCCCGTGCAGTGCGCGACCGCGCGCCCGCCGACCCGGGAGGGGATGTCGACGGCGGCCCGGCCGCCGACCTTGTCGAGGTAGTAGATCTCGGGTCCGTCGAGGACGGCGAGGTGGACGACCATCCGGGTGCGCACGGCGAGATCGAGCAGGTGGGGCGCGGCGGCGGCGCGCAGGGCGCTGTGCGCGGTCTCCCGGCCGCCGAGGCCGAGGGCGCGCTCGCCGAGGGTGTATCCGGCGTCGGTGTGCCGCAGCCAGTCGAGGCGGACGAGCTGGTCGAGGATGCGGTGGGTGGTGGAGCGCGGCAGGCGGGTGCCGCGCGAGACGGTCTCCAGGGTGAGACGGGTCTGAGGCCGTTCGAAGAGGTCCATGATCAGGGTGACCCGCTCCATCATCGACGGGGGAAGGGTCCCTGCGGGGCGTGTTTCCAGGCGAAGGGCAGACATCGGCGTCGGTGCCTCCTGCTCAAACTGAAATGAATTCTAGTTCGGCGCCGATGTCAACGTATCAATGCCTCGTCCGGGGAGACAGGGTCGTGCACGCATTAATTGGAGCGTACGGTCTATTATTCGCCGGGCATGAAAATGCGCCGCACCCGTGCGAGGGTACGGCGCGTTGTCAGGCGGTACGGCACAGGTCGAGCGCGATGTCGACGATCATGTCCTCCTGCCCGCCGACCAGGCCCCTGCGCCCGACCTCCTCCAGGATCGTGCGGGCGTCGAGCCCGTACTGCCGGGCGGCGGTCTCGGCGTGCCGCAGGAAGCTGGAGTAGGCGCCCGCATAGCCGAGGGTCAGGGTCTCGCGGTCGACCCGAACTGGGCGGTCCTGCAAGGGCCGTACGAGATCCTCGGCCGCGTCCTGGAGGGCGTGCAGGTCGCAGTCGTGCTTCCAGCCGAGGAGGCTCGCCACGGCGACGAAGGGTTCGATGGGGCAGTTCCCGGCGCCGGCGCCCTGTCCGGCGAGGGAGGCGTCGACGCGGGTGACGCCCTCTTCCACGGCGACGACGGAGTTGGCGACGGACAGGGAGAGGTTCTCGTGGGCGTGGATGCCGATCTGGGTGCCGGGGTCGAGGACGTCGCGGTAGGCGCGGATGCGGTCGCGGACGCCGTCCATGGTGAGACGGCCGCCGGAGTCGGTGACGTAGACGCAGTGCGCGCCGTAGGACTCCATCAGCTTGGCCTGTTCCGCGAGCTTCTGCGGGGGTGTCATGTGGGCCATCATCAGGAAGCCGGAGACGTCCATGCCGAGGTCGCGGGCCTGCGCGATGTGCTGGGCGGCGACGTCGGCCTCGGTGCAGTGGGTCGCGATGCGCACCGAGCGGACGCCCAGCGCGTAGGCCCGCTTCAGTTCGGCGACGGTGCCGATGCCGGGCAGCAGGAGGGTGGTGAGGACGGCGCGGTCCATGGCGTCGGCGGCGGCCTCGATCCACTCCCAGTCGGTGTTGCTGCCGGGGCCGTAGTTGAGGGAGCCGCCGGCGAGGCCGTCGCCGTGGGCGACCTCGACGGCGTCCACCCCGGCCCGGTCGAGGGCGGCGGAGATGCGGGCCACGAAGTCGGGGGTGATCCGGTGGCGTACGGCGTGCATGCCGTCCCGGAGGGTGACGTCCTGGAGGTAGAGCCTGCGGGTCACTGGGTCACCTTCCGGCGGGCGATGCGCTCGGCGACGCGGAGGGCGGCCGAGGTCATGATGTCGAGGTTGCCCGCGTAGGCGGGGAGGTAGTGGGCGGCGCCCTCCACTTCGAGGAACACCGAGACGCGCGTGTCGACGGGCTCCGACCCTTCGGGCAGGAGGGTGTGCACGGGTTCGTCGGCGGCGACCGGCGTGAACTGCACCTCCTGCTTCAGCCGGTAGCCGGGCACGTACTCGGCGACCTCGGCGACCATCTTCTCGACGGAGGCCCGCACGGCGTCGTGGTCGGCGTCGCCGATCAGGCAGTACACCGTGTCCCGCATGATGAGCGGCGGCTCGGCCGGGTTCAGCACGATGATCGCCTTCCCCCTGCGCGCCCCGCCGACCCGCTCGATCGCCCCGGCCGTCGTCTCGGTGAACTCGTCGATGTTGGCCCGCGTCCCGGGCCCCGCCGAGCGGGACGAGATGGACGCAACGATCTCCGCGTACGGCACGGGCGTGACCCGGCCGACCGCGTGGACGATCGGGATGGTGGCCTGGCCGCCGCAGGTGACCATGTTGACGTTGTCGAGCGAGAGGTGCTCGTCGAGGTTGACGGTCGGGACGACGTACGGGCCGATGGCGGCCGGCGTGAGGTCGATGAGCTTCTTGCCGTACTCGGCGAGCTTCTCCGCATTGGAGATGTGCGCCTTCGCCGACGTCGCGTCGAAGACGATCCCGATCTCGTCGAAGCCCGGCATGCGGATCAGCCCGTCCACGCCCTCGTGGGTCGTCGGCACCCCCAGCCGGGCGGCGCGCGCGAGGCCGTCCGAGTCCGGGTCGATGCCGACCAGCGCGGCCATCTCCAGGGTCTCCGACAGCCGCAGCACCTTGATCATCAGGTCGGTGCCGATGTTGCCGGAGCCGATCACGGCCACCTTGGTCCTCGTCATGCTTCGTGCTCCTCGCGTGAGAAGGTTGCGGTCACCGGGCCCAGCCCCGTCAGCTCGGCCCGTACGGTCACCCCGGGCGGGGCGGGGACGAGCGGGCCCAGCGCGCCCGACAGGACGATCTGTCCGGCGCGCAGCGGATCCCCGAACTCCCGTGCCGTGCGCGCCAGCCAGAGCAGCGCGGCGAGGGGGTCGCCGAGGCAGGCGGCGCCGTTCCCCTCGGAGGCGAGGACGCCGTCGGCGTACAGCTTCATGGTCACGTCCCGTGGCGTGAACTCGCCCAGCGGGACCAGCCGTTGGCCCAGGACGAAGAGTCCGCTGGAGGCGTTGTCCGCGACGGTGTCGGTGATCGCGATGTCCCAGTCGGCGACCCGGCTGTCGACGATCTCCAGCGCGGCGACCGCGTGTCCGACCGCCGCCGTGACCCGGTCGAGGTCCAGGTCGTCGCCGTCCAGGTCGGCGGCGAGCACGAACGCGATCTCGGCCTCGACGCGCGGCTGGAGGAGCCGGGAGCTGGGGACCTCGGGCAGGTCGCTGACGTCCATGTCGTCGAGGAGGACCCCGAAGTCGGGCCGGTCGACGCCCACTTGGGCCTGGACCGAGGGCGAGGTCAGTCCGATCTTGCGGCCGACGACGCGGGCTCCGGCGGCGATCCGCTCGCCGATCACGTGCTGCTGGACGGTGTAGGCGAGGCCGATGTCGGTCGTGCCGAGCAGGTCCCGCACGGGAGGGCAGGGGGCGCGGTCGGCGGCGGCCCGGGTGAGCCGCCTGGCCGCGCTGTTGGTGACGTCTGTCGTTCGCATCCACGACAGCCTGGGCGAGGCGCGCGGGCCGGGTGGCCTGGAGTTCCGCTCATCGGGACGGCCGGGTGGTCCCGGTCAACGAGATGACTCGACAGCGTCGCCTGGAGGGCTCGTTACGGTCACCGCTGGTCATGAGGAGGTCATCATGGGTATCGACAAAGAGGTCGAGCACGACGTGATCGTCGTGGGTTCGGGCGGTGGGCTCGTCGGTGCGTACACGGCGGCGGCGCGCGGGCTGCGCACGCTGGTCGTGGAGAAGACCGGCCAGGTGGGCGGCACGGTCGCCTACTCCGGTGCCGGGCTGTGGTTCCCGGGGAGCGCGCCGCTGCGCCGGGCGGGTCTCGGGGACGACGTCGAGGAGGCGCGCGGCTATCTGCGGCACGTGGTCGCGGACCCCGCGCGCGAGGCCCTCCAGGACGCGTACCTGGCGGCCGGGGCGCGGCTGATCGACGAGCTGGAGACCAGCCCCTGGTTCCAGTCGTTCACGCACGCCCCCGTACCGGACTACTTCAGCACCGCGCCGGGCGCCTCCCCCACCGGTCACACCGTCTTCCCGCCGCCCCTGGACCTGGCGGAGATCGGCGGGCACGCGGACGTCCTGCGCCGTTCCCTGCCCACCGAGCGCTGGGGTTTCGACGAAGGTCGACTCGTGTCCGGCGGGCGGGCGTTGATCGGCCGGGCGCTGGCCGCGTTCCTGGAGACCGGGTACGGCACCCTGCTGCTCGACACGGCGTTGGAAAGCCTGATCGTCGAGGACGGAAGGGTCGTCGGCATCGAGGCGGTCAGCGACGGCGAGCGGGTACGCTTCCGGGCCGCGCGCGGCGTCCTCCTCGCGGCGGGCGGGTTCGAGCACGACCGGGAGCTGCGCGAGAAGCACCAGCCGCCGCTGTCCGGGGAATGGTCCAACGGGGTCGGCGCCAACACCGGGGACGCGCTGCGCGCCGGGATCGCCGTGGGCGCGGACACCGACCTCCTCGACGAGGCGTGGTTCGTGCCCGGGCTGGTGCAGCCGGACAGGCGGCCCGTCTTCCACACCGGGACCCGCGCCGGGATCTGGGTCAACGGGGCGGGCGAGCGCTTCGTCAACGAGACGCGGCCGTACGACCAGGCGGGCCACGAGATCATGCGCCTGCACCGCACCTCCGGCGTCTCCCACATCCCCGCGCACTGGGTCTTCGACCAGCGCCTGATCGACCGCGACAGCTTCGGCGGCCCGCCCGACGAGCCCGTGCGTCCCGAGTGGCTGGGGTCGGGCGCGCTCAGGAGGGCGGACAGCCTGGAGGAGCTGGCCTCGGTGATCGGGGTGCCGTACGACGGGCTGCGGCGGACGGTCGAGGAGTTCAACGGGTTCGCGCGCACGGGTGTCGACGAGCGGTTCCGGCGTGGTGAGACGGTGTGGGACCAGATGTTCCACCACATCGTGCCGTTCGCCGCCGATCCCCGGCAGAACTTCCCTGCGACCCCGGAGACGGAGTGGCCGAATCCGCTGCTCCTGCCGATCGACAAGCCGCCGTTCTACGCGGCGACGATCCTGCCCGCCGACATCGGCACGAAGGGCGGTCTGCGCATCGACGTCAACGCCCGTGTCCTGCGCCCCGACGGCAGCCCGATCCCGGGGCTGTACGCGGCCGGCAACACGGCCGCCGCGATGTCGGGGCGCGTGTATCCGGGTGCGGGGACGCCGATCGGGTCGAGCATCGCGTTCTCGTACCTCGCGGTGCTGGACCTGGCCGGGAGCTGAACGCCGACGTGCCCGGGACTCCGTGACGGGGTCCCGGGCGCGGGTCACTGCTCGGTGAGGAGGCGGGCCGCGAGGCGCAGGTCGTGTTCGGCCTGTTCGGGGCTGATCTCCTCGGTGAGGACGGCGACGAACAGGCCCCACCAGGTGTAGACGAGCATGCGGACCCGGCTGCGGCTGCCGAGGCGCTCCAGGGCGATCCGGCCGAGGGCGGTGCCGGTGATGTCGATCCTGGTGGGGACGGCGCTCGCGTACTCGGTGAACGAGGACAGCGCGACGGCGGAGGCGAGCAGGGGGCTCGCGAGGAGTTCGTCGGTCAGCTCGACGAAGGTGTCCGCGAGGCCGGTGTCCTCGTCGGTGTCGTCCAGGAACTGTTCGATGTGCCACTCCAGGACGGCGAGGAACAGGCCGGGCTTGGAGGGGAAGTAGCGGTAGAGGGTGGCGATGGCGACACCGGCCTCCCTGGCCACGTCGTGCATCTGGACGGCGGCGAGCCCCTCACGGGCGCCGAGGGCGGAGGCGGCGCTCAGGATGCGGACGCGGCGGGCGGCCTGGCGGATGGAGGTGGGTTCGGCGGGGCGGCGTACGTCGGTGAGTCGTCGCGGCTCGGCCCGGTGTCGTCCGCACACTCACCCCGCCTCCGGGCGGGCCAGGAACGCCAGGACCGTGCTCTCCCACGCCTCCTTCTGCTCGATCATCGCCCAGTGCCCGCAGTCGGGCAGGACGTGCAGTTCCGCCTTGGGGATGGTGCGCAGCGGCAGGAGGGCGTTGTCGAGGGGGGTGACGCGGTCGTCGCGGCCCCAGGTGAGGAGGGTGGGCGCGGTGACCTTGTGGAGCTGGGACCACAGGGGGCGGTCGTCGTGGGCCTGGGCGGCGAGGATCGCGGCCATGGCCTGGCGGCCGTAGATGCGGCGGGAGGCTTCGAGGGTCTCGGTCTCGGTGGCGGACGCCCAGCGTTCCTCGATCAGTTCGTCGGTGAGGAGCGCCGGGTCGTGGACCATGGAGCGCAGCCACTGGACGAGGTTGTCGCGGGTGGGGTTCTCGGCGAACTCGACGAGGAGGTTGATGCCTTCGCTGGGGGCCGGCGCGAGGATGTTGCGGCCGACGCCGCCGACGGTGACGATCCGCCGGAACAGGTCGGGCCGGGCGACGGCGAGGCCGGCGGCGACGAAGCCGCCCATGGAGTTGCCGATGACGTCGACCCGGTCGAGGCCGAGGCCGTCGAGGAAGCGCAGGACCGCTTTGGGGGCGGCGGCCATCGGGCTCTCGGGGGTGGGGTCGCTCACGCCGAAGCCGGGGAACTCCAGGGCCAGGCAGCGGTGGTGCTCGGCGAGGGCGGGCAGGTTGGCGCGGTAGTTGCGCCAGCCGGTGACCCCGGGTCCTGAGCCGTGCAGCAGGAGCAGCGGGGGGCCGTCGCCGGCCTCGTGGTAGCGCAACGTGCCGTCGGCGGTGGGGAGTTCGCGCAGGGTGGCGTCATGGCTGAGGGTCATGGCGGCCACCGTGGCACCGGGGCGGTCGGGGTCGCCGTACGGCTCCCGATCAGTGGGACGGGTCCGGCGGGGAGGCGGGGGCGCTGCCTACCGTCGCCGTCGTAGCGATACCGAACCAATGTGAGGGGAGGGCCTGATGGGCGTGCGTTCACTCGGGTACCTGCGGCTGGAGTCCGACGACCTGGGCAGGTGGCGGGCTTTCGGGGCCGATTTCCTCGGTCTGATGCCGGTGGAGGGCGACTCGGGGTCGCTGTCGTTCCGGATGGACGACCATCCCGCCCGGATCGTGGTGGCGCCGGGCGCGCAGCCCGCGACGACGGCGCTCGGCTTCGAGGTGCTGGACGAGCGGGAGCTGGCGAAGCTCGTCGCGGACGTCGAGAAGTCGGGCATCAAGGTGACGGCCGGGACGGAGGCGGAGGCCGCCGAGCGGAAGGTCACCGGTTTCGTGCGGTTCGCGGATCCGGGCGGCAACCCGGTCGAGCTGTACTACGGGACCGTCCTCGACCACAAGCCCGTGCGGACGCCGCTGGTGTCGCGGTTCGTGACCGGTGAGATGGGCTTCGGGCACGCGATCGTGTCGGCGGAGGACGCCCGGGCCGCGTTCGACTTCTACGTGGGTGTGCTGGGCTTCGTCGAGCGCAACACGATGAAGGGGCCCGGCGGTACGACGTGGTTCCTGGGCTGCAACCCGCGCCATCACACGCTGGGGATCACCCCGGCGCCGGGTCCGGGGCGGCTGCTGCACTTCATGGTGGAGGCGGCGACCCTGGACGACGTGGGCCTCGCGCTGGACCGGGCGGCCAAGTACGAGGTGCCGATGATGCACTCGCTCGGCAAGCACACCAACGACCACATGGTGTCGTTCTACGTGTGGTCGCCGGAGAACATCGCCGTCGAGTTCGGCTGGAACGGGCTGAAGGTGCCGGAGCCGGTGCCGGTGTACGAGATCACCGACGGGGCGTTCTGGGGGCACCGCTTCACGCCGCCGCCGCAGCCGGCGGGCTGAGCGCTCGGAGTGGTGAGAAGAGCCCCACGGTCTGCCGTGGGGCTCTTCGCCGTGTCAGCGGATGCTGATCGCCCGTTCCGGGCAGGCCCGTTCACCGTCGCGGGCGGCCTCCTCCTGCCCTTCGGGCACCTCACCGTCGTACGGCAGGGCGTACCCGTCGTCGTCGAGGCGGAAGAGTCCCGGTGCCGCCGCCGCGCAGCGGGCGTGTCCGGAGCAGGACCCGGAATCGATGGTGATCTTCACGCAAGTCACTCCGTTCTAAGGCTTGTTCGTGGAACCCGCGTCGACGGTGAACTGGAGCCCTGTGACGTAGCGGGCCTCGTCGGAGGCGAGGAACAGGACCGCGTTGGAGACGTCGCGGGGTTCGACGTACGGGTGCAGGGGGTTCATCGCGGCGAGCGCGAACAGGGGCTCGCGGGCGGCGAGTTCCTCGACCGGTACGCCGACGCTGATGCCGGTGTCGCTGACGCCGGTGGGGTGGACGGTGTTGACGCGGACGCGGTGCGGGGCGAGTTCGTTGGAGAGGGCCTTCATGAGGCCGACGACGCCGTGCTTGGCGGCGACGTAGTGGGCGTACGGGACGTGGCCCCGGATCCCGGCGGCGGAGCTGATGAGGACGATCGAGCCGCCCTCCCCCGCCTCGATCATGCCCGGTATCGCGGCGCGGGCCGTGTTCCAGGCGCCTTTGAGGTTGACGTCGACGACGACGTCCCACGCCTCCTCGCTCAACTCCCAGGCGGCGCCGGAGCTCATGACGCCCGCGTTGGCGATCACCGTGTCCAGGCGGCCGAATTCGGCGTGCGCGGCGTCGACGGCCGCGCGCATGTCGGTGATCGACCGTACGTCGGCCTCGACGGCGACGCATCCGCGCCCGGTCGCCCGCACCAACTCGGCTGTCTCGGCGAGCTGTTCCTTCGTGCCGAGCGGGTACGGCAGGGCGTCGCTGATGTCGTGGCCGACGTCGGTGACGACGATGTCGGCGCCCTCCTCGGCGAGGCGCAGGGCGTGGGAGCGGCCCTGTCCGCGTGCCGCTCCGGTGATCAGGGCGACCTTGCCCTCTGCTCGTCCCGTCAACTGCCTGCCCTTTCCTGGGTTCTGAGGTCGTCCACCGCTTCACGCAGGGCGCGCAGCCGGGAGGTCAGGAGGTCGCGCTCGGCTCCCTCCTCGGCCTTGCCGAGCCGCGCCTCGGTCGCGGAGATCTCCTCGCGAAGCCGTTCGGTGGCCTCCTCGCGGGTCAGGAGGTCGACGTCGGTCCAGTCGGAGCGCTCCGACGGCGGGCGGGCGTTCACGCGGGGAGGTTGTAGAGGCGGCGGGTGTTCAGCTCGACGATCCGGTGGACCTCGTCGTCGGGGACGTCGGCGAGGACTTCGGCGGCGTAGGCGCGGCTCCCCGGCCAGTAGGAGTCGGAGTGGGGGTAGTCGCACTCCCAGGTGATCTTGTCGATGCCGACGTGGTGGCGGTTCTCGACGCCGAAGCGGTCGTCGATGAAGCAGCCGTGGAAGTGCCGGTGGAAGAGTTCGGAGGGGCGGACGGTCTGGTTCACGTTCTGGTAGTGGCGGTGGCGTTCCCAGGTGCCGTCGATGCGCTCCAGGAGGTAGGGGATCCAGCCGATGCCGCCTTCGGAGAGGCCGATCTTGAGCTTCGGGTGTTTGTGGAGGACGGGGGAGAACAGGAGGTCGGCGGTGGCGAACATGGCGTTGCAGCCGAAGAGGGCGATCGTCACGGCGAAGGGGGCCTCGGGGGCGGTCTTGGGGTGCTGTCCTGAGGTGCCGAAGTGCAGGCAGAGCGGGAGGCCGGTCTCCTCGGCGGCGGAGAAGACGGGGTCCCAGTGGTCGGTGTGGAAGGAGGGCAGGCCGCGTGGGACGGGGTTCTCGGGGAAGGAGATCGCCTTGGCGCCCTTGGCGGCGGTGCGGTGGATCTCGGCGACGCAGGCTTCGACGTCCCACAGCGGCAGGACGACGAGGGGGATGAGCCGGTCGGGGGCGGTGGCGCACCACTCGTCGAGGACGAAGTCGTTCCACGCCTGGACGCAGAGGCGGGCGAGTTCCCTGTCGCGGCCGTCGAGGAAGACGGTGCCGGCGAAGCCGGGGAACGAGGGGAAGCACAGGGCGCCCCAGACGCCGTCGAGGTCCATGTCGCGCAGGCGGGCCTTGGGGTCGTAGCAGCCCGGGATCATCTCGTCGTAGCGGGTGGGTTCGAGGCCGAACTCCTCGGGCTGTTTGCCGGCTACGGCGTTGAGGCCGATGTAGGGGTAGATCCGGCCCTCGTACGTCCACACCTCGGCGGGCGGTTTCCCCTCGCCCCGGTGCTGTTCGACGATCCGGGGGCCCGCCTCGCGCAGGCGGGCCGGGAGGCGGTCGCTCCACAGGCGCGGGGGTTCGATCAGGTGGTCGTCGGTGGACAGCAGCTTCATCCATGGCTGCAACGGCATGTGCGCTCCCTCTACCAGCTACCTCATTGCGTGTACTGAACATGTCCCGGTGAGCGGGACCGAGCGTGAAGTACCTACCTGGATCAGGGATCTTGGGATACGACCGGATCAACCTGACCTTATTAAGGCTACTCTTTTCTTCGGAAGAATCCGAGGAGTTCGACGGAGGGAGACCCCATGGGTCGCGTGCAGGACAAGGTCGTCTTCATCACGGGGGCCGCGCGCGGACAGGGCCGGGCCCAGGCGGTCCGGCTCGCCGCCGAGGGGGCCGACGTCATCGCCGTGGACCTGTGCGAGGACATCGCCACCAACGGCTACGCCCTCGCCACGCCGGAGGACCTGGAGGAGACGGTCCGCCAGGTGGAGAAGCTGGGCCGCAGGATCGTCGCCCGCAAGGCCGACGTACGCGATCCGGGCGCGCTGAAGGCGGCGGTCGCGGACGGGGTCGGGGAGCTGGGGCGGCTGGACGCGGTCGTCGCGCAGGCGGGGATCTGCCCGATCGGGCCGGGGAAGAGCGCTCAGGCGTTCCTGGACGCGGTGACGGTGGACTTCAACGGGGTCGTGCACGCCGTGGACGCCGCGCTGCCGTATCTGCCGGACGGTGCCTCGATCGTCGCGACCGGGTCGATCGCCGGGCTGATCCCGGCGACCACCGACAACCCGGCCAACGGCCCCGGCGGGCTCGGCTACTCCTTCGCCAAGCGGCAGGTCGCCGGGTTCGTCCACGACTTGGCGACCGTCCTCAACCCCCGGCGGATCCGCGTCAACGCCCTGCACCCCACCAACGTCGACACCGACATGCTCAACAGCGACGCCATGTACCGGTCGTTCCGGCCCGACCTCGAACACCCCACCCGCGAGGACGCGTTGCCGTCGTTCCCGGCGACGACCGGGTTCGGGGTCCCCTACGTGTCGACGGACGACATCGCCGACATGGTGCTGTTCCTGGTGTCGGACGAATCGCGGTACGTCACCGGGATGCAGATGCGGGTGGACGCCGGGGGCTATGTGAAGCGACGGCCCCAACTCCCCACCTTCTAGCGGGTCATGTCGATCACGACCTTGCCCGTGGCCCGCCGCTCGGCGACGTCGGTCAGAGCGGCGGCCACCTCGGTGAGGGGGTGGACGCGGGAGACCAGCGGCCGCATCCCGTCGCGGACCAGCCGGGCGAGCGCCGCGTCCCCGGCGGCCACCGTGTCGGGGGCGTACCGGCGCAGCATCCGGATCTCGAAGCCCCTGATCACCGCGTCCTTGAGGAGGACCAGGTTGAGGGGAACACGCGGGATACGGCCGTCCGCGTAGCCGACGGTGACGAAACGGCCGCCTCGGCGCAGCGCGCGCAGGGCGGCTTCCGCGTGGTCGCCGCCGACGGGGTCGACGACCAAGTGGGCGCCCTCCCCGGTGAGTTCACGGACGCGGGTCTTCAGGTCCTCGCGTACGTAGTCCACGCCGGCCTCGGCGCCGAGGCCGTACGCGGTCTTGAGGCGTTCCTCGCTGGACGCCGCCGCGACGACCCGCATCCCGAGCCGCGACGCCACGTCCACGGCGGCCGACCCGACTCCGCCCGCCGCGCCCAGCACGGTCACCCACTCCCCCGCCGTCCCCGATCCGACGGTCACGAGGGCGTGGTAGGCGGTCGCGTAGGTGACGTGGAAGGCGGCGGCGTGGACCATGTCGAGCCCGTCCGGCACGGGCCGCAGCCCCTCGACGGGGACGACGACCTTCTCGGCGAAGGCACCCGTAAGCACCGCCCCCGCGACCGGGGTTCCGACCGGCGGACCCTCGACTCCCGCACCCAGCCCGGCGATCACCCCCGCGAACTCGCTGCCCGGCGTGAACGGCAGCGGCGCGGGCACCTGGTACCGGTCCGCGATCAGCAGGACGTCGGGAAAGTTGACGGCGGCGGCGTGCACGTCGACCAGCACGTGCCCGGGCCCGGGTTCGGGGTCGTGCGAAGTGACGACCTCCAGCCCTTCGGGAGCCCCGTACGCCGTGCACCGCGCCGCCCTCACCCCGTCCCCCTGGGCAGCCCGAGGACCCGCTCGGCGATGGTGTTGCGCTGGATCTCGGCGGTGCCGGCGCCGATGGTGGAGGCGCGGGTGCGCAGGAACCCCCAGACCCAGCGCCCGCGTTCGACGGCGTGCGGGTCGCGCCGGTCGAGGGTGCCGTACGGGCCGAGGAGGTCGACGGCGAATTCGTGCAGGTCCTGTTCGAAGAGGGCGATGTACAGGCGGGACGTGGAGGACGCCGGTCCTGGCTCGCCCTTCGTGAGGATGTCGGAGATGGTCCGCATGCCGGTGAGGCGCATGATCCGTACCCTCATCTCGAAGTCGGCGAGCCGGTCGCGGACCAACGGGTCGGCGGTGGCGCCGCGTTCGTGCGCGAGGTCGATCAACTCGTCGAGGACGCGCCGGTAGCGGGCGGCCTGGTTCATGGCGCCGGCCGCGCGTTCGTGGCCGAGGCTGGTGCGGACGAGGGGCCAGCCGCCGTTCTCCGGGCCGATCCTGTCGGCGACGGGGACGCGGACGTCGTCGAGGAAGATCTCGCAGAAGTGGGCGTCGCCGGTGAGGTCGCGCAGCGGGCGGACGGTCACACCGGGGGCGTGCGCGTCGATCAGGAGGTAACTGATGCCGTCCTGGCGGGAGTTCGGGGGGCCGGTGCGGACGAGGGTGAAGAGGATGTCGGCGATGTCGGCCGAACTGTTCCACACCTTCTGGCCGTTGACGACGTACGTGTCCCCGTCGCGGCGGGCGGTCGTGCGCAGTGCCGGGAGGTCGGAGCCCGCCTCGGGTTCGGAGTAGCCCTGTGCCCACACCTGGTCGCCTCGCAGCATCGGGCGCAGGTGGCGGGCCTTCTGCTCCTCGGTGCCGTAGCGGATGAGGGTGGGGGCGGCGATGCCGAGGCCGGTGCCGAGGGGGCCGGGGACGCGGGCTCGCGCGTACTCCTCCTGGTAGACGACCTGGTGGGCGAAGTCGAGGTCCAGGCCGCCGTGTTCACGCGGCCAGCTCGGGCCCGCCCAGCCGGCGTCGTACAGGGTGGCGAGCCACGCTTTCCGCCAAGCGAGGCTCTCCGCGCGGGACTTGGGGCGTCGGCCGGGGTGGTGGTCGGTGAGGAAGGCGCGCAGGCGGGCGCGGAAGGCGTCGGTCATCGGGGGGCCATGCGCAGGGCGCCGTCGAGGCGGACGGTCTGGCCGTTGAGGTAGGGGTTCTCCAGCATCTCGACGGCGAGGCGGGCGAAGTCGTCGGGTTCGCCGAGGCGTCTGGGGTGCGGGACGGTCGCGGCGAGGCCCTCGCGGATGTCGGCGCGCAGGCGGCCCAGCATGGGGGTGTCCATGATGCCGGGGGCGATGGTGTTGACCCGGATCTGCCAGCTGGCGAGGTCGCGGGCGGCGACGAGGGTGATGCCGTGGACTCCGGCTTTGGCGGCGGTGTACGAGGTCTGGCCGATCTGCCCGTCGAAGGCGGCGACGGACGCGGTGAGGACGATCGCGCCCCGGTCGCCGTCGACGGTCTCGTTTCCGGCGAGGCGGGCGGCGGCCAGGCGCAGGACGTTGTAGGTGCCGATCAGGTTGACGCGGACGACCTCGGCGAAGGTGTCGAGGCCGCCGGGGACGCGGTCGCGGTCGATGATGCGGGTGCGGTCGCCGCCCCGCCCGGCGCAGTGGACCACCCAGCGCAGGGTGCCGCGTCGGCTCGCGGCGTCGAGGGCGGCGGTCACCTCGGTCTCGTCGGTGACATCGGCGCGGACGAACGTCGCGTGGGCGCCGAGTCCGGCGACGGCTTTCACGCCCTCCTCCTCGGAGATGTCGGCGAGGACGACCCGGCCGCCCCGTTCGATGATCCGGCGTGCGGTGGCGCGGCCGAGTCCGGAGGCGCCTCCGGTGACGAGGGCCGAGGAACCGTCGATGTGCACTGCGCTCTCCTCACAGTCCGAGGGACTTGGCGATGATGGTCTTCAGGACCTCGCTGGTGCCGCCGTAGATCCGCGTGACCCGTGCGTCGGCGTAGAGGCGGGCGATCGGGGATTCGAGGATGTAGCCGTAGCCACCGTGGAGTTGGAGGCAGCGGTCGATGATCCGGCCCTGTGTCTCGGTGCAGAACAGTTTGGTCTTCGCGGCGTCGGCGGGACTCAGCTCGCCGTCGACGAGGGCACGGACCGCCGCGTCCAGGAGGGCTTGGGCGGCCTCCAACTCGGTGGCGACGGCGGCGAGTTCGAACTTGGTGTTCTGGAAGTGGGCGACCGGCTTGCCGAACACGGTGCGGTCGCGGACGTAGGTGACGGTCCGGTCGAGGGCGGCGCGGGCCTGGGCGACGGCTCCGACGGCGATGGCGAGGCGTTCCTGTGCGAGGTTGCGGCCGAGGTGGGTGAAGGCGGCGCCCTCCTCGCCGAGGACGTTCGCGGCGGGGACGCGGACGGCGTCGAAGGACAGTTCCACGGTGTCCTGCGTGGGCAGGCCGATCTTCTCCAGCCTGCGGCCGACCGTGAAGCCGGGGCTGCCCTTCTCGACGACCAGGAGCGTGAGCCCTCTGCGCCGGTCGGCGGGGTCGGTGGCGGTGCGGGCGACGACGATCACGAGGTCGGCGTGGTGGCCGCCGGTGATGAAGGTCTTCGCGCCGGTCAGGATGTAGTGGTCGCCGTCGCGGACCGCGCGGGTGGTGATGCCGGCGAGGTCGGAGCCGGTGCCGGGTTCGCTCATCGCTATCGCGGTGTACAGCTCGCCGGAGGCCAGCCCCGGGAGCCAGCGCGCGCGTTGCCCGGCGTCCGCGAGGCCGGTGAAGTACGGGACGACGACGTCGAGGTGGGTGCGCAGGCCGCCCAGGGTGACGCCGGCGCGGGCGCACTCCTCCTGGAGGACGACGTTGAAGCGGTAGTCGGCCCGGCCCCCGCCGCCGTACTCCTCGGGGATCGCGGTGCCGAGGAGGCCGGGCTTGCCGAGGGTGGTGAAGAGGTCGCGGGGGACGAGTCCGGCCCGGCGCCAGTCCTCGTACGCGGGGAGCACCTCGCGGGCGAGGACGTCGCGGGCCAGGAGGCGGAAGTCCTCGTGGTCCTGCTCGAACAGGGTCCGGCGCATCGAATCTCCTTCGATCGGGACCCTATTGAGTATACGGAATTAGCGTTCTTGGTCCAGGTGGTCTACAAAACCTCAGTGCCACCAGGGAATGAGTGCATCCAAATGCCGTCGCATCCGGTGCCGGGCGACCCCGGCGTCCCCCTGCACGATCGCGTCCAGGATGCGCTGGTGCACGTGCTGCACCTCGTCGGCGGCGGTGTCCCCGGGCAGCGGGCGGTCGTGGCCGGAGGCGTGGCGGCGGAACAGTTCCGTGATGATCGACAGGAAGAGCGAGAGCACCGGGTTGTCGGCGAGGGCGGCGAGTTCGGAGTGGAAGAGGTCGGCCTTGCGGAGGTCGTCGGCGGGGCCCTCCTTCGTCCACTTCACGGCCTTCGCGAGGCGCTCGGCGATCTCCGTCCCGCCCTGGGCGTGCCGGGTGGTGACGGTGGCGACGACGCCGAGTTCGATGGCGCCCCGCACGATCCGCAGGTCGTCGGCGGTGACGCCCTGGTACTCCAGGAAGAGCGCCATCGTGTCGACGCTGGCCTCGGGTTCGGGCGCGGTGACGACGAGCCCGCCGCCGGGTCCGCGCCGCATCCGCGCGACCGAGTGGTACTCCAGCAGGCGTACGGCTTCGCGCAGGACGGCCCTGCTGATGCCGTAGCGGGCGAGGAGGTCGGTCTCGGAGCCGAGGACCATGCCGGTCTGCCAGCCGCGGGCCGCGATGTCGTCGTGGATGCGGGCGGCGACGACCTCGGCGAGCTTGGCGCGCGGGCCCTCGACCAGTTCGGGTTCGACGACCGTGCCCTGGATACGGCGGCCCCTGCGCACCCGGTGCTTCTCGATCCAGGCGGCCACCGACTCCAGGTGGGCGGTGAGTTCGGTCTGCGCGCGGGCGCCGTCGTCCGCGATGATCGCCTCGACGACCGCGCGGTGCTCGCGGTGCGAGACCTCCTTCGCGGCGTGGAGCTCGGCGCGGGAGATACGCCGGGAGGTGTTCGCGTAGCGGGCGGTCAGGCGGGTGAGGACGTCGATGAACAGGTGCAGGACCGGGTTGCCGGAGAGCTGTCCGAGGACGGGGTGCAGGGGGTCCTGGGAGTGGACGGAGGGGTCGTCCCAGTGGCCGCGCTCGGAGTCGAGGGTGGCCCGGAGGGTCGCGATGCCCTCCTCGGTGATCCGTTCGGCGGCGAGCCCCGCCGCGATGGGTTCGAGGAGCTGGCGGGCATGCAGGAGGTCGGTGACGCTGGTGCCGATGTATTCGAGGTAGATCACCATCGCGCGGGTCGCGGGCCCTGCGTCGGGCGCGCTCACGATCAGGCCGCCGCCCGGCCCGCGCCGCATCCGCGCGACCTGGTGGTGCTCGACCAGCCGGACCGCCTCGCGCAGCACGGCGCGGCTCACGCCGAGCTGCTCCCTCAGCTCCACCTCGGAACCCAGGGACTCGCCGACGGGCCAGCCCCGGCGGATCACGTTCGCCTCGATCCGGCGCGCGGTCTGCGCGGCCAGTTTGCCGACCGGGACACCTGCCTCGCCGTCGGCGGACTCGCGGTCGACGGCTGTCGCCATGGGCTGACTCCTCTGGGGGAAATTTCCGGGTCCCCAGTCTATTCGCCGTACGGAGGTGTGGCGCGCACGACGCCGATATCAGTCCACTGATTCTCGGTCGTGGATCTAGCCTCCCCGCCAGTGATCTGGTTAGAGTGCCCTCATTTCGAGATCGCCCGCGAGATCCCCGCGACATCACCCGGCCGAGGAGCGGACACCGATGAGACCGGACGCCACCCCCGAACTCGACGCCTTCCGCGCCCACGTCCGCGCGTTCGTCGCGGAGCACTCCCCCGGCCCGAAGACCCACTCCGGCGTCCGCGCCCCCGACCCCGCCCTGATGCCGGCGATCCGCGCCTGGACGGCGAAGCTGTACGCCGCCGGCCTGCTCGGCATCGACTGGCCCCCCGAGTACGGCGGGCGACCCGACGCGCACCCGCTGGAGGCGTCGATCGTCGCCGAGGAGATCGCCCGCGCCCGCACCTGGGCCCCCATCGGCGCGGCCCCCTTGGCCTCGGCGGCCATCGTCGCGTACGGCTCCGACGAGCAGCGCGCCCGCTTCCTGCCCCGCATCCGGTCCTGCGCGGACGTCTGGTGCCAGCTCTTCAGCGAGCCCGGGGCGGGCAGCGACCTCGCGGCGCTGCGGACGCGGGCCGTCCGGGAGGGCGAGGAGTACGTGGTGAGCGGCCAGAAGGTGTGGACGACCAACGGGCAGCACGCGGACATGGGTTACCTTCTCGCCCGCACCGACCCGGACGCGCCGAGGCACCGCGGGATCACGGCGTTCGCGCTCGACATGCGCAGCCCCGGCGTGGAGGTGCGCCCGCTGCGGGAGATCACCGGGACGACCGACTTCAACGAGGTCTTCCTCGACGGCGTCCGCGTCCCCACCGGGAACGTGATCGGCGAGGTGAACGACGGCTGGCGGGTCGCGATGAGCAGCCTCGGGCACGAGCGCTCGGGGGTCGCGGCGCGGGGCGCGGAACTCCTCGCCGTCCTGGACGACTTGGTCGCACTGGCTGCCGAGACCGGCGCCCTGGACAACGAGGCGGCCCGGCAGACGCTGGGCGAGCTGGCCGCGCGCGTCCACGTGAACGCGGCGCTCACCGCCCTCACGCGCTCCCGGCTGCTGCACGGCACCGAGGAGCCCGCCGACGCGCTGCTCGGAAAGATCTTCTTCAGCGAACTCAACCACGATCTCGCGGACTTCGGGCTGCGGTTGCAGGGCACCGACGGGCTGCTCGTGGAGGGGGATCCGGAGGTGCTCGGACGCGGGTGGTGGCAGGACGCGCATCTGTACGCGCGGGCGTACACGATCGCGGGCGGGGCGAACGAGGTGCTGCGCACGCAGATCGCGGAGCGGGGGCTCGGGCTGCCGCGCGAGTCACGCTGAGGTTTTTTATTGTACCGACCGATCGACATAATCAAGGGCGCGTGGCACGGTGGCCGAGGACCCCGCACGAGAGGACACCCCCCATGAGCGCCGACCTGCCCGAGTTCCCCGCGCCCCGCTCCGCCGAGTGCCCCTTCGCGCCCCCGCCGGGTCTGCTGAAGCTGCACGACTCCGGCCGGGAGGTCCAGCGCGTCCGCACCTGGGACGGCACCACCCCCTGGCTCGTCACCTCGCACGCCGCCCAGCGCCAGCTGCTGACCGACCCCCGGCTCAGCGCGGACATCGGCGCACCCGGATACCCGCACACCACCGAGGCGATGAAGGCGCACGCCGCCGAGATGCGGCCGTCCATCAACAACACTGACGGCGCCGAGCACAGCCGCTGGCGCCGGATGCTGACGAACTCCTTCACCCGGCACCGGATGGAGAAGCTGCGCCCGGAGATCCAGTCCATCACCGACGGCCTGATCGACAAGATGCTCGCGGGACCGAACCCGGTCGACCTGAACGAGGCCCTGTCTCTCCCCCTCCCGTCCCTGATGATCTGCGCGCTCCTCGGGGTGCCCTACGAGGACCACGACTTCTTCCAGGAGCACGCCGGCGTCACCAACGCCCGCTTCAAGACACCGGAGGAGGCGGCCCGTTCGACGGCCGACCTGCGCGCCTACATCGCCGGGCTCATCGAGGCGAAGATGGCCGACCCCGGCGAGGACGTCCTCTCCGACCTCGGGGCCCGCATCAAGGAGGGCGTCCTGTCGATGGAGGAGGCCGCGCCGCTCGGCCACATCCTCCTGGTCGCCGGGCACGACACCAGCGCCAACATGATCACCCTCGGCACGGGGCTGCTGCTGCGCGAACCCGAGCAGCTCGCGGCACTGCGCGAGCACGCCGACGACCCGAAGTACGTGACGAAGGCCGTCGAGGAACTCCTGCGCTACCTGACGATCCCCCACCTGCTGGCCCGCCGCGCGGTCACGCAGGACATCGAGATCGGCGGCGAGACGATCCGCGCGGGCGAGGGCGTCATCGCCTCGCTCCCGGCCGCCAACTGGGACCCCGAGGCGTTCGCCGAGCCCGCCCGCCTCGACCTCACCCGCCCCGCCGCCCACCACCACGCGTTCGGCTGGGGCCCGCACCAGTGCGTCGGCCAGCAGCTCGCGCGCATCGAACTCCACGTGGTCTTCGGTACGTTGTTCCGCCGCGTCCCGACCCTGAAGCTCGCAGCCGACGTCGCGGACCTCCGCTTCAAGGAGGACTCCCAGGCGTACGGCATCTATGAGCTGCCGGTGACATGGTGAGGGGGGCGGAGGCGGGGGCGCTTCCTAGGCCCGGCGCAGCAGCATCGCCCCCGACGGCACTCCCCCGCCCGCCGTCACGACCGCTGTCCTCGCCCCCGCGACCTGGCGGCCGTGCGCGGTGCCCCTCAGCTGGAGCATGGCCTCGCGCACGAACCCGTACCCGTGCAATCGTCCCGCCGAGAGCTGGCCGCCGTGCGGGTTCAACGGCAACTCGCCGTCGAGGGCGATGGTCTTGCCGCCCGCGATGAAGTCGGTGCCCTCGCCGGGTCCGCAGAACCCCAACGCCTCTATCCAGGAGAGGGCGTTGAAGGTGAACCCGTCGTAGAGAAGGGCCACCTCGACGTCCGCCGGGGTGAGGTCGGTCCGCGTCCACAGGTGAGCGGACGGCCCCTGGGCCTGCGGGAGGTGCGTCAGGGTGTCCTGGTCCCAACTCAGCCGCTCCGACACGGCCGTTCCGACGGCCTCGACCAGCACGGGCGGGCGCGGCCGGTCGTACGCGGTCTCGATCGCGGAGACCACGACGGCGACCGCGCCGTCGCAGGGTACGTCGCAGTCGTACAGGCCGAAGGGTGTCGTGACCATGCGGGCCGCGTAGTAGTCGTCGAGGGTCATCGGGGCGCGGTGCAGGGCCTCGGGGTTGCGGGCGGCGTTCGCGCGGGTGGTGACGGCGATGGCGGCGAGGGCCTCGCGGCCGACGCCGTAGCGGTGCTGGTAGTGGGAGGCGTGGCAGCCGATCCACTGGGCGGCGGACAGCGCGCCGAAGGGAGCGCGGAACTCGAACATGCCGGTGGCGCGGGCGTTTTGGGGTGTCTGCCACTGGCCGGAGCGGGTGAGCGCGCTGTGGGATGACTCCCAGACCGTGCGGAAGCACAGGACGTGCCGGCACAGTCCGGCCGCGACGGCGAGCATCCCGGCGGTGATCGAGCCGATCTGGCCCGGGACTTCGCGGGCGCCGTTGACCCAGGCGGGGCGCAGGCCGAGGGCCTCGGTGAGGGCGGTGACGCCGCCTTCGCTCATGCCGTCGGGGCTGGGCCCGGGGTAGGTGGACAGGCCGTCGACGGCGTCGAGTTCGAGGCCCGCGTCCTCGACTGCCGCCAGGCAGGCGTCGACCGTGAGGGAGAGCGGGTCGACCATCAGGCGCCGGCCGACCTGCGACTGCCCTACGCCGGTCAGGGCGACCCGGTCCTCGTACTTGCGGGCGGACGCCCGGGCGGGGGCACGGATCGCGCGGGGTTCGGGGAGCGGGCCGGGGGCGGTGTCCGCCACGTCCGGTTCGAACAGCGGGAGATGGACGTCTCCGTGCTCCTCGAAGCGGACGCGGACGCGCATCCCCACGTGGACGTCCTCGGGTGCGCAGCCGACGATGTTCGTGGTGAGGCGGGCCCGGTCGTCCTCGGCGAGGGCGACCACGGCGACGACGTACGGGGGCGGGAACTCCGGCAGCCACGTCTGGTGGTTGACGCTGAAGCCGACGACGACCGCACGCCCGGACACGGGTGCGAGGGCGACGGAACGGCTGCGGCAGGAAGGGCAGTTGGGCAGCGGCGGGTGGACGTGCCGTCCGCAGTCCGCGCAGTGGGTGATGTGGAGCGTGCCGTCCGCGCCGGAGCGCCAGAACTCGGCGCTCGCGAGGGTGGGTTGGGGCAGGGGGCGGCCGGTCAAGGGAGCAGCTCGACGATCGTGGCGTTCGCGGTGCCGCCGCCCTCGCACATCGTCTGGAGGCCGTAGCGGATGCCGCCCTGGCGCATGCGGGCCAGCATCCGGGTCATGAGGATCGCGCCGGAACCGCCCAGCGGATGCCCTACGGCGATGGCGCCGCCGTAGGGGTTGAGGCGGTCCGGGTCGGCGCCGGTCTCGGCGAGCCAGGCCAGGGGGACGGGGGCGAACGCCTCGTTGACCTCGTAGACGCCGATGTCGTCGATGGTGAGGCCGGCTCGGTGCAGGGCTTTCTCCGTCGCCGGGATCGGGCCGAGGAGCATGGTCACCGGGTCGGCGCCGCTGACCGCGCCGGTGTGGTAGCGGGCGATCGGGGTGAGGCCGAGGTCCCGGGCGCGTTCGGGGGTGGTGACGAGGAGGGCTGCGGCGCCGTCGGAGATCTGCGAGGAGTTCCCGGCGTGGATCACACCGTCCTCCTTGAACGACGGTTTCAGCCCGGCCAGTCTCTCCGGTGACGTGCCGCGCCGGAGTCCTTCGTCGGTGGTGAGCTTCGTGCCGTCCGCGTCGACCGGTACGAGGTGGTCGTCGAAGACGCCCGCGTCGATCGCGGCGGCGGCCTTCTCGTGCGACGCGGACGCGAACTCGTCGAGCCGGGTGCGGCTGAACTTCCAGCGTTCGGCGATGAGTTCGGCGCCGATGCCCTGGTTGAACTCGACGCCCTCGTACCGGGCCAGTACGCCGGGCCCGTACGGCTGCCCGGTGGTGCGGTGGGCGCCGAGCGGCACCCGGCTCATGGTCTCCACGCCGCCCGCGACGACCAGGTCGTACTGGCCCGACATGACGGCGTGCGCGGCCTGGTCGACGGCCTGCTGGCTCGAACCGCAGGCACGGTTCACGGTGACGGCCGGGACGTGTTCGGGCCAGCCCGCCGAGAGCACCGCGGAACGGCCGACGTTGCTGGACTGGTCGCCGATCTGGGTGACACAGCCCCAGATCACGTCGTCCACGGTGCCGGGGTCGATACCGGTCCGCTCCACGAGGGCGTTGAGGACCTTCGCGGAGAGGTCGGCGGCGTGCACGGAGGCGAGGGTGCCGTTGCGCTTGCCGATGGGGGTGCGTACGGCGTCGACGATGACGGCGTCTCGCATGGGGGCTCCTTGGTGGTGTCGGTGGGGTGAGCTTGGGCGTCAGGTCGGTTCGGCGGGGGCAATGTCCTCCACGCCCCACTCCCGCAGCACGCCCCGCGTATCGGCGCCCACCGCCGGTGCCGGGCTCCCGGCGCGGGCCGGGGTGACGGAGAAGCGGGGCGCGGCGGCGGGCTGGAGGACGCCGGCGCGGGTGAACAGGCTGGTGCGGGCGGTGAGATGGGGGTGGGAGGCGGCTTCGGTGAGGCTGAGGACGGGGGCGACGCACGCGTCGGTCCCCTCGAACAGCGCGGCCCACTCGTCGCGGGTGCGCTCGGCGAACCGTTCGGTCAGCAGGCGCCGTAGCTCGGGCCAGCCCGAACGGTCGTGCTGGTGCGCGGGGTTGACGTCCAGGCCGAGCAACTCGACCAGCGCGCGGTAGAACTTGGGCTCCAGCGCGCCGACCGCGACATGCCGGCCGTCCTTCGTGCCGTACACGGCGTAGAAGGGCCAGCCTCCGTCGAAGCGGTTGACGCCCCGTTCGTCGGTCCACTCGTCGCGGGCCAACTTCGCGTAGGTGCTGGCGAGGAGGTGAGCCGTGCCGTCCACGATCGCGGCGTCGACGACCTGGCCTCGCCCGGTGCGGGCGGCGTTGTGGAGTGCGGCGAGCACGCCGATCACGAGGTAGCAGCCGCCGCCTCCGAAGTCCCCGACGAGGTTCAGCGGAATCTGCGGCGGCCCGTCCGCCTCCCCGATGGCTCCGAGCGCCCCGCTCACCGCGATGTAGGTGATGTCGTGCCCGGCGCTGGCGGCGAGCGGACCGTCCTGCCCCCATCCGGTCATCCGCCCGTAGACGAGGCGGGAGTTGCGGGCGAGGCACGTGTGCGGCCCCACTCCGAGACGCTCGGTGACGCCGGGCCGGAACCCCTCGATCAGTACGTCGGCCCGCTCGACGAGTCCGAGCAACGCGCCGACTCCACCGGCCGACTTGAGGTCGAGCACGACGGACCGCTTCCCCCGCCCGAGCACGTCGGCCGGACCGCCCACCCCCTTCTCCCCCGGCCGGTCCACCCGCACCACCTCGGCCCCGAGGTCGGCGAGGAGCATCCCGGCGAACGGGCCGGGCCCGATCCCGCCGAGCTCCAGCACGCGGACACCGGCCAAAGGCCCCACCGCAGCCCCACGACGATCGCCGGATGCCTCCTCCATGCTCACCGCCCCTTCCACACCGGCGACCGCTTCTCCGCGAACGCCGCCGCCCCCTCCCGCGCGTCCTGTGACTGGAACACCGGCTCGGCGATGTCGAACTGCTTCCCCCACGCCTCGTCGAGGCTCCAGTCGGCGGTGGACCGGGCGATCTCCTTGGTTGCGGCGACGGCGAGAGGCCCGTTCCGGGCGATGACCTCGGCGAGTTCGAGGGCCCCTTCGAGTGCGCCCCCCTCTTCGGTGAGCCGGTTCACGAGCCCGTACTCGGCGGCCCGCCCGGCGTTGACCGGCTGCCCCGTCAGCAACAACTCCAGCGCGATGGCGTACGGAATCCGGCGCGGCAGATGCAACGCGGCTCCGGCCCGGGCGACCAGGGACCGCGTCACTTCGGGCACCCCGAGCCGGGCGGTCCGGGCGGCGACGACGAGGTCACAGGCCAGCAGCAGTTCGAATCCCCCGGCCAGCGCCCACCCCTCGACGGCCGCGATCAACGGCTTGCGGGGCGGCGTCATGCTGATCCCGCACAGGCCCCGGCCCTCGATGGCGGGGGTCTCCCCTCGGAGCCATGCCTTGAGGTCCATCCCGGCGGAGAACGTGCCGCCGGCCCCGGTGAGCACTCCTACCCGCAGTTCGTCGGACTCGTCCAGCTCGTCCACGGCGGCCGCGACCCCTGCGGCCACTCCCGCGTCGAGCGCGTTGCGCACCGTGGGCCGGTTGATCGTGATGACCTGCACCGGGCCCCGACGCTCCACGAGCACCTCGTCGGACACGTCTACCTCCTCTGGTCGACGTCGCAGTCGAATCGGGTGAGTTCATGGGCGACCATGCCGTCGAGGGTGTCGGCCGGCGGCGCGGGCAGCTCGACGGGACGGTCCCGTGTGGGCAGCAGCACGACCGCTGTCCCGGGCGTCGTGACCTCACCGCGCTGGTTCTCGCACCGCACCTCGACGTGCACCTCGGCCCGCCCGTCGCGGAGTTGCTTGTCGACGACCGTGCCGCGCACCCAGGTCGTGTCGCCGAGGTAGTTGAACTTCCGGTGTTCGCAGTGGAGTTGCCACAGCCAGCCGTCGTCGCCCATCCAGTCGGTGAGGAGATGGCAGAGCCAGGTCTCGCGCATGCCGCCGTAGTCGTAGGGGTTCGGCAGGCCCAACTCCCGTGCCCGCTCGGGCTCCCAGTGCAGCCGTTGCACGGTGTCGGGGATGTTGAGCGGATTCGGCGGGTAGAGCCCGGGCGCCTTGCGGCGTACCTTCGCGGCGATCCCGAACGCGCCGGGCGGGGTGAGCTGCATCCCCCAGCCGAGGTGCCAGACGACGACGTCGGTCGTGGTGAGCGGCCCTTTCACCCGGGGCTGGAGTTCCTCCCCGACCTTGACGTCCTCCCAGTGGCGGGGCTCGGCGCCACGCCGCGTCTCGGCGGCGTAGGCGGCGTCGATCTCGGCCACCTCCGCGTCGCTGTAAGGCTGTTGGACCAGTGCTTCCTTGGCCCGCTTCTTCGAGGTGTGCCGTTCCGCGTTGATCCACGTGCCGCGTCTGAGCGCGTGCATGCGCCCCTGCCCGTCGGTGTACAGGTAGGCGCGGACGACGTGGGCCGTGCGTCCGCCGAAGCTGCTCGGCTTGAGCTGGACCCCGACCTGTGTCTGGAGCACCCGGCAGCGGTCCCCCAGGGTCAGGGGCCGCCACCACTCGAACTCCATGACGGCCTGGTAGGAGCCGAGTCCGGCGAAGGGGTCGCCCTTGAGGAGCGCCTTGGTCCCGGCGTCGGGGGCGGGCGCCGCGTCCTCGCCCATCGTGTACAGGAAGGTCGGCGGCGCGAGGAGGGTTCCCCAGCGGCTGCGGGAGGCGTAAGTCGGGTCGCAGTACAGGGGGTTGTCGTCGCCGTAGCCGTACGCGAAGTGGCGTACGCCGTCGCGGGTGACCTCGTAGTTGTGCGGGGGGTTGCGCTGGGGCTGGGGGGTGCCGAGGCGGCGGCGGGAGCGGGCGACCGCCTCGTCGGTGAGTGTGCCGAACGTCATCGGCTCTCCTCCAGTCGGGCGCGGACGGTGTCGAGGAGTTCCACGCGGCTGACCTTGCTGGACGGGGTGCGGGGCAGGGTGTCGAGGACGAGGATGTGCGCCGGGACCTCGTAGGGGGTGAGCCGGGCGCGGCACAGGGCGAGCAGGTCGGCCGGGTCGGGGACAGGCGCACCGGGCTCCAACTCGACTGCGGCGACGGGTACTTCGCCGAGCCGCGCGTCCGGCAGCCCGGCCACTGCGGCCTCCCGTACGGAAGGGTGCGCCTCCAGCGCGAGGCGGACCGTGTCCGGCCGCACCTTGAACCCGCCCCGGATGATCGTGTCGTCCGCGCGCCCCTCGATCCACACGAACCGGTCGGCGTCGATGCGGGCGAGGTCGCTGGTCCGGGTCCAGGTCCCGCCGCCGCGCACGCTCTGCTCGGTCCGCACCTCCAGCCGCCCCGCACGCCCGACGGGCACCTCGGCGCCGTCGTCACCGGTGACCCGCAGTTCGACGCCCGCGAAGGCCCGCCCGGCGCTTCCGGCCTTGCGTGGCCACCAGCGTCGGTGCAGCGGCAGCGTCCATCCGACGACGGCTCCGGCGAACTCGGTGGCGCCGTAGGTCATCAACACCGGTATGCCGTAGGTGCGGTGGAAGGCGTCGGCGAGTTCGGCGGGGCAGGGCGCGGTGCCGGACGTGACGACCTCAAGGCTGGCGAGCCGCTCCTTGGGCACTCCGGCGTCGAGGACGGCCCGGAGGGCGGCCGGGACGAGGCTCGCGGCGCGCGGCCGGTGGCGTTCGACGGCGTCCGTCCAGGGGGCGACGGAGAAGCGCGGCAGCAGGACCATGCGGCGCCCGGTGGCGAGGCAGGCCAGTGCTCGCCAGAGTCCGCCGATGTGGACGAGGGGTGCGGCGACCAGGGACACGGACGGCGACAACAGGCGGTCGTCCTTGGGGACCTGTCCGCCGGAGACGAGGGCCTGGTCGAGCTGGCCGGTGCGGAGGTGGACGCGTTTCGGGGGGCCGGTGGTGCCGGAGGTGAGCATCTCGACGGCGATGCCGGGGCGGCGGGGCGCGTCCTCGGGGACGGTGCCGCCGGCGGGGCGCAGCCCGGGGAGGTCCAGGGCCGTGCCGTGGGCGGTCACCGCGTCCAGCACGCCTTCGCGGCCGAGGGGTTCGGGGCCGGAGACGACCACGGGCAGGGCGCAGCGGTCGATGTCGGCGGCGAGGCGGGCGGCGGGCTGGAGAGGGCTCAGCATGACGAGGCAGCGGCCGGAGGCGATCACGGCGGCGACGACGGCGACGTGTTCGGGCCGGTTCTCCAGGACGACGCCGACGCGGGCGCCGGGGCCGAGGCCGGCGGTGTCGAGGGCGTCGGTGAGGGCGTGCGCGGTGGCGCGGACCCGGCCCCACGTCCACCACTGTCCGTCGTGCTCGATCGCCGGTGCGTCGGCGTCGGCCACGGCGAGCAGCCGGGTCAGACGGTCGCGAATTCCCACGCGCTCAGCCTTTCGTCGCGGTGATCCCGGCCAGCTCGGCCAGTCGTCCCCGGTGCGCGGCCGGGCCGCCGAGGAGGTGCTCGGAGGACTTCGCGCGCCGGAGGTGGAGGTGGGCGTCGTGTTCCCAGGTGCAGCCGATGCCGCCGTGGATCTGGATGTTCTCCTTGGCGGCGTGCGTGTAGGCGTCCGCGCAGGTGGCGGCGGCGAGTGCGGCGGCCACGGGCAGTTCGTCGGGTGCGTCGACGGCCACGGACAGCGCGTGGTAGGCGGCCGAGCGGGCGGCCTCGACCTTGAGGAGGGTGTCGGCGCACTTGTGCTGGACGGCCTGGAAGGAGCCGATGGGCCGGCCGAACTGGGTGCGGGCCTTCGCGTACGCCACGGACGCGTCGAGGCAGGCCGCCGCGCCTCCGGCCTGTTCGGCGGCGAGGGCGACGAGGGCCAGGTCGAGGGCGCGGTACGGGTCGGTGGCGAGGCGTACGGCGGGGGCGGCGGCGAGGTCGAGGCGGGCCTGTCTGCGGGTGGGGTCGAGGGTTTCCAGGCGGGTGCGGGTGAGGCCGGGGGCGTCGGCGGTGACGGCGAACAGGGCGGGGCCGGTGCTGTCGCGGGCGACGACGATCAGGAGGTGGGCGCTGTGGCCGTCGACGACGAACATCTTGGTGCCGGTGATCTGCCAGCCGTCGCCCGCTCGGTGTGCGGTGGTCGTGGTGTCCTCGATGCGGGGTGAGCCGCTCTCCTCGGTGAGGGCGAGGGTCCCGGTCAGGGTGCCGTCGGCGATGCCGGGCAGCCAGCGGGTGTCGCCGGACGCGGTGAGGGCCTGTCCGGCGAGGGCGACGGTCGCGAAGTACGGGGAGGGGAGCAGGGCGCGGCCGAACTCCTCCAGGACGACGCCGAGTTCGACGGGTCCGCCGCCGGAGCCGCCATGGCCCTCCGGCAACGCCAGTCCGTGGAGGCCGAGTTCGTTCGCCATGCGGTGCCACAGGGCGGTGTCGTGGCCGGGTGCGGAGTCCATGGCGGTGCGGACGGCCTCGCTGGGCGCCTTCTCGTCGAGGAGGCGGCGGACGGCCGTACGGAGGTGGTCGTGGTCCTCGGTGAAGGTCATCGTGGGGTCCTGGCGCGCAGGTAGGCGGGGAAGTCGGGCATGCGGGCGCGGTCGACGATCTCGATGCGGACGCCTGCGGGGTTCAAGTGGTAGGCGAAGATGGCGGGTTGGCCCTCGACGAGCGCGCATGCCTCGCGGGGGAAACCCGCCGCTTCGAGGCTCTTCGAGGCCGCTAGGAGGTCGTCGACGAGGTAGGCGATGTGGTGGGCGCCCGCCCGCCAGGGGGTGCCGGGGATCTCCTGGACGAGTTCGAGGTGGGGGGCGTCGAGGGAGTAGGCGTAGGTGAGGGCGAGGTCGTGGTCGCCGTCGGCGAGGCGGACGCGGACCTCGCCGGTGAGGGTGCGGGTCCAGCGGTGGCCGGCCGTGTCGGTGAGGCGGGTCTTCCACGCCTCGATGTCGGGGACGACGATGCCGGTGTGGAAGTGGTTCATGCCGGGTCCCAGGCGAGGCGCAGGGCGGTGAGGCCGTACATGTTGCCGTGCTGCCACAGGTCCTGGCCGGGGGCGACGCGGTAGTGGGGGATGCGGCGGTGCCATTCCTCGACGGCGACGGTGAGTTCGAGGCGGGCGAGGTGGGAGCCGAGGCAGCGGTGGGGGCCCGAGCCGAACGCGATGTGGTTCGTGGTCGCGCGGTGCAGGTCGACGTGGTGGGGGTCCGGGTAGCGGCCGGGGTCGCGGTTGGTGACGGCGAGCGGCAGCATGACCATCTCGCCGGACTTGACGGGGCAGCCGCCGATCTCGACGTCCCGGGTGGCCTTGCGGGCGGGGACGACGAACGAGTAGACGCGCAGGGTCTCTTCGACGCCGGTGGGGATGAGGGTGGGGTCGGCGAGGATCTCGGCGCGCTGCTCGGGGTGGGTGGCGAAGTGGTAGAGGGCCCAGCCGATGGAGATGGGGACGGTGTCGAAGCCGGCCTGGAACATGAGGACGCAGAAGGCGTGCAGGTCGCGGTCGTCGATGGGTTCGCCGTCGATCGTCCAGGCCATGGCGTGCGAGAGGAGGTCGTCGAGGGGGGTCTCGCGGCGCTGGGCGATCTGTTCCTCGAAGTACGCCGACACCGCGCGCATGGCGGCGAGTTGGCGGGCGCCGTCGGGGTCCTCGTGGTGCGGGAGGTGGAGGAGTTCGTGGGTCCAGTCGAGGAAGACGGGGAGGTCGTCCTCGGGCAGGCCCATCAGGCGCATGAAGATCCGGGTGGGGAAGCGGCGGGCGAACGCGTCGAGGACGTCGGCTTCTTGACGGTCCTTCAGGTCGTCGATGAGGTCGGCGGCGACGCGGCGGATCTCGGGTTCGCGGGCGGCGACGGCGTTCGGGGAGAAGTAGCGGCCGAGCAGGCGGCGCCACACGCCGTGCACGGGCGGGTCGAGCATCTCCGGGATCCACAGGAACTTGGGGTCGGGTTCGAGGGCGGTGACGGACCGGTTGGAGAAGGTCCGCCAGTCCTGCAGCGCCTGCTGGACGGCGGGCCCGTCGGTGACGACCCAGTAGCCCCGGGCGGTGGTGGAGCGGAAGCCGCCGTGGCTCCCGGCGATCTCGTCCCAGCGTTCCTGGTGGCTGAGGACCGGTCCGCCGAGGCGGTTGTCGAAGCGGTAGGCGGGCACCCCGTCGTGGGTGCCGTCGGATGCGAGAGGGGTACTCATGTCACGGCTCCTCAGGTGGCTGCCCCGTCGATCTTCAGGCTGAGCAACTCCTCGTCGCTGAGACCGAGTTCGCGCAGCACGTCGTCCGTGTGCTCGGCGAACTGCGGGGCGCGGGTCAGTCCGGGCGCGCTCCCGTCGAACTGCACGGGGCTCGCGACGAGTTCACGCTCCACGCCGTCGGCGTCCACGACCGGCGCGATCAGCCCGTTGGCCCGCAGCGCGGGATCCTGCCCGACCTCCCAGGAGTTCTGTACGGCGGCCCACTGGCCGTCGCCCCGGGCGAGGATCCGCGTCCACTCGGCGAAGGGGCGTGAGGCGATCAACTCGGCGACGAGGTCGGCCGCTTCGGCGGCGTTCGCCATCACCTTGTCGGTGCTGTCGAAGCGTTCGTCGGCGGCGAGGTCGTCGCGTCCGGCGAGTGTGCAGAACTCGGCCCAGTAGCGGCCGGGTTGCAGCATCGACAGCTCGATCCAGCGGCCGTCGGCGGTGCGGTAGGCGCCGATGAGGGGGTTGGTGGCGGAGCCGTGCCGGGGCCGGGCGGCGACGGGGAGGGGGCCGCCGTTCATGAGGGCGAGGTTGACGGTGAACTGGGTGGCCCAGGCGCCGACGCCGATCAACGAGACGTCCACGACCGACGGTCGGCCGGTCATGGCGCGGGAGTAGAGGGCGGCGGCGACGCCTCCGGCGATGGTCATGCCGCCCATCGAGTCGCCGTACGCCCCGGCCGGCATCCGCGTCATCCGGTCGGCGTCCGGCGGGGTGACCCCGGCCGCGCTGCCGCCGCGTGCCCAGAACGCGGTGCTGTCGTAGCCGCCCTTGCCGGACTCCTCGCCGTGCACGCCGAAGCCGCTGCCACGGACGTAGATGATGTCGGGGTTGATCGTGCGGACGTCGTCGACGTCGATCCGCAGCTTCGCGCGGGCGTCAGGGAGGAAGTTGGTGAGGAAGACGTCGCTCTCGCGGATCAGCTTCTCCAGCACCGGGCGCGCGGCGGGCCGTTCCAGGGCGAGGCCGACGCTGCGTTTGCCCCGGTTGGGGCCTTCCATGATGGGGAAGAACGACGAGCCCTCGCTCGCGGCCTCGTAGCCGAGGACCCGCACCAACCCCCGCTGGGCGTCGCCCCGTTCGGCGTGCTCGATCTTGATGACGTCGGCGCCCCAGTCCGCGAGGACGGCCCCGGCCGCCGGGACGAAGGTGAACTGGGCGACCTCTAGCACCCGCACGCCCTCCATGGGCCTCTGCATCGGATCAACTCCTCGGCGGATCGGCGCTATTACGCATACCCAATGCGGCTTCTGCGGGTACGAGTATGGACCGAGGACGCTAAAAAGTATACTGTTTTCGGCATGCTGGATTTCACGACCGAACCGGAGTTCCAGGCGAAGCTGGACTGGGCGGCGGCCTTCGTCCGCGACGAGATCGAGCCGCTCGACCTCCTCTTCCCGCACGGCGGCGACCCCTACGACACCGGCAACGAGAAGGCCCGCGCGATCCTGCGGCCCCTGCGTGAGCAGGTGAAGCAACAGGGGCTGTGGGCCTGCCACTTGGGCCCCGAACTCGACGGCCCCGGCTACGGCCAGGTCAAGCTGGCCCTGCTGAACGAGATCCTCGGCCGCTCCTACTGGGCGCCGACCGTCTTCGGCACCGCCGCCCCCGACACCGGCAACGCGGAGATCCTCGCGATGTTCGGCACGGACGCACAGAAGGAGCGGTACCTGAAGCCGCTGCTCGACGGGGACATCGTGTCGACGTTCTCCATGACCGAGCCCCAAGCGGGCGCGGATCCCAAGGAGTTCGTGTGCCGCGCCTGGCGTGACGGCGAGGAGTGGGTCATCGACGGGGAGAAGTGGTTCTCCTCCAACGCCCGGTACGCGGCCTTCCTCGTCGTCATGGCCGTCACCGATCCGGACGCGCCGCCGCACCGCCGGATGTCCATGTTCGTCGTGCCCGCCGAGACGCCCGGCATCGAGGTCAAGCGCAACGTCGGCACCATGGACGAGCGCGACGGGCTCGACGAGGGGATCCACGCGTACATCCGCTACCACCGGGTCCGCGTCCCCCTCGACGCGATGCTCGGCGGGCCGGGGCAGGGGTTCGAGGTCGCGCAGGCGCGGCTCGGCGGGGGCCGGGTGCATCACGCGATGCGGACGGTCGGCAAGTGCGCGCGTGCCTTCGACATGATGTGCGAGCGCGCGCTGTCGCGCCGTACGCAGGGGACCCTCCTCGCCGACAAACAGGCCGTCCAGCAGTTCATCGCCGACTCGTGGGTCGAACTCCAGCAGTTCCGGCTGCTCGTCCTGCACACGGCGTGGCTCATCGACACCCAGCCGCACGGGGCCGCGCGCACGCAGATCGCGATGTGCAAGGTGCAGACGGCGAAGGTGCTGCACGACATCGTCCAGCGGGCGGTCCACCTGCACGGGTCGCTCGGCACAACCAACGAGCTGCCGCTCGCGAAGTGGTGGATGGCCGCGCCCAACCTCGCGCTCGCGGACGGGCCGACGGAGGTGCACCGGACGACGATCGCGAAACGGGTACTGAAGGGCTACCGCCCGGCGGAGGGACTGTTCCCGTCGGAGCACATTCCGCCGAGGCTGGAGGCGGCGCGGAAGCGGTACGCGCACATCATCGGGGACGAGACGCTCAGCGGGCGGGTGGAGGCGTGAGGGCGTCCGGAGTGGGTGGGGGCGTGAACCCGTTCGACCTCACCGGCAAAGTCGCCCTCGTCACCGGCGGCAGCCGGGGGCTCGGGCTCCAGATGGTGCGCGCGTTCGCCGAGGCCGGGGCGGACGTCGTCGTCGCCAGCCGGAAGTCCGACGCGTGCGAGGCCGTCGCGAAGGAGGTCGCCGCCCTCGGCCGCCGGGCCCTGCCCGTCGCCGCGCACGTCGGCCGCTGGGACGACCTCGCCCGGCTGGCCGACGCCGCCTACGACCACTTCGGCCAGGTCGACGTCCTCGTCAACAACGCCGGTATGTCCCCGCTCGCCCCGTCCTCGGCACAGACCTCCGAGGACCTCTTCGACAAGGTGATCGCCGTCAACTTCAAGGGCCCGTTCCGCCTCGCCTCCCTCATCGGCGAGCGCATGGCGGCGGCCGGCGCCGGTTCCATCATCAACGTCTCCTCCTCCGGCGCCCTCTTCCCCCAGCCCCGCTTCGCCCCCTACGCCGGCGCGAAAGCCGCCCTCAACACCCTGACCTCGGTCTTCGCCCAGGAGTACGGCCCGACGGTCCGCGTCAACACGATCTCGGCGGGCCCTTTCCTCACCGACATCTCCGCCTCCTGGACGGAGGAGAAACGCCGCACGGCCCGCAGCGCGCTGGGCCGCCCGGGCCGTCCGGAGGAGATCGTCAGCACGGCGCTGTACCTGGCGAGCGACGCGTCGAGCTATACGACGGGTGCGCTGATCCGCGTGGACGGTGGCCTGTACTAGAGCCAGGCCGTTCAGCCGAGCTGCTCGGCCAGCCCGACGATGATGCCCTCCGGGCCACGGACGTAGCAGAGCCGGTAGCTCTCCTCGTACCGGGCCAGCTCACCGACGAGTTCGGCGCCGTGGGTGCGCAGGCGGGCGACCGTGTCCTCGATGTCGTCGACGGCGAACATGACGCGGTGCGTGCCCAGGATGTTGTGCGGCTGGTTGCGGGGCCCGGTGCTGATCGCCTCGGGGCTGCGGTACTTCGCCAGTTCGAGCCGGCTGTGTCCGTCCGGGGTCCGGACCATCGCGATGTCGCAGTGCACGCCGTCGAGCCCGGTGCACTGGTCGGCGACGAGGCCCGAGACCTCCGCTCGCCCCTCCAGCTCCATCCCGAGCTCCACGAAGAACGCGACGGCGGCGTCCAGGTCCTCGACGACGATGCCGACGTTGTCCATCCGCTGAATCGCCATGACGGTCCCTCCTGATCCCTGGCGCGGCCGGTGCTGGCCGCTGTTGCCCCTGGGACGGAGCCGACGGCACGTTCTCGACATCCTCCGCGAAGAACCTTGGCGAGCGGGCTTTCACCACTCACATTTCGTCGACACGCGCTGAGCCGGAGGAGGGCCGGGCCACATGTCGGTGACGAGGCGTACGCAGTCCGCAGGGTGGGAGCCGGGGATCCCGGGGAGCGTCAGCCGAGCAGCTCCCCCGCCTCCGCCAGCAGCCTCGGCAGAGCCGGCCGCATCCGCCGGTGCATGTCCGTCAACTCCCCCGCCTTGCGCCCCCGTTTGATCAGCAGCGCGGTGGCGGCGGCCTCCTTGTACTTGGTGAGCGCCTCGAACCACCCCATGTCCCGCAGGACTTCGCCCCGCGCCTCCTGGTACGCGTCGATCAGCTCCGCCTTGCCCGGCATCCCCGTCAACTCCTCGGAGACGGACGCCGGATGGCGGGCCTCGTCCGTGAAGAACGTCAGCCAGGTGACGTCGACCCGGGGGTCTCCCAGCGCCCAGATCTCCCAGTCGATCACGGCGTTGACCGTGCCCCCGGAGCACAGCGTGTTCCCCAGCCGGAAGTCCCCGTGTGTGATCACCGGCATCACCGCGGCCGGTACGGTCGCCCGCAACCGCGCCTCGATCTCCTCGCAGCGGCCCCGCAGATCCTCGGGCACGGTCGTGAACGCCTTGGCCCACCGGCCGATCTCCGCGCCCGGCGTCACCACGGGCTCGACGGCGAGCGCGGTCCGCTTCGGATCGACCCGGTGCAGCCGCCCCAGCATGCGCGCCGCGTCCAAGGCCCGCGCCCGCACCTCCCCGGCGTCGACCCGCCCCCTCGGCACGAGCACCGGCTCGACGCACTCCCCCGGCACGAACTCCATGGCGACGAACGGCTGTCGGTCGACCGGCGCCCCCGCGTCCGTGAACAGCACCTGCGGCACCCGCACCCCGGCCACCCCCGCCAGCACCCGCATCAGCCGAGCCTGCCGCAGCACATCCCGGTTCCGTACGGGCGCGAGCCCCGGCGGCGCCACCTTCAGCACGACCCGCTCGTACCGCGCAGGCACCCCGGACAGCACGGCGGTGCAGGTGAGGCTCGACGTCCCGCCCGCGAGCGGCGCGACCGACACGACCCCGGCCCCCGGCACCCATCCCCGTACGGCGACGGCCGTCCGCTCGGCCAGCTCCTCGTCGACCACGGTGTTCACGCGCCCTCCCCGCGTACGGTCAGCGCCTCGACGATCTCGCGGCGTACGAGCTTCCCGGTCGCCGTACGCGGCAACTCGGCCCAACAGGCGATGCGGTCCGGCGTCTTGGACCCGCGCAGCACCCCGCGCACCTGCGAACGCAGTGCGTCCGCGTCCACCGCGGCCCCGTCCCGCAGGACGACGACCGCTTCGATGCGCTGCCCCCACTCCTCGTCCGGCACCCCCACGACCACGGCGTCGAGCACGTCCGGATGGATCAGCAGGACGTCCTCGATCTCGGCGGGCGCGATGTTCTCGGCGCCCCGGATGATCGTGTCGTCGGCCCGCCCCTCGATGTGCAGGTAGCCGCCGCCGTCGAGGTGCCCCCGGTCGCGGGTCGGGAAGAAGCCCCGCCCGTCGACGGCGGCCCCCTGCCCCGCGTACTCCCCCGACACCTGCTCGCCCCGCACCCAGATCTCCCCCTTCTCCCCGGCCCCGAGCACCGCGCCGGAGGCGTCGCGGATCTCCAACTCGACGCCGGGCAGCGGCAGTCCGGCGGAGCCGAGCCGGGCGCGTACGGCGGGGTCGTCCGCGTTGAGGGCGGCGCGGTGCTCGCGCGGGCCGAGGACGGTGACGGTGGAGGAGGTCTCGGTGAGTCCGTAGGCGTTGACGAAGTCGACGTGCGGCCAGGCCCGCAGCGCCGCCTCCACGACCCGCACCGGCATCCGTGCCCCGCCGTAGGCGAGTGCGCGCAGCGAGGGCACGGACCGGTCGAGGCCGCGGGTGTCCATGATCCGGGCGAGCATCGTCGGGACGACCATGGCGTGGGTGACCGCCTGGTCCCGCACCAGCTCCAGCCAGCCGTCGGGCGTGAACCTCTCCAGCGTCAGCGCCCGGCGGCCCGCGTACAGGTGCGTGAGCACGTTGGCGACGGCGGCGATGTGGTACGGCGGGACGCTGACCAGCGCGGCTTCCTCGGGGTCGGCCGCCGCGAACTCGACGGTGCCCAGGACGTAGGAGACGAGGTTGCGGTGGCGCAGGACGACCGCTTTGGGGGCGGAGGTCGTGCCGCTGGTGTAGATGAGGACGGCGGGGGCGTCGGGGTCGCTCCCGGTGGGAGCAGTGGGCGAGCCCGTGCCGGTCAGCCACTCCTGCGGCGTCGTGATCCGCAGTCCGGCGCGGCGCGGTGCCTCGTCGTGGTCAGGTCCGGCGATGACGAGGGCTCGGGGGTGGCGGGCGAGGAGGGCGTCCAACTGGGCCGCGCCCAGGCGGTAGTTGACCGGGACGAGGGGAACTCCCGCGCGGGCGGCGGCGAACAGCGCGACGGGGAGGGCGGGGCCGTTCACGGCCAGGTGGACCAGCGCGTCGGCGTCCCCGATCAACCCGGCGCCGTGGTCGGCGAGTTCGCGCAGACGCCGGGCGGTCAGCCCGTCCTGGGTCCGGCCGAGGACGACCCGGTCGCCGAAGCCCTCGGCGGCCATGTCGAGCAGCGTGGAGAGGTGCATGGCGCAAGCCCCTCAGTCCGAGGCCGGGAGCGGTTTGGCGCTCTTGACCTGGAGGGGGACGCCGTCGACCGCGAGGGTGCCGGGGCCGCCTTTGGTGCAGAGGAGTTCGAGGCCGTGCTCCTCGTCGGCGTACCGCTTGCCGAGCAGGGTGCCGCCGGCCGGGGCGGGGGCGGAGGCTCCCGTGGTGGTGCCCTCGGTCATCGGGGCGCCCCCGCAGGTGATGTCGAGTTCGGTGTCCGGGCAGCGGACGACGATCACCGCCGTCGTGTCGACGGTACTGGCGAGCATCTGCCCCACGCGTGGCCTCATCGCAGCGTCCTCCGCGAGTATCGAGTGACCGAGCAACTGTGCCGAGCAACGCGAAAAAAGTATACTACTTAGCCCGATCACGTCGAGATGGGAGTCGTCGGATGGATCTCAGGACCGTCCTGTTCGAGGTGGCCGACCACGTCGCCACGGTCACGCTGAACCGCCCCGAGGTGATGAACGGCTTCAACCAGCGGATGCTGGAGGAGTTCGCGGCGGTCTGGGAGACCGTCAAGGCGGACGACGACATCCGGGTGGTCGTGCTGCGCGGGGCCGGTGAGCGGGCCTTCTGCACGGGGATGGACGTCAAGGAGGGCATCGACCGGCACCCCAACGCGTGGTCGCAGACCGACCCCGGGGAGTTCCTGTCGCCGAAGCTCAACCAGGTGTGGAAACCGCTGGTCTGCGCGGTGCACGGGATGGCGGCGGGCGGGGCGTTCTACTGGCTCAACGAGGCGGACATCCTGATCTGTTCGCCGGAGGCGACGTTCTTCGATCCGCACGTCAGCTACGGGCTCACGGCCGCGCTGGAGCCGATCGGGCTCGCCCGCCGGGTGCCGCTCGGGGAGGCGCTGCGGATCGCGCTGCTCGGCCTCGACGAGCGGGTCTCGGCCGCGCGGGCGCTACAGATCGGGCTGGTCAGCGAGGTGGTGGAGCGCGGGGAACTGTGGGCGCGGGCCGACGAGATCGCCCGGATCATCGCCGCGAAGCCGCCCGCCGTGATCCAGGGGACGGTGCGGGCGATCTGGGAGTCACTGGACGCGACGCGCACCCAGGCGCTGCGTACGGGGCTGTCGTACACGCAGATCGGCAATCCGGTCGGGAAGGCCCAGGTGGAGCGTTCGGCGGTGGAGCGGGGGCGGTGGACACTGCGGTGACACTCCCCTACTCTCCCGAATGAGTGTACTCATCTCACCGTTTCAGTCTTCGGGAGGTTCTCATGCGGTTCGGCATGCCCTGGCCCGGACGGGAGGTGGGGAGGGAGGCCGAGGAGGCCGGCGTGGACGCGTTCTGCGCGGGGGAGTTCGCCGATCACGACGCCTACCTCACGGTCGCCGAGATCGTCGCGAACACCGAGCGCGCGCTCGCCGGTCCCGCCATCGCCTACGCCTTCGCGCGCACGCCCTACGCCCACGCCACCGCCCTGCGCCACCTGCACGCGCAGGCGCCGGGCCGGCTCTTCCTCGGGCTCGGCAGCGCCGCGTTCCGCGTCAACCGGGACTGGCTCGGGGTGCCCGCCGACCGGCCGGTGGAGCGCATCGCCGAGACCGTCGGCGCCGTACGGGCCTGGCTGGGCGCGGAGAACGGGCAACCGGTGCGCTACTCCGGGGAGTTCCTCGCCGTGGACGCGGACGTGCGGGCGCCGGTGCTCGGGCGGCTGGACATCCCCGTCCTGCTCGCCGCGTTCAACCGGCGGATGGCGACGACGGCCGCGCGGGTCGCCGACGGGATCGTGGGGCACGGCCTGTTCACCGCCTCCTGGTGGAACGACGTCGTACGGCCCGCCACGATCGGGCGCCCGCTGCTCGAACACGGCTGGATCATCACGGCCGTCGACGACAACGCCCCCGAGCGCGCCCGCGCCGACGCGCGCCGCATGATCGCCTTCTATCTGACGGTGAAGACGTACGACCCGTTCGTCGCGCACCACGGCTGGCAGGAGCAAGTCGCCGCGTTGCGCGGGGCGTTCAGGAACGGCGACTCCGAGGCGATGGCGCAGGCGGTCACCGACGGGATGCTGGCGGAGATCGCGGTGTGCGGGACGACGGCGGAGGCGAAGGAGACGCTGGCCCGCCGGGCCGGGTCACTCCCCCGCGACGTCGGGTACTTCGCGCCGCCGAGCTATCTGGTGAGCCCCGGACGGCGGGCGGCGTACGCGCGTTCGGCGCTGGAGCTGATCGGGGCCGCCGCTCCCTGAAGCCGGCCGGGTCCCCGCAGCGGACGGCGCTGCGGGGACCCGGCTGTTCTCCGGCCTCAGATCGTCTCCGGCACCGGCGCCAGCTTCCTGCTCGCGTCGAAGCCGACCACCTTCGCCAGGGTCCCGCCGAGGATCGCCGCGCGGTCCTCCGTGCCGACCCCCTCGAAGTTCTCGGCGACGCAGTCCGCGCTGGAGCGGAAGGTGCCCTCGGCGTGGGGGTAGTCGTTGCCCCACATGATCGTGGAGAGGCCGGTGATGTGGCGGGCCTTGACGGCGGTGGGGTCGTCGGCGAACTGGACGTGGATCTGGCGGCGGACGTACTCGGTGGGCTTGAGGGGGTAGGGCCATTTGTCGTTGATGGCGAAGAGGCGGCCCATCGCGGGCTGGTCGTGCGCGGGGCGGTTGTCGTCCCAGAAGCCGAGCCACCAGTCGGAGTCCTGGCCGGTGCCGGTCTTCCACGCCTTGTCCATGTAGCCCATGAAGGAGACGAGCCAGCCGGCGGTGTACTCGATGAGGTTGAAGTGCAGGTCGGGGAAGCGCTCGCAGACCCCGCCGCCGACGAGGCTCGCGATGATGCCCTGCGGCCCGGCGACGGCGGAGCCGACGGCGCTGCCCATGGTGCGGCCGGCGACCATGCTGTCCGTCAGGTTGCCCTTGCCCTGGTTGACGGCCGTCATGAGGCCCCGGACGGTCATGGCCGTCTCGGAGACGGTCTCCCTGACCTTGACCCCGCCGGTCGCGACGTGGATGAAGACGGGCAGGCCGTGCGCCTGCGCGGCGGCCCAGACGGGGTCGTACTCGCGGGCGTAGTACGGCAGCGGCGGGATCTCCGGGAGGAGGATCGCGCCGAGGCCGAGGCGGGCGCAGCGCTCGATCTCGGCGACCGCTGCGGGGACGTCGGTCAGCGGGATCGCGGCGGTGGGGCGCAGCCGGTCCTTGTAGGGGAGGTAGCGCTCGACGAGGTAGTCGTTCCACACCCGGGCGTGGGCCATGGACAGTTCGTGGTCGTCGGTGAAGAGCACGAACAGCGACAGGTTCGGGAACATGACCGACGCGTCGACGCCGTCGAGGTTCATGTCGCGGATGATGTGCTCGGGGTCGCCGTCGGGGGTCTCGCCGCCGAGCTGGCGGTACTTGGAGATGGTCCAGCCGTCGAACCCGATGGTGTGGAGCTTCTTGAACTCGGTGTGCCCGCCTTCGACGATCGGCTCGTCGAGGGTGAACTCCTCTTCCCACAGGGCCCGGTCGCGCAGGCCCTTCGGCAGCCGGGCCTTGAACAGGTCGGCCGGCTCGATGATGTGTGAATCGCCGGAGACGACAAATTCCTTGAACACTGGCGGTACCTCTTTCGACCCTCGTCGTTCGCGTCGGACTCCCCCACGAGCGGATAGCGCCGAAGTTAGCTGTACCGATCGGTCTAGTCAATGATTCAGCACACGGATTCCACGAGGTCACACGGTCCGCCAACCTGACAGAACGCCGACACAAGGAGCTGCGACCGGACCCCTTTCCCGCAGCCCTCAATTAAGTACACTCAATACCATGACGACGGCCTACGCGTTCTCCACTCAGCTCTACCTCGACGGCCACCGCACCGACGGCCGCGCCACCACGTCCCTGGTCGTGCGCAACCCCGCGACCGAAGAGCCGATCGCCGAGGTCCCGGACGCCGGACCCGACGACGTGCGCCGCGCCGTCGAGGCCGCCCGGCGCGCTTTCGACGAGGGACCGTGGCCCCGGATGCGCCCCCGCGAACGGGCCGCCGTCCTGCTGCGGATGGCCGAGGAGATGGAGCGCAGGCTCCCCGAACTCGTCGCGGTCAACATGGCCGAGGCGGGCTCGGTGCGCGCGCTCGCCGAGACCCTCCAGACCCGCGTCCCGGTCGCCCACCTGCGGGACATGGCGGAGCGCGTGCTGCCGGCGTTCGACTGGGAGCGCCCGGTGGCCCCGACACCCGTGCCGGGCCTCGGCATCTCCCAAGGGGTGCTGCGCCGCGAGGCGTTCGGGGTGTGCGCGCTGATCTCGGCGTACAACTTCCCCTTCTTCCTCAGCATGATGAAGGTGATCCCCGCGCTCGCGGCGGGCTGCACGGCCGTGCTGAAGCCCGCGCCCGCCACGCCCCTGGAGTCCCTGCTGATCGGTGACTTCGCCGACGCGGCCGGACTGCCGCCGGGCGTCCTCAACATCGTGACCGGCGACGCGGAGGCGGGCCGGGTCCTGACCACCCACCCGATGGTGGACCTCGTCAGCTTCACCGGCTCCGACACCGTCGGCCGACTGGTGTACGGCCAGGCCGCCGCCTCCCTGAAGAAGGTCGTCCTGGAGCTGGGCGGCAAGTCGGCGAACCTGGTCCGCGCGGACGCCGACCTGGACGGCGCCGTCCGCTCCTCGCTCGCCGGGATCGTCACCCACGCCGGCCAGGGGTGTTCGCTGCTGACCCGGACGCTCGTCCACGCTTGTGTGCACGACGAGTTCGTGGCCCGGCTCACCGAAGGGCTCGCCCAGGTACGCACCGGCGACCCCGCCGACCCGGCGACCACCATGGGCCCCCTGATCAGCGCCGCCCAGCGCGACAAGGTGGAGAAGCTGATCCGCACCGGCGAGGAGGAGGGGGCGCGACTGGCGTACGGCGGCCGTCGGCCTGTCGGCCTGGAGCGGGGGTGGTTCGTCGAGCCGACGCTCTTCACGGACGTCGACAACTCCATGACCGTCGCCCGCACCGAGTTCTTCGGGCCGGTCGGGGTCGTCATCCCGTTCGCGGACGACGAGGAGGCCGTACGGATCGCCAACGACAGTCCGTACGGGCTGGCCGCCGGCGTCTGGAGCGCGGATCCGGTCGCCGCGTACGAGATCGCCGCGCGGATCCGGGCGGGCGGAGTGGCTGTGAACGGGGGCAGCGCGGGGGTGAGTCCGCGGGTGGCGTTCGGGGGGTACAAGCAGAGCGGGCTGGGGCGGGAGTGGGGGGAGTTCGGGCTGGAGGAGTACGTGCAGACGAAGTCCGTGACGTGGGCGGCGCGTTGAGATGGGCGTCTCCATGGACTTCGAGCTCAGTGAGGAGCAGGAGATGCTGCGCGCGGCCTCGCGCGACCTCCTGGCGGACCGGGCCCCCGTCGAGCGGGTACGGGCGTGGGCGGAGGGGGACGAGGACGTCGATCCCGAGGTGTGGCGGCTGACCGCCGGCCTCGGCTGGCCCGGTCTGGGGCTGCCGGAGGAGTACGGGGGCGCGGGGCAGGGGCTGGTGGAACTCGCGCTGGTGGCCGAGGAGATCGGGCGGGCGCTGGGGCGGGGGCCGTTCCTGCCGACGGCCATCGTCGGGCGCGCGCTCGCCGACGCCGGGCCGCCCGGTCTCCGGGCGGAGGTGCTGCCCGAGCTGGCCGCCGGAGCGGCCTGGGCCACCTGGGCGTTCGCGGAGCCCCGCGCCCCGTGGTCCCTCGCCGGCATCCGTGCCACGGCGAAGCCGGAGAGGGGCGGCGGATACGTCCTCGACGGGGTGAAGACGGCCGTGCAGGATGCGGGCGGCGCCCGTTGGCTGCTGGTGACGGCGCTCCAGGAGGGCACGCCGGCGTCGTACCTGGTCGACCGCTCCGCGCCCGGGGTCACGGTGAGGCGGCAGCAGGTCCTCGACCCCACGCGGGCGTTCTACGAGGTCCGGCTCACCGGCGTACGGTCCGCGCAGCGGCTCGACGCCGAACCGGCCGATATCCAGCGGTTGTTGGACGAGGCGTCGGTGCTGCGGTGTGCGGACGCGCTCGGGGCGATGGAACGGATGCTGGAGCTGACCGTCGAACACACCACGACGCGCGTACAGTTCGGGCGGCCGGTCGGCGCCTTCCAGGCGGTGAAGCACGCGTGCGCGGACATGGCGCTGCTGGTGCACGGGGCGCGGGCGGCGACCTACTACGCCGCGATGGCCGAGGGCGACGCCGAGCGGGCGGCCTGTGCCGCCGCGTCGTACGTCGCGGCCGGGGCCCCTCACGTCGCGGGCCGGGCGCTCCAGTTGCACGGGGGGATCGGCTTCACGTGGGAGCACGATCTGCATCTGTATCTGCGGCGGGCCCGTGCGGACAGCGTGCTGTACGGGGACGCGGCCGTTCATCGTGACCGGTTGTGCGAGCTGTTGATGCCGGGCCTCACCGATCCGAAGGGTTCCTGATGGAGATCAAGGGCAAGAAGGCCGTGGTGGTCGGCGGGGCGTCCGGGATGGGCCGGGCCACCGCCGGACTCCTCGCGGCGCGCGGCGCCGAGGTGGCCGTGCTGGACCGTCCCGCGTCGGCCGGGAGGGAGGTCGCCGCCGCGTTCGGCGGGACGTTCCACCCCGTGGACGTGACGGACTTCGCGGCCACCGAGACCGCGCTCGCCGACGCCGTCGACGCGCTCGGCGGGCTGCACGTGTCGGTGACGACGGCGGGCGGCGGCAGTGTCCGGCGCACGCTCGGCAAGGACGGCCCGCACGATCTGGAGACGTTCCGCCGGGTCCTGGACCTCAACGCGGTCGCGACGTTCAACATCAGCCGCCTCGCCGCCCTCCACATGAGCCGGGGCGAGCCCGAGGAGCCCGACGGGGAGCGCGGGGTGATCGTCACCACCTCGTCGATCGCCGCGTTCGAGGGGCAGATCGGCCAGGTCGCCTACGCGGCGGCCAAAGCGGCGATCGCCGGGATGGCCCTCACCATGGCCCGCGATCTCGGCTCGCTCGGCATCCGGGTCGTGGCCATCGCGCCGAGCCTCTTCGAGACAGGGGCCACGGAGCGGATCCCCGCCGGGACGCGGGCCGCGCTGGTGAAGGACGCGGCGTTCCCCCGGCGCCTGGGCCGGCCCGAGGAGTACGCGAAGCTGGCGCTCGCCGTCGTCGACAACCCGATGCTGAACGGCCAGTGTCTGCGCCTGGACGCCGGGCAGCGGTTCGGGCCGAGGTGAGCGGCGTGGAGCTGGAGGGGAAGGTGGCCCTCGTGACCGGGGGCGCACGGGGGCTCGGGCGGGCGTTCGGGGCGGCACTCGCGGCACGGGGCGCGTACGTCGTCCTCGCGGACGTGGACGGCGACGCCGCGTCGGAGGCGGCGGCCGGACTCGGGGCGGGGGTCACCGGGGTCGCCTGCGACGTCACCGACGAGGAGGCGGTGGGCGCGGCCGTCGCCGGGATCGTCGGGCGGTACGGCGGGCTCGATGTGCTGGTCAACAACGCCGGTCTGCACGCCGCCTACAACCGCCCCTTCACCGAGCTGGGCCTCGCGGCCGTACGGCGGGTCCTGGACGTCAACGTCATGGGCGTCGTGATCTGCTCGCTGGCCGCCCGCGAGGCGATGAAGGGGCGGGACGGCGCGTCCATCGTCAACATCTCGTCGTCGGCGTCCTTCGCGAACCGCAGCGTCTACGGCGTCTCGAAGCTCGCGGTGCGCGGGCTGACGATGTCCTTCGCCCGCGAGTTCGCGCCGGACGGGATCCGCGTGAACGCGATCGCCCCGGGGCTGGTCCTGACGGACGCGGTCCGCGCCCAACTGCCGCCGGCCGAACTGGAACGCGTCGTCGGGGAGCAGGTGATCCAACGCCCGGGCACGGAAGGGGACATCGTGGAGGCGCTCCTGCATCTCGTGTCGTCCCGGGCCTCGTTCGTGACCGGTGAGACGCTGCGCGTGACGGGCGGGTTCGCGCTCTCGCTGTGAGCGCATACGGCTGTGCCCCGCAACTCGGTTGCGGGGCACAGCCGTTGAGTCATGCGGCGAGTTCGCGTTCCTCGTCACTGATCGCCTTCAGCAGCACGTAGGGGGTGGCGATCTTCCACACGAAGTAGGCCGCCGACGGGAGGGCGTAGGCGAACAGGCCGTCCCAGGCGAGCGGTCCGGTGCGGTTGAGGAAGACGAACGCGCCCGGGATCAGCAGGATGCCGAGAACGATGCTCAGCCAGCCGTACCAGCGCGGGAAGAGGGGTTTCTCCCGGGTGTCGTCGATGAACGACATGTAGCCGATCGACCACACCTGGAGGACGAAGATGCAGGCGTTGCCGACGAACATCAGCCAGAACGTGTCGGTCATCGCGGACAGCACGTCCGCCGAGTGGATCTCGGGCCGGTACGCGGCGGCGGCGAGGATCGCCAGCGGGAAGAAGAACCCGAGCGGGGCGACGACCCCGGTGAGGACCTGGATCATGGACATCAGCCCCCAGCCGCCCTCGACGCGGCGCATCTGGAGGCTCGTCACGACGACGTAGGGGTACTCGAAGGGGACGAGCAGGACCATCAGGGCGACACAGGTGAGGATGCCTGTGCGATGGTCCTTGAGGAACTTCACGATGTCCTCGGGGCTCTCCGTCGGGCTCATCGGCGGGGTGAGGTGGCCCACGAGGAACGCGGCGAGGAATCCCACGAACAGGACGACTCCGCACCAGGCGGAGAGGCGTTGCAGTCTGATGTAGCGGTCAGGTCTCATCTGCGGCATCTGCGGCTCCTTGTCACGGATGTGCGCCCGGCTGTCTCCCGATCTCGTCCCAGCCGACGAGGCTGTCCAGCAGCACGGCCGCGCTGGACAGGTAGTCGCCGTACCCGCCGCGGAAGAACAGCAGCGGGGTCTTCATCGACTCGACGCGCAGGTCCCGCACCCGCCCGACGACCAGCAGGTGGTCCCCGATCCCGACCTCGCGCTCCACGGCGCAGTCGACCCAGGCGACGACACCGTCCAGCACCGGGTTCCCGTTCGACGACGGGCTCCAGGCGACCCCCTCGAACCGCCCGCGCCCCGGCCCGCTCGCCAGCTTCCGCGACAGCCGTTCCTGGTTCCCGGCCAGCGCGTTGGCACAGAACCGCCCCGCCCCGAGGATCGTGCGCAGGGTGGCGGAGGAGCGGTCCGCGAGGAAGGAGACCAGCGGCGGGTCGAGGGAGACGGAGGTGAAGGTGCCGACGACCATGCCGTGCGGGAGTCCGTCCGCGCCCGTGGTGGTGACGGCGACGACGGACGTCGGGAAGTTGCCGAGGACGTCGCGGAACTCCCGCGGGTTCATATCAGCACGCGCATCGGCTCGGGCAGTTCGAGGCCCATGCCGGCGAGCGCGTTCGCGTGGTAGGCGGCACCCGGTACGTGGATCATGTGCTGGAGTCCGACGTGCGCGTCCCGCCAGTACCGCTGCATCGGGTTGTTCCGGCGGATCGCGTTGCCGCCGGAGCGGGTGAAGATCTGGTCGAGCGCGCCGACGGCCCGCCAGGCGCAGCGCACCTGGTTGCGCCGTACGTCGGCCCGGTCCTCGACGGTGATCTTCTGCCCGGACTCGGCCTTGTCGTACAAGCGGCTGATGCCGTCGAGGAGTTGGACCCGGGAGGCGGCGACCTCGGCGGCGGCCTCCCCGGCGGCGTACAGGACGTAGGGGTCGTCGCGGACCTGGACGCCGGTGACGGCGACGCGTTCCTTCTGCTGGGCGAGGTGCAGGGCGAGCGCGCCTTCGCAGATGCCGATGACGGCGGAGGTGATGCCGAGCGGGAACATCGAGCTGAACGGCAGCCGGTAGAGGGTGTCGTTGATCCCGAACTCCTCGGCGGCGACGCCCTCTTGCACCGCTTCCTGGCGGATCGCGCGGTGGCTGGGGACGAACGCCTTGTCGACGACGACGTCCTTGCTGCCGGTGCCGCTGAGGCCGACGACGTCCCAACTCCCCTCGATGATCTCGTAGTCGGAGCGGGGCAGCACGACGTGCAGGACGGTGATGGGCTGGGCGGGCCGGCCCTTGCCGTTGCCGTTGCCGAGGAGCGCACCGAGGAAGTCCCAGCGGCAGTGGTCGCTGCCGGAGGAGAACGGCCACCGCCCGCTCAACACGTAGCCGCCGTCGACGGGTTCGGCGATGCCGTTCGGCATGTACGGGGAGGCGATCCAGGTGTCCGGGTCGTCGCCCCACACCTCCTGGGCGAGCCGGGGGTCCATCTGGGCCAGCTCCCAGGGGTGCACGCCGACGACGCCGCACACCCAGCCGGCGGCGCCGTCGTGCCGGGCGACCGCCATCACGGCCTCGGCGAAGTCCCTCGGGTGGGCCTCGTAGCCGCCGTACGCCTTGGGTTGCAGCATGCGGATGACCCCGGCCGAGCGGAGCAGTTCCACCGTCCGGTCGCTGAGTTTGCCGAGTGCCTCGTTGTCGTCGGCGAGTGCGGCCAGTTCGGCCCCGGACTCCTCGACACGGCCGACCACTTCATGCGTCACGCGCACCTCCTGGTGACTGAATCGACGCCGGCGCCGCGCATGGTCACGGCGCCGGGACGATCTCAGTCTCGGGGTGCGTGCCCCGGGCCCGCCGGACGCTTTCCGCTGACCGGGACAGCCGTGAAGCGGGGTCGCAGGGCGAGCGTCGAGCGGTCCCGTAGCGCCGACATCCAGACGCCGGCGCCGTACGCGAGGTCGTCGAGACGCCGGGCGACGCCGTACCTCAACAGGCCACTGGGGCTGGGGTGTTCAAGGGCGATATCGGCCACGGCGGCGACCACGGCAGCCCTGCGCAGCCGCCGGGACACGAGGCATCCGGCGGCGGTGAGGGGCCACCAGTGCCGGTTCAGGAGCGCCGAGGTCTGCGCGAGGGCCGCGAGGGCACCGTTCCCGGTGAGCCGCGCGGCCAACCGGTACGGGTGTCCGGTCCCGTCGAGCTTGCGGCCCACCCGTACGGCGGTCACCGCGAGGACGCCCGCCGCGACCGGCGCGGACCAGCGGCGCTGGGCGAGCAGCGAGGCCGCGAACAGGGCGCTCCACGGGGCGAGGACGGCGGGCGCGATGAACTCGGGGTAGCGGTGGGCGAGGGGGGCGGCGCCGGTTCCGTACACGGCCTTGCGGGTGAGCCAGTCGTCGAGGCGCGTGCGGTGTTCGTGCGCGGCCCGGACGGAGGGCTCGTACCGCACACGCCGGCCCTCTTCGATGAGCCGCCAGCACAGGTCCACGTCCTCGCCGACCCGCAGCTCCTCGTCGAAGCCCTTCTGTAGCGCGTCGACTCGGGCCACCGCACAAGCAGTTGGCACCCAGGACACCGGCGTCCCGGGCCGTACCAGTGCCGGGTGCGCGCCGAGGTCCAGGGAGGAGCGGGCGTTCTCGTACCGTTCGATCCAGGTGGGGTTCGGGGCGGGGAGGCCGGTGATTCGGGGGACGGCCAGGGCGACGCGGGGGTCGGTGAAGTGGCGCAGGAGGGTGGGGACGGTGTCGGGGTTAAGGACGACGTCCGAGTCGGCGAAGACGACGTACGGCGTGGTGACGCGCCGCAGGCCGGCGTTGCGGGCTCCGGCGGGGCCTTGATTGGTGGCCAACTGGACGAGCTGGGCACCGAATTGGGTGGCCACGCGTGCGACGGCCCCTGGATCGTGCGAGGCGTCGTCCACGACGATCACCGGGTGGTCGCCGATGCTCCGCAGGAGCCGTTCGAGTTGGCGGGGGCGGTCGCGGACCGGGACAACCACTGTGTAGCGCGGGTCGGTTGGGGGGCCGTAGGTCTCGATGACCGGGTGGGCCATGCCCGTGTCGAGGAGGCGGTCCGCCAGGAGGGCGCTCGCCGTGTCGCGGACGGTGAGGGTTCTGCCGGTCATCAACTCCCGTGCTCTGGGCGCGAGTTTGAGGAGCCGGGTCGGGGAGCCGCCCAGGAGGGCGCGGCCGTCGTCGAGGACGTGGGTGTGGCGGTCCAGTGCGACGGTGGTCATCTCAGGCGCCCTCGGGTGTCGACCGTCCACGCCTTGATGCGGTGGACCGTGGCGTCGGTCATACGGTCCAGGGTCCGCCGCCCTTCCTCCGCCGACGCCCCGGCCGGGTCCCCGAGCACTCCGTTGGGTGACACGGCTCGCACGCCGCGCGCGACCAGTTCCAGCATCAGATCGGCCAGCGGCCTGGTGTCCCCGGCGACGGCCGCGTCGAGGCGGACGTGTTCCGGGGCGAGGTGCAGCATGAGGGACGTCTCGGTGCGTCCGGCGTGTGCGTCGCCGCCGGGGATCTCGCAGCCTGTCCAGGCAAGGTCGTGTCCTTCTTCACGGAGGATCCTCGCAGCGTCGGCGACGGTCGCCGTGTTCCCGCCGTGCCCGTTGACGAGGACGACGCGCCCGGCCCAGAGCGCGAGTGAGCGTGCCACCTCGACGAGCACGGCGTGCAGGGCCTCGCGCCCGATGGACACGGTCCCGGGGAACCCGGCGTGTTCCCCGCTCGCCCCGTACGCGAGGGCCGGGGCGACGAGCGCGCCCGGGAACTCCCGTGCCGCGCGCCGGGCCACGGCGTCGGCGACGACCGTGTCCGTGTCGAGCGGCAGGTGCGGTCCGTGCTGTTCGGTGGAGCCGACGGGGACGAGGACGAGGGTGCCGCGCGGTACGGCGGGCCAGACGGCGTAGGACAGGGACGCCGTCATGCCGGGTCGAGGCGGAAGCCGGGCGGGATCACCAGGTCGTCCGGGGCGAGTTCGTGGACGGCCGCGCGGCCGAGGCCGAGGACCGCCGAGTCGAGGCCGCCGCGCAGGATGTCGAGGACGTTCTCCACGCCGGCCTGTCCGTTCGCGGCGAGGCCCCACAGGTAGGCGCGGCCGACGAGGACGGCTCGCGCGCCGAGGGCGAGGGCTTTCGCGACGTCGCCGCCGCGTCGTATCCCGCCGTCGAGGAGGACCTCGACCTGGTCGCCGACGGCTTCGGTGATCGCGGGGAGGAGGCGGATGGTGGCGGGGGTGGTGTCGAGGTTGTTGCCGCCGTGGTTGGAGACGGACAGGGCGGTGACGCCCGCGTCCACCGCGCGTTTCGCGTCGTCGACGCGGGTGACGCCCTTGAGGAGGAAGGGGCCGCCCCACTCCTCGCGGAGCCATTTGACGTCGTCCCAGGTGGGAGGTGGGGTCTGCGTCCATTCGCCGTAGGCGCCGAAGAAGGTGAGGGGTGCGGCGCCGGGTTCGGTGAGGTTGGGGACGGTCAGGTCGGGGAGGCGGCCGGCCTTCGCGTACTTGAGGAGCCAGCCGGGCTTGGGGAGGACGTCCGGGGCGAACTTGAGCATCGTCCGGAGGTCGAGTCGCTCCGGAATGGCGGGACTTCCCCAGTCGCGGCCCTGTGAGAAGGACCAGTCGAGGGTGACGATGAGGGCCTTGGCGCCTGCCGTGCGGGCGCGGTCCATGCGGCGGATCATCGTGTCGCGGGTGCCGCTCCAGTAGAGCTGGAAGAACAGGTCCGGCTGGGCGGCGGCGACCTCTTCGACGGGGCGGCTCGCGAAGGAGCTGAGGCCCATCGGGATGCCCCGGTTCGCGGCGGCTCGGGCGACGGCGACCTCGCCCTCGGGGTCGACGGCCTGGACGCCGGTCGGGGAGATGACGACGGGGAATGCGGCGGGGACGCCGAGGACGGTGGTGGTCAGGTCGCGCTGTGCGTGGTGGCCCACCACCCGTGGGGAGAAGCCGAGTTCGGCGAAGGCGGACACGTTCGACCGGAGGGTGCGGCCGCGTTCGGAGCCCGCGAGGAGGGCGCCGTAGACGGAGGCGGGGAGGCGTTTCCTGGCCCGGCGCTGTGCCTCGGCGACCGTCTCGAACCAGGGGTTTCTAGGCATGGGCTTTCCTGACGATGGTCAGCGGGCTCTCGTCGCAGGCGCGGGCGGGCCGGGAGTGGTCGCCGGACGGTTTGGGCAGGAGCACCGGGTCGCGGAGGGTGAGCAGTCGCTCGCCGTGGCCCTGGACGCATTCGGGGTCGGGGCCGTCGAGCGGGAGGCCGGTGAAGAACTTCGCGGCCATGCAGCCGCCCTTGCAGGTGTCGTAGAAGGCGCAGGACGCGCAGGCGCCGCCGTGCTGCGGGGTGCGCAGCCGCCCGAACAGCTCGGAGTCGCGCCAGACTTGGGCGAATCCGCCGGGGTCGCGGACGTTCCCGGCGAGGAACTCGTCGTGGATGGCGAACGGGCAGGCGTAGACGTCGCCGACGGGGTCGATGAGGCACACGACGCGTCCGGCGCCGCACAGGTTGAGGCCGGGCAGCGGTTCGCCGTACGCGGAGAGGTGGAAGAAGGAGTCTCCGGTGAGGACGGACTCGCCGTGAGCCAACAGCCAGTCGTACAGCTCGCGTTGCTGGGCGGCGGTGGGGTGGAGGTCGTCCCAGACGTCGGCGCCGCGTCCGGAGGGGCGCAGGCGGGTGAGGCGCAGGGTGGCGCCGTAGCGGTCGGCGAGGGCCTTGAACGCGTCGAGCTGGGGGATGTTGTGGCGGGTGCAGACCACGGAGATCTTGACGTTGTCCATCCCGGCGGCGGCGAGGTTCTCCAGGGCTCTGATCGCCGTCGCGTACGAACCCCGGCCGCGCAGCGCGTCGTTGACGTCGGGGGTGGCGCCGTCCAGGGAGATCTGGACGTCGACGTAGTCGTTGCGGGCGAGGCGGCCTGCGGCGTGCGGGGTGATGCGGACGCCGTTGGTGGAGAACTTGACGCCGACGTGGTGGGCGGTGGCGTGGTCGAGGAGGTCCCAGAAGTCGGGGCGGACGGTGGGTTCGCCGCCGCCGATGTTGACGTAGAAGACCTTCATGGCCTCCAGCTCGTCGATGACCGCCTTGGCTTCGGCGGTGGTGAGTTCGCGGGGGTCGCGGCGGCCCGAGCTGGAGAGGCAGTGGGCGCAGGCGAGGTTGCAGGCGTAGGTGAGTTCCCAGGTGAGGCAGATCGGCGCGTCGAGTCCGTGCTCGAACAGGTCGGTAAGCCGGGTCATGGGGTCGTCCTTCCGACGAGCATGGCGGAGTCGGCGAGGGCGGCCAACGCGGCGCGGTAGCGCGGGAGTTCGCTCTCCTCGATCCCGGCGTCGCGGCAGGCGGCGCGGGCGGTGGGCGCCTGCGCGAGGCGGTCGACGGCGGCGAGGAGGCGGCGGTCCTTGAGGAACGTGAGCCTGCGGGTGCCGAAGTGGTAGAGCAGCGCCCCGAAGGGCTCGGGCCGCACCGAGACCTGCGGGTGCAGGTCCCAGGCGCGGTCGAGGTCGATCCCTGTCATGCGGCGGCCCCTAGTAGACGCCGCACATGCCGTCGATGGAGATCTCCTCCAGGAGGTCTTCCGCCTCGATCAGCGGGGGTGTCTCCAACTCGGCGGTTTCTTCGGACGGTTCGGATCGGAGCTCGGTCATGCGACTCTCCCTCGGACGTCTTCCGTCGGTTGCCGGGAGAGTAATGGCACCACGTGCCATAAGTGAAGGGGCCGGTGTTCCCGGCCAGCGGGACGGGGTCTTGTGCGGGGCGGGCGCGGGGAGTTGAATCCGGTGCCCATGGAGCGCGCGGATGTCGTCGTGGTGGGCGCCGGGGGCAGTGGCGCGGTGCTCGCGGCCCGGCTGAGCGAGGATCCCGGACGCCGGGTGCTGGTCCTGGAGGCGGGGCCCGTGGCCGGGTTCGGCCCCGAGGTGCTCGACGCCCGGCTCGTCCCCGGCGCCCGGCCGGGGCATCCCGCCGTCCAGCCGTACGACGTCCGTCTGACGCCGTCGCGGCCGTACACGGTCGTGCGGGGGCGGGGGCTCGGCGGGTCGACCGCGGTGAACGGGGGTTACTTCATCCGGGCCCGGCGGGAGGACTTCGACCGGTGGTCGGCGGTGGCGGGCGGGAGCGTCTGGTCGTACGACCGGCTGCTGCCGCTCCTGCGCTCGCTCGAAACCGGCCTGACCCGCACGGAGTTGGCCCATCCGGCCGCCGAAGCGTTCCGAACGGCCGCTCTGCGCCTGGGTTTTCCCGAGGAACCCGACAAGAACGCCGACGGAGCGCCGGGGTTCGGTCCGGTCCCGACCAACACGGTGGACGGCGTCCGGATCAACACCGGCCTCAGTCACCTCCTCGGCGCGCTGGACCGCCCCAACCTCCGTGTCCAGGGCGGCAGTACGGTCCTGCGGGTCGTCGTCGAGCGGGGTCGCGCGACCGGCGTCGAGGTGGAGCGGGACGGGCTGCGCCGGATGGTGTGCGGCGGTGAAGTGGTGCTGTGCGCGGGGGCGTTGCGCTCTCCGCATCTGCTCCACCTGTCCGGGGTGGGGCCGCGCCGGGAGCTGGAGGCGCTGGGGATCGCGGTCGTGAGCGATGTCCCGGAGGTGGGCGCGCGGTTCGGTGACCATCCTCAGGTGGTCCTGGAGTGGCGGCCACCGGGAGAAATGCCGGAGCCGTCGGGTTCCTGGCTGGGCGGGGCGCTGCACCTGCCGGCGTCGGACGGGGAGCATCCCGGCGGTGACCTGGAGATCCTTCAGTCGCTGGTCCCTCTGGCCGGGTTGACGAGTGGCCGGGTGTCGGTGCCGGGGGCTCCGCTCGCGTTCCTCGCCTCCGTGCAGACGCCCAGGCTGACGGGCCGGATGCGGACGGTGAGCGCCGACCCGCACCGGCCGCCCGCGCTGGCGTACGGGTATCTGGCGAGCGGCGACGACCGGCGCCGGATGCGTGAAGTCGTGCGGGTCACCGCCGAGTTGGCGGGCGGCGGGCTGGTCGCGCCGGGGTTCCCGACGCTGCGGGACGATCAACTCCTCGACGCCTGGATCCTGGAGCGCCTCGGGACGGCTCAGCACACGTGCGGGACCGTGCCGTTGGGGTCGGCCGTGGACGCGTACGGCAGGGTGCGCGGGGTGCGGGGGCTGCGGGTCGCGGACACGTCGGTCCTGCCCGCTCCCCCGCTGCGGGGTCCGGCCGCGACGGCCGTGCTCGTCGGGGAGGTGGTCGCCGCCGGGATGCTACAAGTGGGCGTATCCGGCGGCCAGTTGGCTGATTGACGTGGACAGGAGGTCACTCAGGTCGGCGTCCTCGTCGGTGAGCCACTGTTCGTAGGCGGCGACGCAGGCGGCCAGGACGGTGCCGCCGATCAGGCGGGGCAGCAGGTCGGTCGCGGGGAGGCCGAGGCGTCGTGCCGCGAACTCGGTGACGAGGGCCCGCCAGGAGGCGTAGCGGACGGCCGAGTCCGCTTTGAGGGTGGGGACTTCGAGGATCAGGGTCATGCGCTGGCGGTGCCAGGGGACGACCGCGGGGTCGAAGCGGTTGAACTCGACGACCGCCTCGCGCACGGCGTCCATCATCGGCGTCTGCGGGTCGGCAGCGGCGAGCAGTGTCTCCAGCCTGACCAACTGCTCCTCGAAGTCGCCCCACACGAGGTCGTTCTTGGAGGCGAAGTACCGGAAGAACGTGCGCCGTCCGATACCGGCCGCGTCCGCGATGTCGTCCACGGTCGTCCGGTCGAAGCCCCGCCGGGCGAACAGCTCGAACCCCAGCCGTTCGAGCGCGGGCCTCGACGTGGCGCGCGGCCTACCCATCACGGTCTCGGTCGACCCCATCCCGCCTCACCTCCTGTACTGCGGTCCTCGTACGACGAGCGCAGGTGCAGCCAACTCCACCACGGACCGGGGTGGTCGCTCCCTCGTCGCGTCGAGCCGGTCGCGGAAAGGTTGATCACATCAGCCCGACGCACCGAAAGGCCACCCCGTGAAGGCGATGCTCTCCAACCGCACCGTTCTGTGGACCCTGTTCCTGTTCAACACCACGGCCGCGATAGCTGCGCCGCTCATCGCCGAGAACTCGCAGGGGTACATGACCAGCGCCGGTATGGGTGTGGTCGCGCTCGGGATGGGTGTGGCGCTGTACAAGGGGCGGCCTCAGCACGGCTGAGCGCAGGTGAAGAGGGCGGGTGGGTCAGCGTCGACCCACCCGCCCTCTTCCGTGTGTCCGGGGTCAGCGCACCGCGCCGACCACTCCCCCGTCGACGAGGATCTCGATGCCGTTGACGAAGCTCGCCTCGTCGGAGAGGAGGAACGCGACGACGTTCGCGACCTCCTCCGACCGTCCGGTGCGGCCGAGCGGGGTCGCGGCGACGAGCTGCTGCATCGTCGTGTGCTCGGCGGCCTCCTGGCGGCCCTGCGGGGTGTCGATGATGCCGGGGGCGAGCGCGCAGACGCGGGCGCCGGCCTTGCCGAGGCGGACCGCCTCCTTGCGGGCGAAGCGGGCGACGCCGTGTTTGGCCCACGGGTAGGCGAGCGCGGACTGTTCGACGTCGGGTCCGACGGCGGCGCGGATGCGGTCGAGGAAGGCCGGGTGGAGCGGCTCGTCCAGGATCTCGGCGGTGGCGGCGTCGGGTTCGACGCGGGCCAGGAGGTGGGACATCGAGGAGAAGTAGACGTGCGCGGTGCCCTGCGTGGCCAGCGGGCGCAGGGCTTCGGCGAGGAGGGCGGTGCCGATGAGGTCGACCTCGAAGATACGGCGCCAGTCGGCCATGGTCGGCGAGATCCCGGCGGCGTGGGCGACGGCCCGCAGGGTGCCGGTCTCGCGGACGCGGTCGGCGAGGCGGGCCAGGCCCGCGCGGTCGGTGACGTCGAGGGCGAACGCCTCGGCGGTGGCGCGGTGTCCGGCGGCGTTGAGGTCCTTCGCGACGGCGGAGACGGTCGTCTCGTCGCGGTCCACGAGCAGCAGGACGTCCACCAGGTCGGCGAGCCGCCGTGCGCACGCCTCCCCCATGCCGCGTCCGGCGCCGGTGGCGATTCCTACGGTCGTCATGTCTGCTCCTCGGTGAGAACGGGGTACGGGTGCACGCGCGGCGGCCTCATCAGCTCCAGGCCCTCTCCAGCGACGGCTGGGCGGCCCTGCTGACCAGCTCGATGCGGAACGCGGTCTGCGCGGTGCTGCGCAGGAACGCGAAGAACGGGCGTCCGTCGGGGCCGATACGCGTCGCCTCGATCTCGTAGCCGTGGCGCTGCAGTGCGGCGGTGTCGGCGGCGACGTCGTCGGACCAGTAGCCGAAGTGGTGGATGCCCGAGCCCGCGGTGGGCTCCCAGAGGGTGCCGGGGACCTGGCGGACGATCTCCAGCCGGGGTCCCGTACCGGACATCCGCGAGTACGTGCAGCGGAAGTCGATGGTGGTGTCCCCGGCGGGGAGGCGGACGTCGGCGGCGCCGCCCATGTCGTCGTGCCACTCGAAGCCGAACAGGTCGGTGAGCCGCTGTTTGGTGGCCTCGTAGTCCTCGGCGACGATGCCCACGTGGAACTGGTCGGTGGGGCGCAGGATGCCGGACATGGTCTCTCCTCGCTGGTGGTGCCGTGCGTGGCCCCAGGGAATCAAGGAGAGCCGACACCTCTCGGACCGCTTCCTGACAGTTCCCGGACGTGATGGGGGTCACGTGGGGAGGGTGCTGTGGAGGCGCTGTTCTTCGAGGCGGTGTCGGGGGGTGCTTGGTGTGCGGTCAGTCGCGCGGGCGGCCGAACCAGTAGCCGAAGCCGCGCACGGTGTGGATCAGTGTGACCTCGCCCTGGCCGACGTCCTGGTCGACCTTCTGCCGCAGGCGTGAGACGAGTTTCTCGATGGCCTCGCCGGCCCGGCCCTCGCCCCACACGTGCCGGCTGATCTGTTCCTTGGACACGACGCGTTCGGCGTTGGCGAGCAGGTGGTGCAGGAGGCGGTACTCGGCGGGGCTGAGCCCGAGGGGGCGGGCGCCGCGCCGGGCCCGGCAGGTCGCGTCGTCCAGGACGAGGTCGCCGTAGACCGAGACGGCGGGCGCGCGGGCGGTGCGGCGGTCGCGCAGGAGGAGTTCGGCGCGGGCGAGGACTTCCGTGGTGCGCAGCGGCTTGGTGACGTAGTCCTCGGCGCGGCGGCCGAGTTCGGGCAGGAGGGTGTGCAGGTACTCGCAGGTGATCAGGAAGAGGAGCGGCGGGATCCGGGCCGTGGTGTGCCGCAGGCCCCTGGGCATGGACCTGAGGTCGGGGAGCGTGGCGTCCCAGACGACCAGGTCGTAGCGGCGCCCGGCGATCCGGGCCAGGCCCTCCGCGCCGGTGGCCACCGCGCCGCCGACGGTGTACCCGGCGAGCTGGAGTGTGGTGGTGAGGAGGTCGACCTCGCCCGTGTCCCCCGCGACGATCAGTACGTCCCGTCCGGTGCACCGGAGGGTCGACGGCTGGTGGAGTACGTTCGTCATGGCCGATGCCTTTCGCGCGGGAGGCGACCGGGCCGCCGCAGCCACGGCCGCCGGACCACTTTAGCAGCTCTTTGCGTAACTCAAGCAATATCGTCCGGGCGCCGCCAGAAGAGCCCGAGCTGAGCCGCCGCGGCCCCGAGCCCGAGCCCCGCCGCGAGCGCCGCACGCCGGGGCCCGTCGAGCCGGGCGTCGACCCCCAGCGCCCGGTCGACACTCACCCGCCCCGGCCCCAGCGCCGCGACCGCCACCGCCGCCACCCCGAGGTTGAGGACGAACTCGTACCCGTCCTTCATGACGAAGAACCCGTTGGTTGAGTGCACTGAACCCGCCGCCACGCCCATGGTCCCCACTACCGCCGAAGCGGCCAGCGGGGTGGCCGCCCCCGCCACCAGCGCGACCCCGGCCCCCACCTCCACGACCGCGCTCGCCACGGCCTGCGCCTTCGGCCCGCGGAAGCCAACGGACCGGAACCAACCGGCTGTTCCCTCCAGCGTCCGGGCGTGCCGCACCCCGTGCGCGATCATCGTCCCGCCGACCACCGCGCGCAGCGCGTACCGGGCCACATCCGTCCCGTCCACAGCATCTCCCTCCAGAGCCTCACCAGCGATAGAGTGTACTTTATTCGGTGGAGGTGAGCATGGGACGGGAGCCCGGAATGCGGATCGGCATGCCCCTGAGCTACAGCGGCGGCTTCAAGGAGACCGTCGGCCTGCTGCGCGACTACGAGAAGGCCGGCCTGGACATCGTCTTCGTCCCCGAGGCCTACTCCTACGACGCGGTCAGCCGGCTCGGCTACATCGCCGCCCGCACCGACCGCCTGGAGCTCGCGTCCGGCATCCTCCCGGTCTCCACCCGCACCCCCACGCTCACCGCGATGACGGCGGCGGGCCTCGACCACGTCTCCGACGGCCGCTTCACGCTCGGTCTCGGCGCCTCCGGGCCCCAGGTGATCGAGGGGTTCCACGGGCAGCCGTACACCGCTCCCCTGGCGCGGACCAGGGAGGTCGTGGAGATCTGCCGGGCGGTGTGGCGCCGCGAGAAGCTGGTCCACGAGGGGCGGCACTACCGCATTCCGCTGCCGCCCGGAGAGGGTACGGGGCTCGGGGTGCCCCTCAAGCTGATCAACCGCCCACTGCGTGAGCGCATCCCGATCGTGCTGGCCGCGCTCGGGCCGAGGAACGTCGCCCTGGCCGCCGAGATCGCCGAGGGCTGGATGCCGATGTTCTTCCACCCCGAGCGGGCGGGCGAGGTCTGGGGTGCGGCGCTGGCCGAGGGAACGGCCCGCCGGGACCCGGCCCTCGGCCCGCTCGACGTCGTCGTGTCACCGCCGCTGGCGATCGGCCCCGGCGCCGACGCCCTCCTCGGCCTCGCGCGCCCCCAACTCGCCCTGTACCTCGGCGGGATGGGGGCACGCGGGCACAACTTCTACCTGGATCTGGCCCGCCGCTACGGCTACGGCGAGGAGGCCGCCGCCGTGCAGGACCTGTACCTGTCCGGCCGCAAGGAGGCCGCGGCGGCGGCCGTCCCCGAGGACCTGGTGCGGGCGACGTCCCTCGTGGGGAGCGCCGCGTACGTCGCCGAGCGCCTCGCCGTGTTCCGCGCGGCGGGCGTGACGACGCTTCAGGTACGGCCGCTGGACCCGGATCCGGGGCGGCGGCTCGCGGACGTGGAGCGGCTCAAGGGGCTGGTGGCGTAGGCGAGTTCACTCCTCGGCGACGGCCGCGCACAGGCCGCCGTCGACGACGACGTCCACGCCGGTCATGAAGCTCGCGCCGTCCGACAGCAGGAACGCGACGACGGCCGCGACCTCGTCGTGCCGTCCGACGCGCTCCAGCGGGGTCCGGCCGACGAGCAGCCGCACCGCCTCGTCCCGCACGGCGCCCGCGTGCGGCGCGGGCGTGCCGACGGCGCCCGGCGACACCGAGCACACTCGGGCGCCGAGCAGCCCGAGCCGTACGGCCTCGGCGCGCACGAAGCGCTGGACGCCGTAGGTGGCCCAGGGGTAGGCCCAGGCGGGATCCTCGACGGCCGGGCCGATCGCGTCGTGGAGGCGGTCGGCGAGGTCGCCGTCCGCCGCCGAGTCCAGGACGGCCGCGACGAGCGGCGTCGGGTCGATGTGGGCGAGGAGCGGGGAGACGGACGCGCCGTACACGAACGCGGTGCCTGTCGTGGCCGACGGGCGCAGGGCCTCGGCGAGTCGGACGGCCGCGCTGAGGTCGACGTCGAGGATGCGGCGCCAGTCGGCCTCCTCGGGGTCGACGGTCTCGGTGTGCGCGACGGCCCGCAGGGTCCCGAGGCGCGCGGCGTGGCGCGCGAGGCGGTCGAGTCCGACCGTGTCGGTGACGTCCACGGCGTACGGCTCGACGACGCCGTGCCCGGCCAGGTCCTTCGCGACGGCTTCGGCTGCCGCGGCGTCGCGGTCGGCGAGCAGCAGGGTGCCGACGGTGCCCGCGAGGCGCCGTGCGACGGCCTCGCCGGTCGCGCTCCCCGCGCCGGTGACGATTCCTACCGTGGTCATGCGCCACTCCTCCTTGAGTGCTCCGTGCTCGGTCGAGTCTCTCCCGACCTGCGTGTTTCCGACCCCTCGCGGGGCGTTTCCCGGACCGCCCCGGCCACGGGGGCCGGGTGCGTCGGCTTTAATCGGTACGTCGTCACGTCGCACAACGGGGAGAGGAACCCATGCCACGACCGCCGGGCCACGGACCGGGCTTCGAGGTCAGACGCCAGAAGATCATCGACATCGCGGCGGCGCTGTTCGCGCGGCAGGGGTACGCGGCGACGTCCATCAACGACCTGGGCCAGGCCGTCGGACTCGCGAAGGGGGCGCTGTACTACTACATCGGCTCCAAGGAGAACCTGCTGGTCGAGATCCAGTCGCGGGTGATGGGCCCGCTGCTGACGCGCACCCGCGAGATCGCGGACCTCGACGAGACGCCCCTGCTGCGGCTGCGGCTGCTGTCGGAGTCGCTCCTGACGATCATCTTCCGCCGTCTGGACCACATCTGGGTCTACGAGCACGACTACCGCAGTCTGAGCGGCGTCGAGCTGAAGACGCTGCTGGGCCAGCGGTCCGGGTTCGAGCAGTCGGTGTCGGACCTCCTCGAAGAGGCCGTCGAACAGGGCACGTTCCGCGCGATGCCGCCGCGGCTCGCCACGCTCCAGTTCCTCAACCTGCACAACCACACCTACCAGTGGGTGAATCCGGAGGGCGACTGGGACGCCCCCTATCTGTCCCGCGAGTACTGCGCGACCCTCTTCCGCGGTTTCGGCGCCCCCGACCACCTGCTGCCGAAGGTCGAGGAGCAGGCGGAGGCGTTCAAGCGCGAGCACCCGGGTCTCCCCCTCGATCCCGAGGAGACCTGGGAGCAGGGCTAGTTCTCGCTGTACGCCTGTCCTTCCCCGAGCACGGTCGCGACGGCGCGGTTCGTGCTCGCGTCCTCGATGCAGCCGCGCAGCCGCATCAGGTCGTGGTCGGGCAGGGCGGGCCGCAGGACGGCGCTGTAGACGCCGTCGTCGAGGCGGCTGAGGGTGGCCTTGTCGTTCTGGGCGGCGGTGGAGCGCCGGCAGGTCTCCCACAGGTCCTGCGCGGCGAGCTGCCGGGCCGCCTCGCCGCCGGTGCCGCTGTAGTCGACCTGGAAGACGACGGTGGTGCCGGCCGCGTCGGGGGTGTCCTCGGCGCGGGTCTGGGTGGCGTCGGCGAGCGCGGACCACAGGACGGGGACGAGGATCAGCCCGCCCAGCGCGGCTGCCGCCGCGGTGAGTTTGCGTCCCGTGCGGGCGGGTGCGGTGGCCGGGCGGTTCTCGATCGTCGTACGGGGGTCGCGGGGGCCCAGTTCGGGTGCGGTGAGGGCCGCGAGGCGTCCGGCGAGGCGGCGTTCGGCGCCGGGCCGGGCGGTGGCTCCGGCGATCTTCTGGATGACCATCGCGACGCCGGACAGCGCGGCCCCGGCCGCCATCAGGACGGGTACGAAGACGAACGTCCGCTGGGTGCCGTCGAGTTCCTGCATGTCGACCGAGCGCACCCAGCGGAACTGGCCGGGGTGCTGCTGCCTGCTCTGCTCCAGGCGGCGGCGTACCTCCTCGACGCGGGCGTCGGAGGCTTCCATCCGTTCCTCGATCCGCGCGAACCGGGTCAGCAGGACGACGGTCGCGAGGAACACCTCGACGACGAGCAGCAACACCCCGGACATGAGGGCGCGTTGCCACTCCCAGCGGGTGAGGTACAGGACCATGTAGTAGCCGGCGTACGCGGCGGACAGGCCGCCGAAGGTGTATCCGACCAGGCGCGCGCTTCTCATGCCGCCGACTCCTCTGCGTGCGCGGGGCCGCCGTCGGCGACCGCTCCGGTCGTGCCGTCCACGGTCAGCGGGGTGCCGTCCGGGAAGCGGTCCACCGCCCGGGGGACGCCGACCGCGGTGGGGACCTTGAACTCGCGGGCCAGGACCGCGAGATGGGACAGGGCGCTGCCGGTCTCCGCGACGAGCCCGGCGAGTCCGGGCAGCAGCGGCGCGAGCGCCGGGTCGAGCGAGCGGACCACGAGGACCGGGTGCGCGGGACGAACTCCCTTGCCGTCCCAGGCGGTTCCGGCGCCGAAGCCGCCGCCCGCGCCCTGGCCGTCGCCCGTGTCACGGCGGCCGGGGAGGGGTTCGGCGACGGGTGCGCCGTCGGCGAGACGGAAGGCGGTGGGGAGTTGGGCTGCGTCCAGGGGGCGTGGTTCGCGCTCGCGGATGTCGGCGGGTGGTGCTCCGTCGTCCGTGGCCTGGACGAGTTCCGCCCAGGTGAGCAGGGTGAGCCGGGACAGGCCCGGGGCGCACTCGCCGAGGCGTGAGCGGTTGGCCAACTCCCGTACGGCCTGGGCCTGCATCTCCTGGACCCAGCGGATGCGCAGCCGCAGTCCTTCGCGGACGGGCAGGGCGCCGACTCCGCGCGGGAGGGTCGTCCAGCCGGTGTGGTCGGGGAGTTCGGGGCGGCGGCCGAGGGTGGGCGGGAGGAGGGCGAGCAACACGGGGTACTGGTCGAGGAGTTCGTCGTCGGTGAGGTCCCGGCTGCGGCCCTCGGCGAGCGTCGCGAGGGCTTCCCCGGCGGCGGTGGCGCCCGAGCCCGGGCCCAGGAGGGCGCCGGCCAGGGACTCCTGGGCGTGCAGGGAGGAGAGTGCCTCGCGGCCCCAGGAGAGGGCGTCCAGGAGTTGTCCGACGAGGAGTTGGCCCGGTTCGGGGAGGTCGGCCAGCGAGCGGTCGACGTCCGCCATCAGGTCCACGGCGAGCAGCGGGAGCGCCGACTTGAGGCGGCCGGTGCGCCAGGCGGCGCCCGCGCGGCGGGCGTTGGGGGCGGGGTTGATGAAGTCCAGCACGGGGTGGGCGGAGGGGACCGCGCCGAGGAGGCGCAGGTCGGCCGCGGCCCGGCCGTCGACGGTGGTGACGACGGGCAGGTGGCGCAGGGCGCCTCGGGGTGCCGCGCCGGCGATGTCGAGGGCGAGGGTGAGGCCGTGGGACATCGGGGTGACCCACAGGTCCTCCTCCAGCGGCTGGAGGACGCCGGGGAGGGTCTCGGCGACCGGGCCCGGGCCCAGCAGGCGGGCGCCGGGGTCCGGGCGGGCGGCCATCGCGGTGACGGGGCGGGCCTGGAACAGCCACAGCCTGCCGTCCGCGCCGAAGCCGAACTCCATGTCCTGGGGGCCGCCGAAGACCCGCTCGGTCTTCTTGGCGAGGGCGACGAGGCGGGTGATCGGGCGGCGGGTCAGGAGGCGTTCGGCGCGGGGCTCGGGCGGGTCGGTGCGGACCAGGCGGGCGAAGCGGGTGAGCTGGTAGCGGACGCCCTGGGTGCTGCCGTCGACGAGCTGGTCGGGGCCGCCGCGTACCGCGCTGACCAGGATGCGGTCCGTGCGGCCCGCCACCGGGTCCGCCGTGAACATCACGCCGCCGATCGCCGCGCGCAGCATGGGCTGCACGAGGACCGCCATGCCGTCGCCCTCGGGGGCGTCCGCCGCCGGGCGCAGGACCTGGACGCGGCGCGCGGAGTCCAGGACCGTGCGGACGGCCCGCGTGAAGTCGTCCCAGCCCTTGACGTCCAGGACCGAGTCGAAGCGGCCCGCCATCGAGGAGTCCTCGGTGTCCTCGTGCGCGGAGGAGGAGCGGACCACCAGGGCGTCGGCCGTCCCGGTCAGCGCTTCCCACGCCGCCCTGACCGCGTCCTCCCCCACGGGCGCGTCCGGTGCGCGGTCGGCCGGTACGAGGACGAAACCGGGGAGCACGGGCAGGCCCGCGACCGCCGAGCGGGCCAGGTTCGCCGCCTTCGCTCCGGTGACCGACGCGTCCTTCGCCTGTTCCGTGTCCAGGGGGACCACGGCCAGGTCCGTCATCTGAGATCTCATGCTTGCCCCTCACGCCGGTGGGAACGGGCCAGCGCCCCGCTCCGGGCATCTACTTGCTTAACTCAGACAAGCATATTCATTTGATTGCGTCAATCAAGGGTTTCCGCCGGGTCTTCACGGATGGCTCCGGTACCCCCGCAACCCGTCCGCGAGTTCCCCCTCGTCCCCGTCGCGCCACGCGTGCAGCGCCTGCTGGAGAGCGAACGTCCCCCGAATCACCGAGATCCGCCGTACGAGGTCCGGGTGGTCCCACGCGCCGAGCGCGAGCACCCGCCCCAACAGCCCCTCCCCATGGCTCGCCCCGATCGCCGCCAGGTCCTCCGCCGGGTCCCCGAGGCACGCCTCATCCCAGTCGACGACGCCACCGAGCCGGGGCACACCCCCGACCGTCTCCCACAGGACGTTCTCGCGGCCGAGGTCGCCGTGCACGAGGGCGGAGGTGATGCGGGGCAGGCCCTCCAGGGCGGCGAGTTCCCGGGCGGCCCGCGCACGCCCGGTGGCGGACATCAACGGCCACAGCCCGTCCCGTACGCCGGTCACGAACCCGTCCCACTCCCCCACCGGCACCGCACCCCGCGCCCGCTCGCCGGCCCGCGCGAGCGCGTTCAGCAGGTGCACGTACTGCCGGGCCACCTCGTCTCCCCCGTCACCCTTGAGCGGTTCCCCGGGGATGCGGCTCAGCGCGAGCCAGCCGTCCCCTTCCGCCAGCGGTCGGGGCGTACGGAAGCCGAGGCCGAGGCCGGCGACCGTCCGCAGGATCGCCGCGCGGGCGGGGAGCCGGCGGGCGGCGGCGTCCGTGCGGGCATGGCAGACGACCCGGTCGGGGCCGACGACGACTCGGTGGAACTGTCCTTCGTGGACGGTGACTTGCTCTGCTTCAGGAAGGTCCATGGCTCTGTCTATGACGTATCCCACCCCACCCGCAAATAGGTATCCGTCATGCGTATTTGCTACGGTCGGCTCATGCGGTTGACCAAGTTCACCGACCTTGCCCTGCGGGCCGTGATGCGGCTCGCGGTCGCGGAAGAGGGCACGTCACTCACCTCGCGGGAGGTCGCTGAGGCGATGGACGTGCCGTACAGCCATATGGCGAAGGCCATCAGCCGGCTCCAGCATCTCGGCGTGGTCGAGGCCCGGCGGGGTCGCAGCGGGGGGCTCGCACTGACCGGGCTGGGGCGGCAGGCGTCGGTGGGGTGGCTCGTGCGGGAGCTGGAGGGGGAGACGGAGGTGGTCGCCTGCGAGGGGGATCCGCCGTGTCCGCTGCGCGCGGCATGCCGGTTGCGGGGGGCGTTGCGGGACGCGCAGGAGGCGTTCTTCGCGGCGCTCGATCCGCTGGTGGTGGCGGATCTGGTGGCGTCGCCGACGGGGCCCGTGCTCGTCGGGCTCGCGGTGCGCCGCCCGGGGTGACACGGCCGTGCGGTCAGCCGCTCGCGTTTCCCGCCCTTTAATTGGAATCTGAGAAGCGAATTCAGGAGGTCCCGATGCTCTCCGAGCGATCGGTCCCGGTCATCCGTCGGACGCTGCCCGTCGTGGGCGCGCACATCGAGAAGATCGCGGGACGGTTCTACGAGAACCTGTTCGCGGCCCACCCCGAACTCCTGCGCGACCTGTTCAACCGCGGCAACCAGGCCAACGGCGAGCAGCGCACCGCGCTCGCGGGCTCGATCGCGGCCTACGCCGGCATGCTCCTCGACCGGCCCGACGCCCGCACGGACGCGATGCTGGCCCGCATCGCGCACAAGCACGCGTCCCTCGGCATCGAGCCCGCGCAGTACAAGGTCGTCCACACGCACCTGTTCGCCGCGATAGCGGAAGTGCTCGGCGACGCGGTCACACCCGAGGTCGCCGCCGCCTGGGACGAGGTGTACTGGCTGATGGCCGACACCCTGATCGCCGCCGAGGCGAACCTCGGCGAGGAGAAGGGGAGTTGGCAGGAGCTGACGATCACCGAACGCCGCCGGGAGACCCCGGACGTCATCTCCCTCACCCTGGGCGACCCTCAAGGCACCTTCCTGCCGGGCCAGTTCGTCAGCGTCCGTGTCCACCTCCCCGACGGCGCCCGCCAGATCCGCCAGTACAGCCTCTCGCGCGGCCCCCGGCACCCCGGCTGGCGCATCACCGTCAAGCGCGTCCACGATCCCCTCCGTCCCGACGGCGAAGTCTCCAACTGGCTGCACACGCACGCCCGTCCGGGCGACACCCTCACCGTCTCCGCCCCCTACGGCACCCTCACCCTCCCGAACGGTGACACCCCGCTCCTGCTCGCCTCCGCCGGGATCGGCACGACCCCGCTCCTGTCGATGCTGGACCACCTCGCGTCGACGGACTCCGCCCGCCCCGTCACGGTCGTCCACGCGGACCGCACCCCGTCCTCCCACGCCCACCGCGCCGAACTCCTGCGCCTGGTCGAGGCGTTGCCGAGCGCGACCCTCCACCTCTGCTACGACCGCCACGTGACCCTCGACGCCGTCGACATCCCCCCGACGACCACCGCACTCCTGTGCGGCCCCCTGCCCTTCCTCCGCGCGGTCCGCACCCAACTCCTGGACAAGGGCGTCCCGTCGGACGCCGTCCACTACGAACTCTTCACCCCCGACCACTGGTTGACCCAACCCTGACCTCTCATATACGCGTCCAACCGCCCCTCCACGACCCGCGTCGTCAACTTCCCCCCGCCTCCCTGTACGCCTCGACGAACCTCCGCCCCCACTCCGGGCCGCGATCGCCCCAGCCCAGGCCACCGAATCGGCACCGTCCGGGACCACGACGGTGTCCGCGGTCCTGCGCGTCTCGTACGCCGGGGGCCGTTCGGCGGGCCGCGGCGCGTGGATCGCGACGAGTTGACGGGCCAGCAGGGGGATGCGCTCGGCAACACCTTGTCGCCGAGGCGCGTTCGACCCGGCAGGTACGCCATGAGGAGTGCTCCGGCGTCCACGTCTCCGAACCGCTCAGGGGCAGGAATGTTCCGCCGTGGTGGGCGGCGACGATTTCAGCGGCGATGGACAGAGCGGTCTCCTCGGGTGTGCGGGCGCCAGCAGCAGCTCTTCCGCGATGTGTGCCCGCCACGGCTTGGTGGCGACGCCGCCGAGTGCGAGGCGGACATCGGTGGTGCGGCCGTCCTCGACGGCCGGCGCGGCGGCGACGGAGACGAGGGCGAAGGCGTAGGACGCGCGGTCGCGGACCTTGCGGTAGCGGGAGTGGGCCGCGACCGGCACCGGCGACAGCTCGATCGCCGTGATCAGCTCGTCGGCGGCCAGCACCGTCTCGATGTGCGGGGTGTCGCCGGGCACGCGGTGGAACTCGGCGACCGGGATACGACGGATGCCGCGTACGCTCTCCGCCTCGACGACCGCGTCGAGCATCACCAGCGCCACCGCCATGTCCGAGGGGTGCGTCGCGATGCAGTCCTCGCTCGCTCCCAGCACCGCGCCGCCGCGGGAGAACCCGCCGATCGCGTCACAGCCGCTGCCGGGTGCGCGCTTGTTGCAGGCGGAGGTCTCGTCGTAGAAGTACAGGCTGCGGGTGCGTTGCAGCAGGTTCCCGCCCACGGTCGCCATGTTCCGCAGCTGGGCGGAGGCCCCCAGCAGGATCGCCTTGGCCAGCGCCGGACAGCGGGTCCTGACGAGGGGGTCCGCCGCGAGTCGGCTGTTGGTCACCAGGGCGCCGACGCGGAGGGTGCCGCCGGGCAGTTCCTCGATCCCGGTCAGTGGCAGGCGGGTGATGTCCACGACCGTCGCCGGGCGCTCGATGTCCTCCCGCATCAGGTCGACGAGGTTCGTGCCGCCCGCGAGGAACTTCACGTCCTCGCCGCCTGCGATCGTGCGCAGCGCCGTCGCCGTGTCCGGTGCGCTGAGGTAGGAGAACGACTTCACTTCGCGACCTCCTTGATCGCCGAGACGATGCCGTTGTAGGCGCCGCAGCGGCACAGGTTGCCGCTCATCCGCTCCCGGATCTCCGCCTCGTCCAGCTCCCCGCCCGTGGCGGCGAGATGCCCGGTCGCCGCGCTGGGGACGCCCGCCTCGTGCTCGGCGAGCATGCCGATCGCCGAGCAGATCTGGCCCGGCGTGCAGTAGCCGCACTGGAAACCGTCGGCGCGGACGAACGCCGCCTGCAACGGATGGTCCACGCCTTCGATGGTGGTGATCTCGCGGCCCTGGTACTGCACCGCCAGCGCGAGGCAGGCGTTGATCCGCCGGCCGTCGGCCAGCACCGTGCAGGCGCCTTGGTCGCAACCCTTCTTGGTGCCGGTCAGGCCCAGGTACTCGCGCAGCGCGTCGAGCAGGCTCACCTGCGGTGCGACGTCCAGCCGATGGGCGGACCCGTTGATCCGCAGCTCCATCTCCACCGTGTCATTCCTCCGGTTCCCCCGTGGGCTCGTTCTCATGACGGCATGAGCGGGCGCCATCAGGCACATGGGACAAGGCCAGAGGGGCTCTGATCCGAAACGCTGCGTCTGCTTCCCGACGCTCGCGGATGATGATCTTCTTCAGATCACGCGCTGTTTGCGGGTGGTCGACGCCGCGGAAGGCCGACACCGTCGCAGCGGGGCCGGCATGGCCCCGGGGTCGCTGCCTCCGGGCCTGAACGAGATCTCGAACGGCCGCGCCCGGAGGCGGTCCAGGAACGCCGCGAAGTACGCGCCGGGCCCGGCCTCGTCCACGCGGGGGCCGGCGCGGTCGGTCTGTGGTGACGACGGACAGAATCGCAGCGGGCCGGTGGTCAGGCGGCGGCTCGCTCGCCGGCGGGCCGACGGCGCAGGGCCGGGTGCCGGAGGGCCGGAGGGAGATAGGCGGACTGGTCGGGGGCGCCGACGTCGGCGCCGGGTGGAACGATCTTGTCGATCTGGTCGAGGATGTCGTCGGTGAGCGTGACGTCGACGCCGGCGAGCAGGTCGTCGAGCTGCTCCATCGTGCGGGGCCCGATGATCGCGCTGGTCACGCCGGGATGGGCGATGGCGAACGCCATGGCGAGGTGGGTCGTCGGCAGGCCCAGGTCTTCGGCGAGCGGGACGACCTGTTCGACGGCGTCGAGCCGGCGCTCGTCACCGAAGCTCGTGAACATGGCAGCGCGGCGCAGGTCGGTCTGCCGGCCCTTGCGGATTCGCCCGGTGAGCATCCCCTTCGCGAGCGGGCTCCAGACCAGGACGCCCATGCCGTAGCGCTGGGCGACGGGCAGGACCTCGGTCTCGATGCCACGGTTGAGAATCGAGTAGGTCGGTTGTTCGGTGCGGAACCGTTCCAGGCCGCGCCGCTCGGCCACCCACTGGGCTTCGACGATGTCGGAGGCGGGCATCGTGGATGAGCCGATCGCGCGGACCTTGCCGCTGTGGATCAGGTCCGAGAGCGCGGAAAGCGTCTCCTCGATGTCGGTGTCCGGGTCCGGCCGATGGATCTGGTAGAGGTCGATGTGGTCGGTCTGCAGACGTCGCAGCGACTGCTCGACCGCGGTGACGATCCAGCGCCTCGAATTCCCCCGTTGGTTGGGATCGTCCCCCATCGGCATGTGCAGTTTGGTCGCGAGGACGACGTTGTCGCGGCGTCCCTTGAGGGCCTTTCCGACGATCTGCTCCGACTCGCCGCGGCTGTAGGCGTCGGCGGTGTCGACGAAGTTGATCCCGGCGTCCAGGGCCTTGTGGATGATGCGGATCGAGTCATCGTGGTCGCGGTTGCCGGAGGCTCCGAACATCATGGCGCCGAGTGCGTAGGGACTGACCCTGATACCGGTCCGGCCGAGGGTGCGGTACCGCATGTGGGCTCTCCTGAGGTGTGGTCGGGGTCGAAGTGAGCACGCTGTCGGTGCCGTACTTTCGATCGACGCGGAACGTTTTCGGTCGAGTCACCCCTGCCTGGACCGGTGTTCCGGGGTTCAGGATCGGGTGCTGTAGCGGTGGAGCATGAGGGCGACGGCCTCGTCCACGATCGCGGGGTCGGTGGCGTTGGGCGGGACGAAGTCGGTCCGTACGAGCTGTGGCCACAGCAACTGGCTGCAGATCATGCCGAGGAACTGTTCGGCGACCGCGGAGGCCGGCTGTGGCTGCCCGTCGGCCGAACGGAAGTCGAGGGTGCCGGCCTGCGCCTCGGTGTCCAGGTAGTCGCGGAGCCGGTCGAAGAAGGGTCCGCGGTCGATGGCGAAGCCGGTGCCGACGATGTCGGCGAGCTCCGGCATCTGGGGAAGTTCGGTGATGATGAGGCGGCACAGCGCCGCCGTGCCGGGCCGCGAGACCAGGCAGGCGTAGTCGCGGCCGATGTGGTCCAGGCCGAACCGGGGATCACCGGGCGGGGGCGGGGCGGCGTACTCCACGTCCAGCTGCCATTGCTCGGAGGTGACGGCCGCGAACAGCGCGGCCTTGGTGGGGTAGCGCTTGAAGAGGGTGCCGGTGGAGACGCGGGCCTGTTTGGCGATCTGGGCGAGGGAGGTCTTGTCGTATCCCCGGGCCAGGAAGAGGTCGCGGGCGGCGCGGATGATGCGCGCGCGGTTCTCCTCCTTGATCTGGGCGTGATATCCGGTCCGGCAGGTGTCGCCACCGGTTTCCGCTCGGTCCGCCACCGGCATGCCCTCGCCCCTCGCCCGTCCGTGTCCTTGCCGTCAGAGGACGGTCTGGCCTCCGTCCAGGATAAGGTCCTGGCCCACCGCGAAGGCGGAGGCGTCGGAGGCCAGGTACACGACCGCCTCCGCGACCTCCTCCGGCAGGCCCATGCGTCCCAGCGGGATGCCGGCGCTGATCCCTTCCAGGACCGCCGCCTGCACCGCGGGGTCCTTGATGCCGAGCTTGGAGTAGAGCGGGGTGTCCACCGGGCCGGGGCTGACCGCGTTGAACCGGATGCCGTGAGTCTTGAGCAGGTCCGCGTTCCACGACCGCATCAGGGAGGAGACCGCCGCCTTCGTCGCGGCGTAGGCGTTCGCGTTCCCGTAGCCGCCGTGCGCGCTGACGGACGCGTTGAGGATGACCGAGGACGGGTTGGCCAGTACCGGCACCAGGGCCTGCGTGAGGAAGAAGACGCTCTTGACGTTGATGTCGAAGAGGCGGTCGAAACTGTCCTCCGTGTGGTCCTCGAACGGCCGCCAGTCCGAGACGCCGGCGTTCAGGAACGCCACGTCCAGACTCCCGAAGTGCTCACCCACCTGCTTGGCCAGACCGCGCTGGGCATCGAGATCGCGTGCGTCGGCCTGCACCACCGGCACCTTGTCCCCGAGGACCTGCCGCGCCCGGTCGATGCTGGCCGGGGTCACGCCGGTGACCAGCACCTCGGCTCCCTCCGCGACGAAACGCCGGGCGGTCTCCAGACCGATCCCGCTCGTGCCGCCGGTGATGAGGGCGCGCTTGCCCGCAAGACGAGTCATGTTCATGGTTCCTTGCCGAGTCGTAAGGTAAGTCGATGGACTCACCTTTCGAAGGTAACTCCCCCGTCACCCATAAGGCAAGTCGACCCACTTACCTTTTCGGAGCGGTGCGGCCATGGCGGTGTGCACGACCAAGCCCGCAAACAGGTCACTTATGATCATCCGACGGAATACTCACTCGCGGTGTGTGATGACCCATCGACTCGGGGCCTGCCATGATCAAAGAGTTGCTTCAGGAGCTGACGTCGACCGCGTTCGGTGCGTGGGCCCCGGAAGACGGTTGCACTGATGCCGAACTCGCAGCCGCCGAGGACCGCTTGGGCATCGGCCTGCCCGACGCCTTGCGTGACTACTACGCCGCTGCCGGTCGGCATCCGGAGCTGATGGGGACGACCGGCCGCGAGTACACCCTCCGGCTGAGCGCTCCGGAGCATCTGAGCGTCGAGGACGGGCATCTGGTCTTCGGCGGGGTGAACCGGGAGGCCGCCCGGTTGAGTGTGCGTCCGGACGATTTCGGCTGGCCCGACTCCCGGGTCCATGGCCGGAGCGAGCCGGGCGAGAAGTGGTACAGCCAGTCCCGGAGGCTGTCGTCCTTCCTGATCAATGCCGCCGGCAGGCAGGCCGTGCGGTCGCTTCCGCACCAGGCCACGTGCCGGATCCGTGAGCGGCAGCTCGGGATCGTCGATTCGGCGCTCGGCTACCTGGGGTCGCGCGAGATGCAGAAGGGCGGCGACTGGCTGAGTTTCATCGACCCGTCGAGACGCATGGTGGCCAGCTACTCCTACAACACCGACACCCTGCGCGTCGGGGCCGTGGACCCCACCGCGCTCGGATCCCTGCGCGAGCGTTCGGGTCTGCCGCTCGAACCGGCATGAGGCCGGACGCGGTCGCACCCGCCCCGAGGGGTCACGGCCTGCGGTTCGTGTACGCCGTCGCAGCGATCACCGGGAGGAGCGTCAGGGCGAGGGCTCCCGAGACGAGGGCCAGCGTCGGATAACCCGTCGCCGTGACGATGAGGCCCGACGAGATGCCGCCGGTGGCGCCCGCGAGGGAGATGGAGACGTCCACGAGGCCCTGGGTCTTGGCGCGGGTGGCGAGGGGGACGGAGTCGGTGATGAGGGCGGCGCCGGAGACGAGGCCGAGGTTCCAGCCGAGGCCGAGGAGGGCGAGGGCCAGGGTGAGGAGGGGGACCGAGTCCTCGGGAGCGGTCGCGGCGACGAGGCCGGCGGCCAGGAGGGTGAGCGCGGCGGCCGTCGCCGTACGGAGGGGCCCGTGGCGGTCGGTGAGGCGGCCGGTCAGCGGTGAGGGGAGGTACGTGACTCCTCCCCCTCGTAAACGAGGGGGCTTCTCGCTATGCCTGGTTGGCGTCGCGACGGACCAGCCCGGCCCGTAGAACGTTCAGGGCACCCACCGTGTCCGCGTGCGCGTTGTGGCCGCACGAGACGCAGTGGAACTCCTCCTGTGTGGGCCGGTTCTCCTTGGCGGTGTGCCCGCATTCGGGGCAGCGCCGGGAGGTGTTGCGGGGGTCCACGGCGATCACTTCCCGTCCGGCGCTCTCAGCCTTGGCGCGCAGGATCGTCAGGAACACCCCCCATCCGGCATCGTGGATCGACTTGTTGAGCCCAGCTTTCGCTGCGGCCCCGTTGGACAGGAAGCCGCCCGGCTTGTCGGGGTCGGGCTTCGGCACGGGGGCCCGGCTCATGTTGCGGATCTTGAGGTCCTCGTGCGCGATGAAGTCGTGCTCACGGACCAGGCCGAGCGCGGTCTTGTGCGCGTGGTCGAGCCGTTGGCGGCGGACTTTGCCGTGCAGCTTGGCGACCTTCTCCACGGCACGCTGATGGTTACTGACCTTTGCAGCGTGGTGTCGTTGAGGGCTGACGATGTGTGATCGTCGCGGTATGCCTGTTGTGTGAGGTATCCGCAGGGTGGTGGGCTGACGCCTGAACGGCAGGTGTTTCGCGAGCGGATCCGGCTGGAGGCCGCGGAGCGATTCGCTGGGGGTGCCTCCAACACGGAGGTCGCCAAGGACTTACGGGTGAGTGTGCGCTCGGTGCAGCGCTGGCGCCGAGCCTGGCACGACGCCGGCATCGAGGGGCTGCGGTCTGCCGGTCCCGTCTCACGGCCCAAGCTGAGCGAGGCCCTGTTCGCCGTGCTCGAGCAGGAGCTGGCGAAAGGGCCGGTCGCGCATGGCTGGCCGGACCAGACGTGGACGCTGACGCGGATCAAGACGCTGATCGGGCGCCGGTTCCACAAGAGCATGACGCTGTCGGCGATCGCGCGGATGCTGCACCGGCACGGCTTCAGCCACCAGGTCCCCGTCCGCCGGGCCATCGAGCGCGACGAGCAGGCCGTGGCGGGCTGGGTGAAGGAGACCTGGCCGCAGGTGGAAGGTCCATGGCGGCGCTCGACGCCTGGCTGTGCTTCGAAGACGAGGCCGGCTTCTCGATGACGCCGCCCACCACACGGACCTGGGCCCGGCGCGGACGCACACCCGTCATCCGGGTGAGGGGACGCTCCCAGCGCCGCTTCTCCATCGCAGCTCTGGCCTGCTACAAGCATGGTGAACGCTCACGGCTGATCTACAGGCCCAAGCGGCATCTCGATCACAAGCGCGGCGGCAGACGCAGTTTCACCTGGACCGACTACCGCGACCTGCTCATCGCCGCGCACCAGCAGCTCGGCGCACCCCTTGTGCTCGTGTGGGACAACCTCAACGTCCACAAGGACCGCCGGCTGCGGGAGTTCATCGACACCCACGACTGGATCACCTGCTACTTCCTGCCTGCCTATGCACCGGACCTCAACCCGGTCGAGGGCATCTGGTCCCTGCTGCGGCGCAGCAGCCAGGTCAACACCGCCTGCACCGACCCCGACCACCTCATCAGCACGCTCCGACACGGCCTCCGCCAGATCCAGTACCGCAGCAACCTCATCAACGGATGCCTCGCCGAAACCGGCCTCACCTTGACGACATCACGGCGACAACGTCAGTAGCGGTGCGCTCCTTGGCCTTGCGGCGCGGGAACCGGGACAATGCCTGTTGCGCGGCTTCCAGCTTCGCGGCGGCCTTCCGGCCGTGGCGCGGGTTAGGCACGAACTCGCCGTTCGAGTCGGCGAGGAAGTTCGCTATGCCCATGTCGATGCCGACGACACTGCCCGTGTTCGGCAGCGGCTCGGGCTGCTCCTGCTCCGCGGCCAGCACGACGAACCACTTACGGCCCTCGCGTTTGACGCTGACGGTCCTGACCCTACCGATCACCGGCCGGTGCTGATTGACCTTGACGTGTCCGACGCTCTGGAGGCGGACGCGGGTCACCGGATCGTGCGGGGTGGAGTCCCACCGGCAGCCGTCCCCGTCCTGGGGAAAGTCCACCGTGTCGAACCAGTTCACGCCACGAAAGCGCGGATAGCCGGGCGTCTCGCCGGCCTTGATCCGGCGGAAGAACGCGGCGAACGCCTTGTCGAGACGCCGCAAGGTGGCCTGCTGGGAGGAGAACGACCAGCGGCCCTGACGCGCCGGGTCGAACGCGCGGATGTCCTTGAGCTGTGCGGACTGCATCCCGTACTTGATGCTCGTCTTCGAGCTGTGCCGATAGGCGTCGCGGCGTTCCTCTAACGCCCCGTTGTAGAGCGAGCAGTGATCGGCCAGCATCGCGGTCAACGCGGCGGCCTGGCCCACTGTGGGCCGCATGAGGAACTTGTACGCACGGATCATCCGGCCCACCCCTTCCGGTCGAGTTCGCTTGATCATTCTACGCTTGGTCTATGTCACCACATGGGGAACCAAGCCCCGATATCCGCCGAGGCCGCCACGTCATCTACAACCTCCACGCACATCTGATCTTCGTCACCAAATACCGGGGCGGTGTCTTCACCGACGACATGCTGACCCGCTGCGAAGAGGTCATGCGCGACGTATGCGCGGGATTCGAGGCATAGCTTCGGGAGTTCAACGGCGAGGCCGACCACGTACACCTGTTGGTGCACTACCCGCCGAAGGTCGCCCTGTCCAAGCTGGTCAACAACTTGAAGGGCGCCAGCTCCCACTACCTGCGGCAGGTGTACACGGGCACGATGAACCAGACGATCATGCACGTCCACCTGTGGGCCCCTCGTGCTTCGCCGGTTCCTGCGGCGGCGCCAATCCAGATCGTCAAGGCCTACATCGAGAACCAGAAGCGACCCGACTGACCGTCCTCACAGAAGCGCAGAGAACTCCGACGCTCCGCGCCTCCGGGCCAGGGATCGCATTCCCTCCCGGCGTAAACGCCGGGATTCCCTGCGAAGATCAAAGGATGGCTACGGCGGTGAGGGCGGAACCCCCGGTCAGCAGAGCGCTGGGCAGCCCCGCGAGCCGCGTGGAATCCAGCATGTCCTGCGCCAGCAACGCACCGACGGTGACACCGGCGGCCAGCCCCATGCCGCTCAGGATCTGGGAGGCGACCAGGACGCGCAGGACCCGGCGTTGGGCCTGGGCGGGATCCGTCGAGGGGGTCGTCGCGGTGGCGGTCATCTCCAGACCTCCCCTTTCACGCCCGCTGCCCCCGATACCTCCGCAGCACCCCGGCGACCGCACACCGCAGACAGTCGTCGTCCGGCGCCCGATGGCACGGCGCCGGCCCTCCGACCAGCGCTTCGAGTTCCGCCAACAACCGCTCCGTACGCCTCACTTGCTCCCCGAGCACCCGTACCCGCGCGCTCTGCCCGCCGACCTGCCGCCGGCTGGCGATCAACCGTTCGTACTCGGGGACGGTGAGCGCCACCGCCTCGCGCCCGCCGAGGGTGATGCGGCGGGGCCGGGGTGTGTTGGGCACGTGGTTCCTCCGCTCCTCGCCGAAGCCAAAGCCGGAAACACGTGAGGGCCTCGCGGTCGAGGCCCTCACGTGTCAGACGGTGACGGTCTCCCGCCGGACCACGGGGTCGGGCCGCAGCAGCCGGTGTGCCAACTCCCCGAAGGCGAGCCCGAATCCGGTCCACAGGGTGGCCTGGATGGCGAGCGTGGAGAGCCGGAACCGCCACAGGACGGCGGCCGGGAAGTCCGCGGGCACCTCGTTGACGACGGGCAGGAAGGCGTACGCCAGCCCGACCGCGGCGATGAACGCGGTCACCGCGACGACCGTCGCCCACCAGTTGCCGAGCCCCGGCGCGAGCCGTCTGCCGAGGAGGGTGGCGGCGACCGCGAGCAGGACGCTGAGCACCAGCATCAGGAAGAACAGGGTGGTGCGCTTCCCGATGGTGTCGCCGTTGCCGACGGCGGGCGGGTTGGCCGGGTACTTGAGGAAGGGGACGACGTACACGGCGACCAGCGCGACGCCGGACAGGAGCAGCGCGGTGGCCCGGGGGCTGAAGCGTCCGACGCGGCCGAGCGCGAAGCAGTACGCGAGGGCCGCGATGCCGCCGAAGGCGACGCCGTAGACGAGGACGCCGGTCGCGAGGCCGGCGGTGGACTGGAGGGAGCGGGAGACGAGTTCGACCTCGTGGCCGTGCTCGTGGGAGTGGGCCTCCTCGAAGCCGATCGCCTTGTCGACGGAGGGTTCCCCGAGGAAGTAGGCGACGATCAGGGCGAGCACGCCGGCCGCGAGACCGGCGAGCATGCCCCGCACGAGCAGGTTCCGTACGGTGGTGGAGTTCATGGGGGTGTCGGCGTCCCTCGGGTCAGTGGCAGGGGAAGCCGAGCAGGTGGCGGGCGTCGTGCACCCACTCGTGGACCTCTTCGCCGGAGAAGACCGACAGGGCGCCCTGTTCGGCGCCGACGAAGTACAGCAGGATCAGCATGAGGACGCCGAAGAAGACGGCCCAGGGGGCGATGTCCTTCAACGGCAGCTTGAGCGGGGTGGTGGCGGTGGTCGGCTGGGCGACGTGCTGCGCCATGGCAGGGCCTCCTTCGGGAGTTCGCGTCCCGTCTCGGTGGTGCTCCGTACGACGGCTACGGGTCTGACTCACCCCCGCCTCAAGGAGCGCGAGGGGCACACAGTGGCGCGACCGTGCCGGATTCTCACCGGCTTCCGTCCTGCCGTCGTTGTCGGGGTGACGATACCGCGTGACGTGTACCCGACCAACCCCGCGTCACCAGGCACTTTCCTCCGTGTGGGTCGGGTCCGGTCCGAGGTTCAGCTCCACGGGCGCCCGGTCGCAGTGCAGGACGCCGTCGGCGACCGTGGCCGTGGCGACCTGGAGGGAGGAGCGGCGGGTGCGGTGGGTGCCGTCGTCGTCGGTGATGCCGGGCGGCCGGCCGGGGTGGGTGAAGTAGAAGACGTACGCGGTGTCGCCCTGGACGACGACGTCGGCGTGGTGGCCGATGTTGCCGTCGTCGGTGCGGTGGCCGGGGGTGTCGAGGACGAGGCCCTGGTAGTGCCAGGTGGTGAGGTCGTCGGAGCGGAAGACGCCCTGGCCGCGCCATTCGTCGACGAGCATCCAGTGGAAGCCGCCGAGGGTGAAGACGTTGGGGCCCTCGTGCGGGCGGTGGTCGACGACGACGCCGGTCGGTTTCCACGAGTACAGGTCGGGGCTGTCGGCGGCGCAGGTGGCGGAGGACCGGGTCTCGTCCTTGAACCACATGCGCCAGCCGCCGTCGGGCAGGGGGTGGACGCAGGCGTCGATGACGCGGCCGGAGTCGAGGTCGAGGGGGCCGTGGTGGGTCCAGGTGAGGAGGTCGGGGCTGGTGTAGTGGCGGATGCTCGCGGGGGCGGCCCAGGAGTCGGGGACGCCCTGGATGTAGCTGACGTACAGGTGGTACAGGCCGTCGTGCCAGAGGATCTCCGGGGCCCAGAACGTGTTGCGGCCCCATTCGGTGTCGAGGCCGGGGAGGGTGCCCCGGTAGGTCCAGGTGCGGCCGGCGTCTGCGGAGACGGCGACGCCGAGGTCGGTGCCGTGGACCCAGGCGGCGCCGGGGCCCTGGGCGGTGGTGCGGCGGTTGGTGTAGACCAGCCACCATTCCCCGGTCGCGCGGTTCCAGATCGCCGTCGGGTCGGCGGCGCCGTCGTACACGGGGTCGCGGAAGAGGGGCGCGGGGTTCATCGGGTGTCTCCTCGCGGGCCGCCGGTCGACTCGCGGATCACGAGCGTGAAGCCGCTCACGAACTCCTCGTACCGGGGCGGTGGTTCGTGCTGGTCGATGCGGGTGGTCAGGAGGGCGACGGCGTGTTCGGCCATGCCATCGTGGTCGGGGTCGACGCTGGACAGGGACGGGACGAGGTAGGCGCTCTCGGCGATGTCGTCGAAGCCGATGACCTTGACCTGGCCGGGGACGCGGACGCCGTGGTCGGCGAGGCCGCGCAGGACGCCCATGGCGAGGGTGTCGGTCACGCAGAACACGCCGTCGAAGTCCAGGCCGCCCGCCACCATGTCCCGCGCGCAGTGCGCTCCTTGCGCGAGCCCGAACCGGCCGACCTTGCGCACCAGCCCGGGGTCGTAGGGCAGGCCCGCGTCGGTGAGGGCCTGCCGGTAGCCGGCGTGGCGCAGGCTGGAGGTGTCGACCTCGGCCGTCTCCCCGCAGACCAGCGCTATCCGCCGGCAGCCCCGCCCGACGAGGTGGGTGACGGCCGCCCGGGACGCCTCCTGGTTCGGCATGCCGACGTGGTCGACGGGTCCGCCGGTGATGCGGTCGCCGAGCACGACCACGGGGTGTTCGGCGGTGAGCCGTTCGGCGTCGCTCTGCCCGAGGCCGACGGCGCTGAGCAGGAGGCCGTCGTAGAGGCGGTTGCGGGACAGGGAGAGGGCGTCGAGTTCGCTCTCCCGGGTGGCGCCGGTCTGCTCGATGCCGACGCGCAGGCCGCGCCGTGCCGCCGCCGTGATCACCCCGGCCGCGAGGCGGCTGTAGTAGGGGCTGTCGACCTCGGGGACGGCGAGGCCGATGGTGCCGGTGCGGCCCTTGCGGAGGTTGCGGGCGGCGACGTTGACCCGGTAGTCGAGCCGGGTCATCGCCGCGAGGACCCTCTCGCGGGTCTCCCGCCGTACGTTGGGGTGGCCGTTGATGACGTTGGAGACGGTCATCGCGGACACCCCGGCCGCCTTCGCCACGTCCTGGATGGTCGCCACGGGTCAGGTCAGCGGGGCCTGGAGCGTGAGGAACGAGTGCGGGGGCAGGGTGAGGGTCAGGCCGCCGTCGGTCGTCTTCACCCCGTCGAAGGGGCGCGGGGCGACGGTCTCCCGCTGTTCGGGCGTGTTGTGGTCGGCGAGCCGGCCGGCCGTCAGGAGCCGGGCGACGGGGTCGCCGAGGGTTCCTCCCCGCAGGTCGAGCGTGACCTCGGCCGGCTCTTCGGCGTCGAGGTTGGAGAGGGAGACGAGGACCTGGCCGTTCTTGACGCTGGCGGAGACGGAGACGGTCGTGAGTTCCGTCCCGGCGACGGTGCGTCGGGCCTCGTCGGCCTTGAGGTGGACTGCGAGTGAGGTGGCGTCCTGGTGGTCCTTGTTCATCTCGAACACGTGGTACGTCGGAGTGAGGACCAGCCGGTCGCCGTCGGTGAGGATCATCGCCTGGAGGACGTTGACCGTCTGGGCGATGTTCGCCATGTGGAGGCGGGCCGCGTGCTTGTGGAAGATGTCAAAGTGCGTGCTGGCAACGAGCGCGTCGCGCATGGTGTTCTGCTGGAAGAGGAAGCCCGGGTTGGTGCCCGGCTCGACGTCCCACCAGGTGCCCCATTCGTCGAGGACCAGGCCGACCGTGCGTCCACGGTCGTAGATGTCCATCACGGTGGAGTGTCCGGTGAGGATGTCGTCGATGCGGCGGGCCGCGAGCATCGTGCGGTAGTAGTCGTCGGTGTCGAAGTCGGTCGCGCTGCCTTTCGCCTCCCACGGTCCGGCCAGTGTGTAGTAGTGAACGGACACGCCCTGGAAGAAGTTCCTGGGTGTCGCGTCGCATCCGAAACAGCTGATCTGCTGCATCAGCGTCTCGGTCCACTTGTAGTCGGCGTCCGAGGCGCCCGAGGCGATCCGGTACAGCTTGTTGTCGCCGTGGTCGCGGCAGTACGTGGCGTACTGGCGGGCGAGGTCGGCGGAGTACTCGGCGCGCATGTTGCCGCCGCAGCCCCAGGTCTCGTTGCCGATGCCCCAGTACGTGACCTTCCAGGGCTCCTCGCGCCCGTTGTCCTTGCGCAGCCGCACCATGGGGCTGTCGCCGTCGCGGGTCAGGTACTCGACCCACTCGCTCATCTCGCGCACGGTCCCGGAGCCGACGTTCCCGCTGATGTAGGGCTCGGCGCCGAGGAGTTCGCACAGTGCCATGAACTCGTGCGTGCCGAAGTGGTTGTTCTCCTCGACGTTCCCCCAGTGCGTGTTGACCATCCGGGGCCGCTCCTCGCGCGGCCCGACGCCGTCGCGCCAGTGGTACTCGTCGGCGAAACACCCGCCCGGCCAGCGCAGGTTGGGGATGTTCAGCGCCCGCAGCGCCTCGACGACGTCGAGCCTGATCCCGCCCTCGTTGGGTGTCTCCGAGTCCTCGCCGACCCAGAACCCGCCGTAGATGCAGCGGCCGAGGTGCTCGGCGAAGTGGCCGTAGAGGTGCCGGCTGATCGTCGGCCCTTCGATGTCGAGGTTGACGACCGCGGTGGCGTTGGGCACGGCTGCTCCCGGGAGGTATGCGGTGACTTGTACGACGTTGAGGTGATCGTTTGTAGCGATAAAAAGCTGCCATCGCGCCGCCGGGGGCGTCAAGGTCACCCGGCCCCACCGGGGTTACGGAAACTTTCGCTCCCCGGCCGGTCGTGACTGCTACTACTGTCCCGGCAGGCAACGAGTTCCGACGGGGGAGCGAACAGGGTGACAGCGCTCGACGAGCAGTACGAACACGGCCTCCAGGGCGCCCTGTTCACCGTGGAGACCTCTGAGGACGCCTGGCGGCTCGGCGCGCTGGAGGGGTTCCTCGGGCCGCGGATCCGCGAACGCCTCGCCGCGTACCGGCGGTTGATCGACTCCTGCGACAACCGCGTCCAGCTCGCCCACGACGCGCTCGCCCTGTCCCGGGCCGCCGCCGACTACTCCGACCTGCGCGAGGCGCTCTTCCTCGACTCCACCCAGCACGGCGACGAACCCCCGTGGCGTGTCTGGGACTCGGTCGCCCTGCGCATCAGGCCCCGCCTGTACCGCTGCGACCGTGCGGCCCTGATCCTCGCCCCCGGCCGGCACGAGGTCCCCGCGTGGGGCAGGGCCTGGCACTTCACCGTCGTCCGCGACCCGCACGACCCCCAGGACCACGGCTCCGGCCACCCGGTCACCCTCTACCGCACCCACGAACACACCGACGCCGCCCGTGACACCCATCTCGTCGACGCGCCCCCGGAGCTGGAGGAGCACGGCGAGTGGTACCGGCAGCTCTTCTACGGCTTCCGCGCGCTCAAGCTCCGCGTGAGCCTCGGCGCGATCACGCACGAGGACGTCAAGCGGCGGGTGATCGACGGGACGGCGACGGCGGACCGCCACCCGGAAAGCTGACCGGGACCGGCGGGGGACACAAGGCGTGCCCCACCGGCCCCAGCCGTGTCAGGTCAGTTCGGCCGCCACCACCCCCGCCACCCGCGCGACCAACTCGTTCTTCGAGGGCCCCTCCGCCGCGTACGTCGTCGTCAGGACCGCGATCACCAGCGGCGGCCTGCCGGGCGGCCACACCACGCCGACGTCGTTGGCGACGCCGTAGGTGCTCGCGCCGCCCGTCTTGTCGGCGAGGACCCAGTCGGCGGGGAGTCCGGCGCGGAAGCGGGTGACGTTGGTGGAGTTGGCGATCATCCAGGAGGTGAGGCGGGTGCGGTCGGCGGGCCGCAGGACGTCGCCGAGGATGAACTTCGCGTAGGTGCGGGCTATCGCCCGGGGCCTCGTCGTGTCCGTCTCGCGCCAGGGTTCGGCGGAGTTGAGGTCGGGCTCCCAGCGGTCGAGGCGGGTCACGGGGTCGCCCAGGGAGCGGGCGAAGCGGGTGATGGCGGTGGGGCCGCCCAGCTCGCGCAGGAGGAAGTTGGCGGCGGCGTTGTCGCTGTGGGAGACGGCGGCGGCGCACAGTTCCTCGACGGTCATGCCGGTGTCGAGGTGCTTCTCGGTGACCGGCGCGTATCCGGAGTCCGTCAGCTCCTGCTGGGTGTAGTGGATCCGCTTGGTGAGGTCCACGCCGTCGCGCAGGACGGCCGCGGCGGCCGGCGCCTTGAACACCGAGCACATGGGGAACCGTTCGTCGGCGCGGTGCGTCAGCGTCCTCCCGGTCGCCGTGTCGTAGGCGAAGACGCCCAGCCGGGCGGCGTACTCGCGCTCCAGGTCGCCGAAGGCGTCCCGGGTGGCGGCCTGCGCCGGGGGTGCCATGCTCGCGGTCAGGGCGGCTCCCGCTCCCAGGGCGAGGAGTGTGCGGCGGTGCAGCGCGGTCGTGTTCGGTTGTGCCATGGTCGTCCGTCCTCACGGTCGTTGATCTTGGCTCAGTCGTTCAGGACGCGACCTCGGAGGAAACAGTTTCGATCATCGCGATCACTCATGGAGAATCCCTGAACATGTCGATCATTCATCGCACCTGGCTCAAGCCGACCAAGCCCGAACTGCTCACCGCGTGGCTGCCCACCCGTCCCTGGTACCGGGGTGGCGCGGCCGTCCCGCAGCTCGCCAAGGCCGGCGGTTTCCGTCTCGACGACCCCGAGGGCGAGGTCGGCATCGAGTTCTTCGTGGCCACCGACGCCGGGGGCCAGGACGCCTACCTGTTCCCCCTCACCTACCGCTCGGCCCCGCTCCCCGGCGCGGACCACGCCCTGATCAGCACGCTGGAGCACGGCGTCCTGGGGCAGCGCTGGGTGTACGACGGCGTCCACGACCCGGTGCTGACCGGCGCCCTCGCCGCGTACCTCGCGGGCCGTATCCCGGCGCAGGCGCAGAGCACGAGCGACGCCCTCGACGAGGAGGTCGCGTACGCCTGTACGGCCCAAGTCCCGCTGCTGACCGGCGAGGTGACGGTCACCGACACGGCCGAGGGCACGACGCTGACCACGCCGGACGGCCCCGCGGTCCGCTTCCACCGCCTCCTGACCGGCGTCCCGCAGACCCCTCCGGCGGACGCGCTCGGCCATGTGACCGGCGCGTGGACCGACCTGGACGGCAACCGGGTGCGCGGGGTGTTCGCGGTGATCGAGGCACAGGGCTGAGACCTGCTCCGGCGGGAAGACGGTACGGAGCCGAGACCCGCGCCCGGCGGAAACACGGCGCGGGGCCACGCCAGCGTCCGGGCAGGAACGCGGCGCGGGGCCCAGATCCACGCCCGGGCAAGAACGCGGCGCGGGCCCCGAGCCTCAGCAGGAAACCGGCGCGGGCCCCGAGCCTCGGCAGGAAACCGGCGCGCGCCCCGCCGCACCCCCGCCGAGACGCGGTGCGCGCCACCCGAACCCCCGCCCCCCAAAAAAACCCAGGCCGCCCGCACTCACCCCCCGGCCGGCATCCTCTCCGCCATCTCGTACACCGTCCGCGCGTGCAGCTCGAACAGCATGACGAGGTCGATGTCCCCGCTGATCTCCCGCTGCACGAACAGCCCGTCGGACCCGGCGACGGCGTACGTGACGAGGGTGTGCACGGCGCTCTCGTCCAGCCCGGGGAAGAGCGCGCGGACGACCTCGGCGATACGCTGCCGGGCCGCCTCGCGGACGTCCAGGAACACGGTCCGCCCCCGGGGTTCGACGGGCCGGCGCTCCAGCGCGAGCATGAGGCCCAGGCGCAGGAAATCAGGCGCGTCCAGCAGGGAGCGGGCGACGTTCGCGCCCATGGTCATGACCCGCTCCAGCGGGCTCCCCGCGTCCTCGCCGGGGAGTTCGACGGCTGTCAGCCAGGTCTCGAAGCTGCGCTCGATGACGGCGGCGATCAGGTCGTCCTTGTCCTTGAAGTGCCAGTAGATCGAACTGGCGGGCAGCCCGCACCGGCCGCTGACGGCGGCGATCGACGTGCCCTCGTACCCTCGCTCCCCCGCGATCTCGACGGCCGCTTCGAGGATGCGCCGCCGCGACTCCACGCCGTTGGCACGCTGCTTCCGCTCGGGTCTCCCCCGGGTCATTCCGTGATTCTCCGTCTCTCAGAGGCGTACACCTGGTTTTTCGGGGTACGCGTCGACGATCACCGCACTCTAGTCGGCCCGTGGACACACTGACGATTTCCGCCCGTGTGCCCCCGATACACGAACTCCTCTGCCCGTACGCCCGGCGTCCCCGGTGAGCGCGAACGCCTGGCACCGGCACCCGCCGAAGTCGGCCTCCTTGCGGGAACAGGACCGGCACGGGTCGGGCAACCAGTCACTCCCCCGGTAGGCGTCGAACGCGGGGGCGACGGTCAGCGAGATCGCGCCCCAGCCGCCCATGCAGGCTTTCGCCACCCCGTCGCAAGAGCCCGGCACAACCCAGATCACCTCCATCCCCCCCGCCCCCCACGACCTCGTGCGCCCGCTCCCGTCCCGGCATGAGCGCGGCCCGGTTGCACAGCCCCCTCCTTGAAGTGTTCTCCCGGCTGAAACGAAGATTCCACGTCCCCCGAGCGGCATGTGCCTGAGCGTCAACGAGCCGGACCTGTGCACGTTCCCTTGCCACGCGATCACGACAACCGCGGTGGAATCCACTTGCCGAAGTCGGGGTGCAGCGCGAGCCCGAGGACGCCGCCCTTGCCGCCCTTGGCGCGGACGGCTCTCTCGGTGAGCCACAGGTGCCCGTCGGGGCCCTGGAGCAGTTCGTACGGGTCACCGAGACCGGTCGTGACGACCTTGAAGTCGGCTTTGCCGGCCAGGTTCACGGCGGCGGCGCGCTGTCCCGGGTCCGGGGCGGATCCGTTGCCGCAGGAGCAGACGAGCGCCGTGACAGCGGCCAGGGCCGGTGCCGACGGAAGCTGTCTCATCGTCGACCTTTCGGGCGGGCGCGGCCTCACCCTGAGGTCGGCTCACAGGTCACGCATCCCGGGCCACGTCCTCACGTACCGTGATCGCGGAGACCGGGCACATCACCGCCGCCTCCCGCGCCGCCCGCTCGTCCGGCCCGGCCGGCCGTTCGGTGAGCAGCACCACGACCCCGTCGTCCTCGTCCTGGTCGAAGACCCCGGGCGCGACGAGGACGCAGTTCCCGGCGCCGCAGCACAGCGAGCGGTCGACGGCGACTCTCACCACGTGACCGGCACTTCGCTCAGTCCGCCCACCAACAGGCCCTCGACGCGCCGGAGTTCACCGACCGGCACGGCGAGCCGCAGAGTGGGCAGGCGCCGGAGCAACACTTCCAGGGCGACCTGGAGTTCGGTCCTGGCGAGGCTCTGGCCGAGGCAGGCGTGCGGGCCCGCGCCGAACGCGAGGTGCGGGTTGGGGCTGCGGGACAGCAGCATGCGGTCCGGTTCCTCGAAGGTGGCCGCGTCCCGGTTGGCGGCGGACAGGGCGCAGACGACGGTGGCGCCGCGCGGCAGCACCGAGCCGCCCACCTCGACGTCCTCGGTGAGGTAACGCCGCAGCCCGAAGCCGAGGTTGACGTCCAGGCGCAGCGCCTCGTCGACGGTCGTGCGCACCAACTCCGGTTCCGCCAGCAGGCGTTCCCACAGCTCACGGTCGGCGAGGAGCATGGCGACGGTCTTGCCGATCGCGTTGGCGGTCGTCTCGTGCCCGGCGACCAGCAGCCCCATGCCGGTGCGCAGCAGCCAGGCGTCGGTGACGTCGGGCTGGTCGGCGATGAGCATGCTGAGCATGTCGTCGCCGGGCCGCTCGCGGACGTGCGCGAGGTGCCGGGACATGTACGCGTCGAACTCCTCGTACGCCGCCGCGCTCTCCTCCTTCGTCCACCGGCTGACGTTCAGGAAGGCGTCGGACCAGTGCGAGAAGCGGTCGCTGTCCTCGGCGGGGACCCCCAGGATCGTACAGATCACGTAGACGGGCAGCGGAAACCCGAACGCGGCCTTCAGTTCGGCGGGTTGCCCCTGTTCGACCATGCCGTCCACGAGTGCCTCGGCCCGTTCGGTGATCGCGGGGCGCAGGGCGGTCATGCGTTTGGCGGTGAAGTACTTCCCGACCTGCCGCCGCCACCGCTGGTGGCCCTCGCCGCGGTCGGGTACGACGTCCTGGAGCTCGCCGTCGACGACAGGGCCGCCCGCGCCCTCGGGGGCGAGCCGGGCGGCGCCGTCCTCGGCGGTGGGGCGGGCGAAGCGGGGGTCGGAGAGCAGGGTCCGTACGTCGTCGTAGCGGGTCAGGAGGGTCGCCTCGTCGCCGCTGGGGAGGCGGACCGGCGCGACCGGGCACTCCCGGCGCAGGTCTTCCCAGGCGGGAGGCGGCTCCAGCGGACCGTCGGCGGGTAAGGGGAGTCGGAGCTCGGCCATCGCGCACCTCCGTGGGACCGATACCGACGCTACGCAGATGTGCATGATGCAGCAAGGAGCGGTTCGGCCGTCGTGAGGCGGGGGCGCGGCGGGGTCGATGTACGGTCCACCTGTGGACTACCCGAATGATCAGCACCCCGGCGCCCCCGTCCGCGCCGGGGTCCCCGAGCACGGCCGTGTGCCCAAGTACTACGCGGTCAAGGCCCGCATAGACGACCTCGTGAGCGAACTCGGCGAGGGCGCCGTCATCCCCACCGAGCGGGATCTCGCCGAGCGGTACGACGTGGCCCGCGAGACGGTGCGCCAAGCGCTGCGGGAGCTGCTCCTCGAAGGCAAGCTGCGCCGGCGGGGGCGGGGCACCGTGGTGGCGGGCCCGAAGCTGGAGCAGCCCCTCGCGCTGGCCAGCTACACGGAGGGCGTGCGCCGGCAGGGCCGGACGCCGGGCCGTTCCCTCGTCGCCCTCGACCGGTTCCCGTGCCCGGCGCCGCTGGCCGAGGAGACGGGCCTGACGCGCGGGGAGCCGGTGTGGCACCTGGAGCGGGTGCTGCTGGCCGACGACGAGCGGGTGGGCCTGGAGAGCACGTACGTCTCCGTCGCCCGACTCCCGCGCCTGGACGCCGAGTTCGACCCGGACTCCTCCTTCTACGCCTACATGGGCGGCCAGGGCATCCGGCTCGGCCAGGCCGACGAGCGCATCGAGACGGTGCTCGCCACTCCGCGCGAGGCGCTGCTGATCGGGACGCCGCCTGCGCTGCCGATGCTGCTGATCCATCGGGTGTCGCGGGATGCGGAGGGGCGTCCGCTGGAGCGGGTGCGGATCCTGTACCGGGGGGACCGGTTCTCGTTCTCGACGCACCTCACGAACTGAAGAGCGCAGTTCAGGCCGATTGCCCGACCACCGAAAAGTAACGACAAGATAACGGGTCTAGCCCAAATGTGATGGCCGGTTCATGCTCCCGTCGGAAGCCGGACCCTCCCGGTTCCCGCACGGCGAGGAGCGTGACCGTCGTGAGAGTGATAGTCGTCGGAGCCGGCGTGGTGGGCACCCTGCACGCCTGGCAAGCACTGGAACGCGGCCACGAGGTCGTACAGATCGAGCGCGAGGCGGAGGCCCGGGGCGCGTCGCTGCGCAACTTCGGGCTCGTCTGGGTGAGCGGGCGCGCGGACGGCGGGGAGCTGTCGGCCGCGCTGCGCGCGAGACAGCTGTGGGAGGGGATCGGCGAACGCGTCCCGGCGCTGGGCTTCCGTGCGAACGGTTCCCTCACCGTCGTACGCGGCGGCCTCGAACGCGCCGTCGCCGAGTACGCCGCCGCGCGGGGTGACGCGGACGCGCGCGGGTTCGAGCTGCTGACGCCGGGCGAGGCGCGGGCGCTGAACCCGGCGCTGCGCGGGGAGTTCGACGCGGCCCTGTACTGCGCACGGGACGCGGCCGTGGAACCCCGGACCGCGCAACGCGCCCTGCGGGCCGAGCTGTCGAGGAACCCGCGCTACACCTTCCTACCCGGCCGCGAGGTCCGTGCGGTGGTCGGCGAGCACGCGGTCCGCGACGACCACGGGGACGTCCACACGGGCGACGCCGTCGTCCTGTGCACCGGCGCCTGGCTGGGCGGCCTGGTGCGCGAGCTGGCCGGGCCCGAACTCCCGGTGCGCCGCGTCCGGTTGCAGATGATGCAGACCGCGCCGCTCGGCGAGCCGCTGACGACGTCGGTCGCGGACGCGGACAGCTTCCGCTACTACCCGGCGTACGCCTCCCCCGCCCTGGACGCCCTCAACTCCCGTCAGCCGCAGCCCGATAGGGCCGCCGAGCACCGGATGCAGCTCCTCATGGTCCAGCGCGCGGACGGTGGCCTGACCGTCGGCGACACCCACGAGTACGAGCACCCCTTCTCCTTCGACACCGTCGAGGACCCCTACGAGCACCTCGCCGGCGTCGCCGAGTCACTCCTCGGCCGCCCGCTCCCCGCGATCCGCCGCCGCTGGGCGGGCGTGTACGCGCAGTGCCTCGACACGAGCCGTGTCGTGCACCGCCAGCAGGTCCGCGACGGCGTCTGGCTCGTCACGGGCCCCGGCGGACGCGGGATGACCTGCGCGCCCGCCATCGCCGAGACCACCGCAGACCAGTTGGGCTGGTGAACCAGATGCCCCATGACATCCGCCTCGTCGTCCTCGACATGGCCGGTACGACCGTCGCCGACGGCGGCCTGGTCGAACGCGCCTTCACGACGGCCCTCGGTTCGGACCCCGATCAACTCGCCTATGTGCGGGCCACGATGGGCGAGTCCAAGATCTCCGTCTTCCGCCACCTCTTCAAGGACGAGGCCACCGCGCAGCACGCCAACACCGCCTTCGAGCAGGCGTACGGCGACCTCGTCACCGACGGCCTGATCACCCCCGTCCCCGGCGCCCGCGAGACCATCGAGCACCTCACCGCCGAGGGCCGCACCGTCGTCCTGACCACCGGTTTCGCCCGCGTCACCCAGGACGCGATCCTCGACGCGCTCGGCTGGCAGGACCTCGCCGCGCTCACCCTGTGCCCGGCGGACGCGGGCGGGCGCGGACGGCCGTACCCCGACATGGTCCTGGAGGCGTTCGTCCGGACGAAGGCCGCGGGGAGCGTCCGGCAGGTCGCGGTCGTCGGGGACACCTCGTACGACGTACTGAGCGGGGTGCGCGCGGGGGCCGGGGTCGTCGCGGGGGTGCTCACCGGGGCGCACGACGCGCAGGCGCTGCGGGCGGCCGGGGCCGGTCACGTCCTGGGCTCTGTCGCCGAGTTGCCCGGGGTGCTGACGTGATCCGCTTCGACTCCGTGAGCGTCGCCTACGACGGGAACACCGTCCTCGACGCGCTCGACCTGACCGTCGAGCCGGGTGAGGTGATGGCGCTGCTCGGGCCGTCGGGGTCAGGGAAGACGACCGCGCTGCGGGCCGTCGCCGGGTTCGTGCGGCCGTCGGCGGGGCGAGTGTTCCTCGGCGACCGGGACGTGACCGACGTGCCGCCGTACCGGCGGGGCATCGGGATGGTCGTGCAGCAGTACGCGCTGTTCCCGCATCTGCGGGTCGAGGACAACGTGGCGTTCGGGCTGAAGGCGCGGCGCGTCGACAGGGCCGAGATCCGGCGGCGGGTCGGCGAGGCGCTGGAGCTGACCGGGATGGGGGCGTACGCGCGGCGCAGGCCACGGGAGTTGTCCGGCGGGCAGCAGCAACGCGTCGCGATTGCGCGGGCGTTGGCGATCCGCCCCGAGGTGCTGCTCCTCGACGAGCCGCTGTCGGCGCTGGACGCCCGGCTCCGGTCCGAGATGCTCGCCGAACTCGCCCGGCTGCACCGGGAGTTGCCGGACGTGACGATCCTGTACGTCACACACGACCAGGTCGAGGCGCTGACGCTGGCGGACCGGATCGCGGTCCTCGACCGGGCGCGGCTGAAGGCGTGCGGGACGCCCCGGGAGCTGTACCGGGCGCCGGGGAACGCGTTCACGGCGTCGTTCGTGGGCGGGGCGAACCTGCTGCCGGTGCAAGTCGCGGGCGGGGTCGCGGAGTTCGCGGGTACGCAAATAAAGCTGGACACCAGGGGCGTGACCGGTCCGGCGACCCTGTGCGTCCGGCCGCACCTGGTCGGGCTGGGCGACGGGCCGAACCGACTCACCGGCCCCGTACGGGAGATCCAGTGGCGTGGTGCCACGCACCGGCTGTACGTCGAGGTCGCCGGGCACACCGTCGTGGCCGACGTGCGCGAGCTGCGGGAGCCCCCGGCCCTCGGCGACCGGGTCGCCCTGCACTTCTCCCCCGGGGACGCGGTGCTGCTGCCATGACCAGACGCCTCCTGTGGACCCTGCCTCCGGTCACCCTCCTCGCCGTCTTCTTCCTCTACCCGCTGGCGCTCGTCGTCCAGCAGTCCTTCCGGCCCGACTCCGGCGGCACATCCCTCCAGCCGTACGCGGACGTCTTCGCCTCCGAAGCCTTCCGGCAGGCGCTGTGGACGACGGTCTGGCTGGCGCTCGCCGCCACCGCCGGCTGTCTGGTGCTGGGGTTCTTCCTGGCGCTGGTCATCGCGTTCGTCCCGTTCCCCGGGGCGCGGGCGGTCGCGCGGTTCGTGGACGTGTTCCTGTCCTTCCCGTCGTTCCTGATCACGCTGGCGCTGCTGTTCGTCTACGGCACGACCGGCATCGTCGGCTCCTTCCCGTTCCTGACGACGCCCTGGGGTGTGCTGCTCGCCGAGGTCACCTACTTCACGCCGTTCGTGATGCGGCCCCTGCTCGCGGCGTTCTCGCAACTCGACACCGCGCAGATCGAGGCGGCGGCGAGTCTGGGCGCGCGGGCGCCGAGGATCGTGCGGCAGGTGATCCTGCCGGAGGCGCTGCCCGCGCTCGCGGCCGGCGGGAGCCTCGTGCTGGTGCTGTGTCTCAACGAGTTCGGGATCGTGCTGTTCACCGGGGCGAAGGGTGTGACGACGCTGCCGCTGCTGATCTACGGCAAGGCGATCCTGGAGTCGGATTACGCGGGCGCGTGTGTGGTGGCGGTCGTCAACGTCGTGCTGTCCGTGGGGCTCTACGCGGTGTACCGGGTGGTGAGCCGTCGTGCTGGTGCATAGCCGCAGGGCCAGGTGGGCGGTGTGGGCGGTGTTCTTCGTCCTGTTCCTGCCGCTGTTCGCGCTGCCTCTCCTCGTCATCCTGGGCGCGTCGTTCGCGACGCACTGGTCCGGCGTCCTGCCGTCGGGGCCGACGACGGCCAACTACCGTTCCGCGACGAGCGGAGACGCGCTCCGGGCGCTCACCACGAGCCTCCTCACGGCGACCGCCGCGAGCCTGCTGGCGCTGGCCGTCGGTACGTGGGCCGCCCTCGCCGGAGCCGCGCTGAAGAAGCGTGAACGGCGGCTCCTGGACGCCCTGTTCGTGCTCCCCGTCGCCGTGCCCTCGGTCGTGGTGGGCCTGTCGGTGCTGGTCGCGTTCTCGAAGCCGCCGCTGCTGCTGAACGGCACGCGGTGGATCGTGATCCTCGCGCACACGGTGCTGGTGACGGCGTTCGCGTACCAGTCGGTGTCGGCGGCGCTGTCCCGTCTGGACCCGGTGTACGAGCAGGCGGCGGCGTCGCTGGGCGCGCGTCCCTCGTACGTGCTGTGGCGGGTGCGGCTGCCGTTGCTGCTGCCCTCGCTCACCGCCGCCGTCGGTCTCTGCTTCGCCCTGTCCATGGGCGAGTTGAGCGCCACGGTGATGCTGTATCCGCCGGACTGGACCCCGCTGCCGGTCCTGATCCACTCCGCCACCGACCGGGGCGCCCTGTTCGCGGGGTCCGCGCTCGCGGTGGTGCTGATGGCAGCCACCCTTCTCGTCCTGTCCGCCGTGTCCCGGGTCCGCGCCAGGGCGTCGTACCGCTGAAACTCTGGAGTCCAACCGCCATGCCCCGTAAAGCGCTCAAGCTCAGCGTTGCCGTCTCCCTCCTCGCCCTCGCCTCTGCCTGTGGGGCCTTGCCCGCCTCGTCCGCTTCCTCCGACGCCAAGGTCGTCACCGTGTACAGCGCCGACGGCCTCAAGGGCGAGAACGGGGACGGCTGGTACGACAAGGTCTTCGCCGACTTCACGAAGCGGACCGGTATCAAGGTCGCGTACGTGGAGGGGGGTTCGGGCGAGATGGTGCAGCGTGTCCTGCGCGAGAGGAGCAACCCGCAGGCCGATGTCCTCGTCACGCTGCCGCCGTTCATCCAGCAGGCCGACGGCAAGGGCCTGTTGCAGAAGTACACGCCGCAGGGCTCGGACACCGCGGCCAAGGCGGCCGACGGCACCTGGACGTCCGTCGTCGACAATTACTTCGGGTTCGTCTACAACAAGAAGGAGCTGAAGCGGCCGCCGACGACGTGGCAGGAGCTTCTCGACGGCAAGTACAAGAACAAGCTCCAGTACTCCACCCCCGGTGTCGCCGGTGACGGAACGGCCGTGCTGATCAAGGCGGTTCACGACTTCGGCGGCGAGAAGCCCGCCCTGGAGTACCTCGGCAGGCTCCAGGCCAACAACGTCGGCCCGTCCGCGTCGACCGGCAAGCTCGCGCCCAAGGTGGACAAGGGGGAACTCCTCGTCGCGAACGGGGATGTGCAGATGAACTACGCGCAGGCGAAGACGATGCCGGACCTGGGGATCTGGTTCCCGGCGCCGCAGGGCGGGAGGCCGACCACCTTCGCCCTCCCCTACGCGGCCGGCCTGGTCACCGGGGCCCCGCACTCCGCGAACGGCAGGAAGCTCCTCGACTTCCTGCTGACCCGCGAGGCCCAGCAGGAGGTCAGTTCGGTCGGCGGCGGCTTCAGCGCCCGCAAGGACGTGCGGGCGACGGACGCGGACGCCGCCGCGCTGGCGAAGCTGATGACCGGCGTCGAGGTCTTCACGCCGGACTGGAACGACGTCGCCGCGAACCTGCCGGAGTACGTGGAGAACTGGAAGTCGGCGACGGGCAGTTAACCCGCGCAGCACCCGTCCCGGTGCAGGATCTCCCCGACGGCGAGCCAGTCCGTCCCGGCGGCCAGGGTGGGGGGCATGTCGTCGAGGAGGTCGGCCGGGTGGTGGACGGTGCCGTCGCGCATCGTCCACGCCGTGCGGACCAGGTCGTCGAAGTCGGTGAACGGGTCTCCGTCCACGGCGGTGAGGTCGGCGAGCTTGCCCGCCTCGACGGTGCCGAGGTCGTCGGCGACCCCGAAGACGCGCGCGGGCTCGGACGTGACGCGGCTGAGCGCCTGGGCCGGGGTGAAGCCGCCGTACCGGTGCAGGGCCCGCAGCCCGAGGTGGACGTGCAGGCCGACCGGGGTGAGCGGGGCGTCCGTGCCGAGCACGACGGCCCCGCCTTCGTCGAAGATGCTCCGGTAGTTCCCCATCTCGATGCCCAGGCCCCGGAGTTGGTCGGGCGTCGGCGCGGTGGCCGCCGCGTTGCGCACGGTCGCGACGTCCCACGGCGGCATGAGGGACGTGACCCGGGGGTCCTCGGCGAGCGAGGGGTCGACGCCGAGGAGGTACAGCGCGGCGAACGGGGTGACGATCAGCGCGAACTCGCCGCCCCGGTAGATCTCGTGGACGTCGCCGTAGGAGCGGCCGGTCGGGGAGAGGGCGCGGCTGTACTCCTGGCGCTGGGTGGCGAGCAGGTGGGTCGTCAGGGTCTGGCCCGACTGGCGGCCCGGCGTGAGGAGGTGACTCCCGGCCGGGACACCCAACTCACGTGCCGTGCGCGCGGCTCGCTCCATCGTGCCGACGGGGGCGCGGACGTACGTCTTGACGAAGTCGTAGTCGAGGGCGACGGCCCGTTCGAGGCTGCGGCGCACCCCGTCCGGCGTGGCGTGCGCGCGGCCCATGCTGTAGGCGACGCGGGTGCCGTCGATCAGTTCGCCGGTCGTGAACATGCGGGGGCCGGTCAGTGTGCCGCTGTCGGTCGCCTCCCTCAGCCGGGCCTGTTCGTAGGCGAATCCGCCGAGGGATGCGGTGCTGGTGACGCCGTAGGCGAGGTTGAGGCGGGTCTGCCGGCCGCCGTAGATGTTCTGGTAGGGGTGGGTGTGGGCGTCCCACAGGCCCGGCAGGACGGTCTGGCGGGAGGCGTCCACCGCCTTCTCCCCCGGGCGGGCCGTGCGGTGGGGTTCGACGGCGGTGACGCGGTTGCCCTCGACGACGATGTCGACGTTCTCGCGGACGCGGTCCCCGGTGCCGTCCCACAGGCGGCCCGCGTGGATGCGGACGACGTCCGTGCGGGGCGGGAGGCGGCGGGCGGTGCGCAGGGGGACGGGCACGGTCCGGGTTCCGGTGCCGTCGATGCCGGTCAACCGCAGGGCGGTGCCCGAGAGATGGAGCAGCCGTCGGGAGTCGCCGGACCAGGAGGGGTGGTCGGCGGGGTCGTCGGTGAGGCGGCGCGGTTCGCCGTCGGGGGTGCCGTCCGGGCGGACCGGCAGTATCCAGAGGGCGGACTCGGCGACGTACGCGAGGTGTTTCCCGTCCGGCGACCAGACGGGGCCGCTGTCGTAGCGGTCGGCGAGGGAGGTGTGCGGGCGGGGCAGGTAGGTGCGGGAGGTGCCGTCGCGGGTGTCGACGATCCGGATGACGTTGTAGCCCTCGCGGAAGCGCTGGTTGAGCCGGTTGCGGTCGCACAGGGCGAGGTGGCGGCCGTCGGGTGACCAACTCGGCCTGCCCGGCAGTCCGTTGGCGCCCAGCGGCGCGGCGAGCAGCCGCTCGGTGCCGTCGGCGAGGTCCACGACGAGGAGGTTGCCGGTGACGTCGTGGCAGGCGAGCCGCGAACCGTCGGGCGCGAGCGCCGGGTTGACGCGGCCTCCGGTGGCGAGGACCGTGTCCGTGCCGTCGGCGAGGGTGATACGGCGGACGGCGGCGAGGCCGTCGCGGTCGTCGACGTAGACGAGGCTGCGGCCGTCCCGGCTCCACGACGGCATCTGTACGTAGTGCGCGGGGTCGGCGTCGACCAGCTTGCGGGGCCGGCCGCCGATCGGCAGGTGCCACAGGGCGCCCAGCGCGCAGAACGCGACCGAGCGCCCGTCGGGGGCGAGCACCGGGAAGTGCACGCCGCGTACGGGCCGGGCGGCGGTGGAGTCGAAGTCGCGCCGCTTGTCCGGGCGGGGCGTCCGGCTCACCCGGGTGCGCGCGGTGAACGGCACGACGGTCCGTGTCGCGCCGGTACGCCGGACGACCTTGCCGTCCGCGAAGTACACGATCGCCCCGTCGGCCGTCCAGCTCGGCGGCTGCGGTGACACGTCCTCGGCGCCGGAGACGACCGTGCCGTCCACGACGAGGGAGGCGCTGTCCGAGTAGGTGGCGACGGTCGGCGCGCTGAGGCGGACGTACGCGAGCCGCCCGTCGCGGGCGACGGCGGGTGCGAGGAGGGTGCCGCTGTCGATGGTGTGGACGACGGTGGCGTCACCGCCCGTGACCGGCACGGAGGCGATGGTGCGGGCGACGCCGCTGCGCGCGCGGACGAACAGGACGCGGTCGCCGTCGGGATGCCACGCCGGGTCGTGGTCGTCGGCGTCCGGGGTGGACGTCAGCCGGGTGAGGCGGCCGGTGGCGACCTCGATCGTCCAGATGTCGTAGGAGCCGCCGGTGACGTCGTCACTGCCGCGTTCGGAGGAGAAGGCGAGGCGGCGGCCGTCCGGGGACCAGCTCGCGCCCCGGTCGTCCCAGGGTCCCGAGGTGAGCTGCCGGAGCCGGGTGCCGTCGGGGGCCATGGTCCACAGGTGGAAGCCGCCGCCGAGGTAGGCGCAGAAGGCGACGGCCGTGCCGTCCGGGGACCAGGCCGGCCGGGTGGGTTCGAGGGTCACGTCGGTGAGGGCGGTGGCCGTGCCGCCGTGCTCGGGCAGGGACCACAGCACGCCCTGGACCTCGATGATCAGGCGTTCGCCGTCGGGGGCGACGGTCACGCCCGCGTTGGTGCCGGACGTGAAGGACAACGTTCTCCCGGGGGCGGCGGCGTGCGCGGGGGTGGTCAGCAGGAGGGCGGCCGAGGCGCCGGCTCCTCCGATGAACCCCCTGCGGCTGATGTCGTACACGCGTCCGTCCATGCGGGTGTCCCCTTTGTGACCGTACCGGCGTCATAGCCATGGGCATGTCAGTGCTGGGCCGATGGTCATGAGATCAGACGGGACGGGTGTCGCGCACCCACGCGCGCACCGTATGGCCGGAAAGCGGCCCCTCCCCCGCGCGCGGTTTCCCTCACCTCCCGGGGGACACCCGGGCCGTACGGCGGACGGAGCGCCGGTGTCCTGTGTCAAGATCCGGTAGGACCGGGAGGTGATGAGGATGGCCGAGGACGACGGGAACGCCGAGGACGGACTCCACGTCGAGCGCGCCCGCGTCACGCACGAACTCATCGCCGGGGTGCAGGGGCTGCCGGCGTCCCAGGTGCCGGAGGCCCTGTGCCGGGCGTGCGTCGCGCTGCTCCCGGTGGCCTCGGGGCTGTCGGTGTCGGTGCTCGGCGACAGCACGGACATCGGGGTCGTGCTGTGCGCGAGCGACGACGTCGCGGCGCGGCTCGCGGAGATCCAGTACACGCTCGGGGAGGGCCCCGGCATGGAGGCGGTACGGCTGCGGGCGCCCGTGTTCGCGGCCGACCTGACGAGCCCCCCGGCGACGCGGCGCTGGCCGCTGTTCTCCGTGCAGGCCGCGAAGGCGGGCGCGGAGGCCGCGTTCTCGCTGCCGCTGGCGGACGGCTCGGGCACGCTCGGCACCCTCGACCTCTACCGCGAGACGTCCGGTTCCCTCAGCGACGCCCATGTCCGCACCGCCCTGCTGGTCGCCGACGCCGTCGCGCTCGCCGTCCTCGCCCTCGACCACGCTTCTGCGGACCCCGAAGGAGTCGTAACGTGGCTGGCGGGAGCCGAGACGGACCGCGAGGAGGTGCACCAGGCCACCGGGATGATGATGGTACGGCTCGGGGTGAACGCCGAGGAGGCGCTGCTGCGGCTGCGGGCCCGCACCTTCTCCGAGGGCCGTACCGCCACCGAGGTCGCCCGGGGCATCATCGACGGCACCCTGGACCTGCGCGATGACTGAGCGGACGACCGCCTGGGAGGCACGATGAACCGCGAACGGCAGTTGGTGCGGGCGTTCGTGGCCCTGTCGGACACGTACGCCGCCGAATTCGACCCGCTGCACCTCTTCCACCGGCTGGTGCACACCTGCCAGGACCTCCTGGACGTGGACGCGGCGGCCGTCATGATCGCCGACGCGCGGGGCGGGCTCAGGACCATGGCGGCGACCGCCGACGGCAGCGCCTTCGCCGACCTCCTGCACCTCCAGAACGGCCACGGCCCCGCCGCCGACAGCTACCGCACCGGCGAGCGGGTGACCGTCCCGGGCCCCGCCGCCTCCGAGCGCTGGCCGACACTCGCCGCCGCCATGTCCGACGCCGGGTACGCCTGCCTCCAGGCGCTCCCGATGCGGGTGCACGCCCACGCGCTGGGCGCCCTCACCCTCGTACGCGTCTCCCCGGAGCCGTTCGTCGACGACGACACGGATCTCACGCAGGCGCTGGCGGACCTCGCGGCCCTCGCGCTCGTGCACTGGACGGCCGAACCGGTGCGCGCGGACGACGTCGTGTCCCGGGTGCAGGGTGTCATCGCGGCCAAGGCGACGCTGGAGATCGCCAAGGGGATGGTGGCCGAGTACGCGGGCACGACGATCCGCGAGGCGGCCCGGCTGCTCGCCGCCTACGCGGATCATCAGGGGGTGCGGCTCACGGGGACGGCCCAGGCGCTGGTCGACCGGACCCTGGAGCTGTCGGCGGTGCTGGAGGGGCAGCCGCGGGACTGAGACGGCGCTGCCGGGCCGTCCCGCTCGTCAGATCGCCCCGCCGCCCGGGCCGTACCCGGTGTCGTCGAACCCGGTGCCGTCGTACCCGTCGTCCAGGAGGTCCCGGACGCCCCGGGCCGTCAGCGTCACCTCGTCCGGGGTGCCCGCGTCGATGACCAGCATGGGACCCGTCGCCGGCCATTCCTGGGCGAGAGCGCCGAGGAGGACCCTGCGGTGCCGGGTGACCTGCGGGAAGGCCCGGGTCAGGCGGTCCCGCGAGGTGAACACCGGGACGAGTTCGGTGCCGTCGGGCTGTTCGTAGACGGGGACGGCGACCGTCACGGGCGGCTCCTCGCCGGGCGGCTCGCCGACCGGGACGAGGATCTCGCTCGCGGCGAGCGTGCGCAGTTCGGCCCGGTCCGCGTCGCCCGTGACGACCGCCCTCAGGGCGAGACGGACGGCGGAGTCGGCACCGTTGGGAAAGTGGTCGGTCACGGGATCCACTCCGATTCGTGTCAGGGGGTACGCGTCGTCCCCGGGTGCCCTGCCCGATGTGTCCCATGCCCGGGGCCGCCGCCGGGTTTGCGCGGCGCACGACGGGAGACCCGGCACGCGTACACGCACCCTCCGGAGCAAGGACCATGACCATTCCCCGGCCGCCCGGCCAGCCCGACCCGACCCGCCCGGACCCGCTGCCGCCCCGGCCCGTCCCTCCTCCCCCGCCACGGCCTCCGCTCCCGGACCCCGAGCCGACACCCGAGCCGGAACCGGCGCCCGCGGGGCTGTCGGCGCCTCAACTCCCTTACCGGGCAAGGGAGTACGGGTATCGCCCGGTGTGAGGATCCGGTAAGCCCCTTCCCATGCCCCTGTCCCGACAATGCCGACGGCATCTGCGCAACTGCTTCACACAGGCTGCGCACGGCCTGTCGAAAGGCTCGCTAGCGTTCTGGCCGTTCGATCCCCCGTGCGAACGGGCAGCCAGGCCACGGCGCACCGAGCCGATGGCACAGTCGAGTCAGGAAGGCCACGGATGGACTACTGCTCCACGTGCCGTCGTCATCTCAACGGTGCACTGGTGTGCCCCGGGTGCGGTGCCTACGCCCCGGACATCGCCCCGCTCCCCGGCGGAGCGCCCGCACCGATCGCGTCGGGCACGGCGGCACAGGTCCAGCACGCCTTCCCGGCCGAGACCCGCCAAGTCACCCCGTACGACGCCTCGTTCGACACCGAGCCCGCCGAGACCGCGTACGACGCGGACACCCCGTACGACAGCGCCGTCCCCGACGGGCGGGCCGCGCGCCGGCGGCAGCGTGAGCGGTGGAAGAAGACCCAGCGGCGGGCGCTGGTCGCGACCGCGGTCGCCCTCGTCGGCGGCGGGCTCACGGTCTCCTCGATGAACCGGCACTCCACGGACCGCACCCAGGCCGCGTCCGCGCCGGACCGGGAGACGATGGGGGTCGCCGAGGAGGAGATCGGGCAGCCCACCCCGGGCACCTCCCTGTCCGATGCGCAGCGCACCACGCCCGGTACGGCGCCGGGCCGCTCCTCGGCGGCGCGCGGCACGGGCGCGGGCACGGATACGACCGGGTCCACGCCCTCCGCGCCGAGCGCGCACACGCCGAACACGCCGCGCGGGCAGGCCGCCGCGCAGCCGCAGGCCGCCCCGGTGAGCGGGCGGTCCGCCCAGCAGGCCACGCCTGCCGCGCCCTCCACCGGGTCGACGGGCGCTTCCACGACGCCGGGCGGCTCCGGGACGGCGACGCAGCCGACGCCCGCGCCCTCGCCGACGCCGTCCGGGGACTCCGCGTCGGGAACGGGCTCGTCGGGGTCGGGTACGTCAGGGTCGGGCACCTCGGGTTCCGGGACCTCCGGCTCGGGGACGTCCGGGTCGGGCACCTCCTCGGACGCGACCGACCCCGCCGGGCTGTGCCTGCTCGGGCTGGTCTGCATCACCTGAGCCTGAGCCGGGCCGAGCCGGGCCGAGCGGCACATGGGCGGGCCCCGCATTCCACGGGGCCCGCCCATCGCCGTACAGCCCGTCAGTTCGCCGGTGCCAGCAGCTGTGTCGTCGCCAGCCGCGCGTACAGCCGGTCCCCGGCGAGCAGTTCCTCGTGGGTGCCGACCGCGCGCACGCGTCCCGCCTCCATCACGACGATCCGGTCGGCGCGGGTCACGGTCGACAGGCGGTGGGCGACGACGAGGACGGTCGTGTCGCGGGCGGTCTCCTCGACGAGGTCGCGCAGGGCGAGTTCGTTGACCGCGTCGAGCTGTGAGGTCGCCTCGTCCATGAGGAGCAGCCGGGGCCGCCGCAGCAGGGCCCGGGCGATCGCGACGCGCTGGCGCTCACCGCCCGAGAGGGCCGAACCCCGGTGTCCCACGGGCGTGTCGAGGCCGTCCGGGAGCCGGTCGACGAGCCCGGTGAGCCGGGTCCGCGCCAGGACGTCGCGCAGGTCCTCGTCGCTCGCGCCGGGCGCGGCGAAGAGGAGGTTCTCGCGGAGCGTGCCGGCGAGGACGGGCGCCTCCTGCTCGACGTACCCGAGGGTGGAGCGCAGATGCGGCAGGGACCAGTCGCGTACGTCGGTGCCGTCGACGAGGACACGTCCCGAGTCCGTCTCGTAGAAGCGCTCCAGGAGCGCGAACACCGTCGACTTGCCGGCGCCGGAGGGGCCGACGAAGGCGGTGAGGCCGGTGGCGGGGATGTCGAAGCTCACCCGGTCGTGGACCGGCGGGAGATCTGGACCGTAACGGAAGGAGACGTCCTCGAAGCGGACCCGCGCGGCGCAGCCCGGCGCGGGCGGGGCGGGGTTCGCCGAGGCCCAGGGCTCGGTGGCGAGGCGTTCGGCGCGGGTGATGCGGGAGATCGCGGCGGCGCCCTCCTGGTACTGGGTGACGGCGTCGACGAGCCGGGACACCGGGTCGATCAGGTAGAAGAGGTACAGCAGGAACGCCATCAGCGTCGACACGGGGATCGCGCCGGACGCGACCCGCATCCCGCCGACGCCGAGCACGGCGAGGAACGACACCTGCACGGCGAACCCGACCGAGGCGTCCGCCGCCGACGACCACTTCGCGGTCCGTACGCCGTGCTGCCACGCCCGCCGCACCGCGGCCTGCGCGCGCACGGTCTCCCGCTCCTCCGCGCCGGACGCCTTGATGGTGCGGTACGCCCCGAAGGCCCGCTCCAGCACGGTGGAGATCTCCCCCACCGACTCCTGGGCGCGTTCCGTGGCCCGCGCGATCTTCGGCATGACCAGCGCGACGGCCCCTCCGATCACCACGAGGACGCCCAGGGTGACGCCCAGCAGGACGGCGTCCAGGGCGGCCATCAGGGCGAGCGCGGCGACGAACGCGACGGAGCCGGTGGCGGCGGAGACGATCGCGTGGGTGGTGACGGCCCGCAGCAGCGTCGTGTCGGAGGTGACCCGGGACATGAGGTCGCCCGGCGGGACGCGCTCCACCTCCACGAGCCGCAGCCGCAGCAGCCGTCCGACGAGGGAGCGGCGGGCCGCGAGGACCACCGACTCGGCCGTGCGCTCCAGGACGTATCCGCCGAGGGCCTCGGCGGCCGTGCCGAGCACCACCAGCGCGGTCAGCGCGAAGAGGATCCCGGCGACGGCCTCCCCCGCCGACAGCCGGTCCAGGAGCGCCTTCGTGGCGAGGGGCTGCACCAGCCCGCCGGCCGCGCCGACCAGCGCGAGGAGCAGCCCCAGCGCGACGGCCCAGCGGTGCGGGCGGACGTACCCGCCCAGCGCCTTGAGGGTCTCCCGTGCGGGCGGTGTCTCCACCGTGGCCTCGGGTCCGCCGCTGTTCATCCGTGTGCTCCTCGCGCTGCTGGTCCGGCCTTCCATCCCAGCGCGTCGCGGGTTCTCGATCATCCCCCGGCCAGGGGGAACACCCCCGCCGACCGGCGGGAGCGCGGTCAGAGCGCGGTGAACGTCCAGAGCAGGTTGGTGCTGCTGCCGTACGTCCACTGCTTGGTGACCGAGCCGGAGGGGACCGCGCCGCCGCCGTCGAGGACGAGGCCGGTGACGCGGTTGGCGATGGTGTGGCGGCCGTCGCCGCGGTGGACGATCCGCCACTGCTGGGCGGCGGAGCCGTTCCAGGCCGCCTGCCGGGCGGCGGAGCCGTCGGCGGTGGCGCCCCAGCCGTCGGCGACCATCCCGTTGCCCTGGTTGACCAGCTTGTACCAGCCGTCGCCGGTCTCGACGGCCTGCCACTGGAGGTTCGGGCTGCCGTCCCAGGTCCACTGCTTGAGTCCCGCCCCCGAGGCGACGTCGCCGCCGCTGTCGAGGGCGAGGCCGCTGGTGACGTTGGTGATCCTGAACCGGGCCGACGGCGCGAACTGCACCTTCAGGGAGCCGAAGCGCAGGCCGGAGGCGTCCTCGGTGACGGTCCGGAAGGGGCCGGTGAGGTCGTCCGCGCTGTGGCCGACGACCTGGAAGCCGGGGGCCAGGCGCAGCGAGAAGGGGGTACGGGAGCGCAGTCCCGCCGCTGTGAGGGCCGGTGCCGGGTAGTCGCCGACGGGCAGGACGGCGGCGTCGCGGTCCTGGTGGGCGACGGTGCCGGACAGGGGGCGCAGGTGGGGTACGGGGCCGGCGAAGGTGAGTTTGAGGACGTAGGCGCCCGCGCTGTAGGGGGCGCCGGCGGGCAGGGCGACCCGCAGTCCGGCGGGGCCCTGGGTGGGGGCGGGCAGGTCGAGGTAGGTTCCGGCGTCGGAGCCGAGGAGCTGTACCGAGGCCAGCGTCGAGAGGTCGATGCGGTCGGTGGCGAGCGTGGTGATCGTCAGGGAGTCTCCGGGCCAGCCGAGGACGGTCGCGTACAGGACACGGCCCGCCTTGTCGCGGGTGAAGCGGATGTCCTGCGCGGTCCCGGCGTGCGGTCGGGTGAAGGAGCCGCCGCCCATCTTGGTGGGGCCCTCGCCGTACGCCGTCCAGGCCCGGGTCGCGTACACGGACTCGCCGAAGCGGCGCAGGTGGTCGCCGATGCCGAGGAGGATGTCCCGCTGGGCCTGCGGGATCGTGCCGTCGGCCATGGGCGCGATGTTGAGCAGGACGTTGCCGTTCTTGCTGACGCGGTCGAGGAACGAGTGCAGCATCTCCTGGACGGTGTAGTAGCCGATGCCCTGGGTGTAGCACCAGCTGCTGCTGGAGATGCTGTCGTCGGTCAGCCAGTAGGGGGCGGTGAGGTCGGCGGGGCCGCCGCGTTCGTAGTCGAAGACCTCGCCCTTGCCGTTCATGCCGTCCTTGTAGGTGGCGACGACCTCCTGGCCCCGGCTGTCGGCCTGGTTGTAGTAGTAGGCGAGGAAGTCGAGGCGGCGCCTCTCGTCGACGGCGGTCAGGTTGAAGTCCTGCCAGAGGATGTCGGGGTGCGCCCGGTCGACGACCTCCTTGAGCTTGTCGTACCAGAGCTGGTTCTCGGCGGCCGGTCCCAGCTGGCCGTAGAACTTGCGCAGGCTCGGGTCGCTCTGGGCGGGGGCGTGCTCGTAGAAGCCGGTGAAGTTGTAGGCGTGGTGCATCGCCACCAGCAGCTTGAGGCCCTGGGAGCGGATGGCGGTGGCGAAGATCCGCAGCAGGTCCAGGCGCGGGCCCCGGTCGACCGAGTTCCACTCGTTGACCTGGCTGTCCCACATGGAGAACCCGTCGTGGTGCTCGGCGACCGGGCCCGCGAACCGGGCGCCGGAGGCGGCGAAGAGCCGCGCCCACTCCTCGGGGTCGAAGTTCCCGCCCTGCGCCCTGAGCTTCGGGGCGAACTGGACGCGCCGGCCCGACGCGTCGTCGGCGCCGGTGACGAACTGGTGGTAGGGCCAGTCGGCGGGCTGTCCGTAGGTCTCCACGTGGTGGCGGTTGGCGCGGCTGCCGGACTCGTACATGTTGCGCGGGTACCACTCGTTGTCGTAGGCGGGGACGCTGAAGACACCCCAGTGGAAGTAGATCCCGAACTTCGCGTCCCGGAACCACTCCGGGGCCGCCGGGTGCCGGTCGAGGGAGGCCCAGTCGGGGGTGTAGGCGGCTGGCGCGGCCTGCGCGACGGCGGGTGCGAACATCCCGCCCGCGACAGCTGCGGCGGCCACGCAGGTGGAACCGCCCAGGAAGCGGCGCCTGTTGAACGAGTTCGACATGGGGACATCCCTGCTGTGGGGGGCTTCGTCAGACACGAAGGTCGGGCCTGGGGGTGGGGCGTGTCAACGGGCTTGAAGGGATGAATCACTGTGCCGAGCAGGGAAGTTGGGGCGTTTCCCTTACCTTTCATCCAGCTTGTCACCCATGAGACATCGCATGTCTGGCGGCATTATCATCGGGCCAGCGGATCAACGGGAGGGAAGCGGTATGTCGCTGACGGACAAGGCCATCGCGCAGATCCGCGAACTGATCCGGACGGGCGCGCTTCCCCCCGGTTCCAAGCTCCCCCCGGAGCCCGATCTCGCCGCCCAGCTCGGCCTCTCCCGCAACCTCGCCCGCGAGGCCGTCAAGGCGCTGGCGGTGGCCCGGGTCCTGGAGGTCCGCAGGGGCGACGGCACGTACGTCACCAGCCTCCAGCCCAGCCTGCTCCTGGAGGGCCTCGGCGGCGCGGTGGAACTCCTCCAGGGCGACTCGGCGGCCCTCAAGGACTTCATGGAGGTACGCCGGCTCCTGGAACCGGCGGCGACCGCGCTCGCGGCGACCCGCATGACGGACACCCAACTCGCCGAGGTCAAACGGCACCTGGACGCCATGCGGGAGGCCCGCGACGACGTCGAACAGCTCAACGCCCACGACGCGGCCTTCCACCGCGCGGTCGTCACCGCCACCGGCAACGACACCCTCCTCGCCCTCCTGGAGGGCATCTCCGGCCGCACCCTGCGCGCCCGCATCTGGCGCGGCCTGGTCGACGACCGCGCCTCGGGCCGCACCCTCGCCGAACACGAGGCGATCTACACGGCCCTCGCCACCCGCGACGCCGTCCTCAGCCAGGCCGCCGCGCTGCTGCACGTGAGCAACACGGAGCAGTGGCTGAGGGAGCATCTGCGGTCGCACGCGTGAGCGTCGATCTGCGTTCGACGGGGTGACAGGGACAGCGGGGTTCCCTATAGTCCCGTCCAACACGCTATGGGAGCGCTCCCACCAGTGCGGAGGTGAGGGTGCCCCGGCTTGGTATCCGTATCCGGCCGTACCTCCGAAAGAGGCCCCCGCATGCGACCGAAACCGCACCTCCCCCACTCCCTGCTCGGCGCGCTCGTGACCGCGTTGGTCACTGTCGCCGCGCTCTTCACCGTGACCTCGTCGGCGCAGGCCGACACTCTGCTGTGCGAGCAGTACGGGACGACCACGATCCAGGGGCGCTATGTCGTCCAGAACAACCGGTGGGGCACGTCCCAGGCGCAGTGCGTCACCTCCACCGACACCGGGTTCCGGGTGACCCGGGCGGACGGCTCCGTGCCGACGAACGGGGCGCCGAAGTCGTACCCGTCCGTCTTCAACGGCTGCCACTACACGGTCTGTTCGCCCGGGACGAGCCTGCCCAAGCAGGTGTCCGGGATCTCCAGCGCGCCGAGCAGCATCTCGTACGGGTACGTGTCGGACGCCGTGTACAACGCGTCGTACGACATCTGGCTGGACCCGACGCCCCGTACCGACGGGGTGAACCGGACCGAGATCATGATCTGGTTCAACCGGGTCGGGACGATCCAGCCAATCGGGTCGCCGGTCGGGAACGTGACCGTGGGCGGCCGGAGCTGGCAGATGTGGCAGGGCGGGAACGGGACGAACGACGTGCTGTCGTTCGTCGCGCCGTCGGCCATCGACTCGTGGAGCTTCGACGTCATGGACTTCGTGCGGCAGACGGTCGCGCGCGGACTGGCGCAGAACAACTGGTATCTGACGAGCGTCCAGGCCGGGTTCGAGCCGTGGCAGAACGGGACGGGGCTCGCCGTCAACTCCTTCTCGTCCAGCGTGAACACGGGCACCGGGCCGGGAACTCCCGGTGGCGGTACGGCCTGTTCGGTGACGTATGCGACGAACGTGTGGACCGGCGGCTTCACGGCGAACGTGACCGTGGGCAACACGGGTTCGGCGCCGGTCACGGACTGGCGGCTGGCGTTCGCGCTGCCGTCGGGGCAGCAGATCACCAGCGCCTGGAACGCGTCGGTCACCCCGTCCTCGGGGTCGGTGACGGTGGCGCCGGTGGCGCACAACGCGAGCATCGCGCCCGGCGGGACCCAGTCGTTCGGGTTCCAGGGGACGTACAGCGGGACGTTCGCCGCGCCGACTGTTTTCACCCTGAACGGAACTCCCTGCTCATCCGCGTGATCTGACGGGTGGCGTCGGGGTGACGCTGTGAGAAATCTGTGCGTCGCCGGAACCGATCGGTGGATCTTGTGCCTCTTGTGAGGTGTCTTCCCCACCGACGATCTTCACCGACGAGACAAGGAACCACGTTGTCGCACGCACGACGCCTCATCACCGGCGCCACCCTGATCGCCGCCCTCGCCACCGGAGTCCTCCCGGCCACCGCCGCGTACGCCGCTCCGGCCCCGACCACCCCCGCCGCCGACATGGACGGCGTGGAGACCGCCCTCAAGGCGGCGATGGCCCAGGGCGCCCCCGGCGCGATGGCCCGCTACGTGGGCCCGTACGGCGCGCAGGTGCGCACGGTCGGCGTGCGGGACCGCGAGTCGGGCGCCCCGATGGACATCAAGGCGCGGTTCCGCGTCGGCAGTGTCACCAAGACGTTCTCCAGCGTGGTCCTCCTCCAGCTCGTCCAGGAGGGCAGGCTGACGCTGGACGCGCCGGTCAACCAGTACCTGCCGGGGCTGCTGCCGGACGACCGGATCACCGTGCGCAACCTGCTGACGCACCGCAGCGGTCTCGCGGACTACACGGACGACATGTTCGAGCACACCGTCCCGGGCTTCGAGTCCGTCCGGAACCGGGTGTTCAGCTACCAGGAGCTGCTGAACCTGTCGCTGGCGCTGCCCCGCACCACCGAGCCCGGGGTGTCGTACCGCTACTCCAACACGAACTTCGTGGTCGTCGGGATGCTCATCGAGAAGCTGACGGGGACGCCGGTCGCGGCCCAGTACGAGCAGCGGATCTTCGAGCCGCTGCACCTCAAGGACACGATGTACGTGCACCCCGAGGCCAAGATCCCCGGCTTCCACGTGCGCGGTTACCTGCACCCCGACGAGGCGGGCGCCCCGCTGGTCGACTCGACGGAGCAGACGGTGTCCTGGGCGCAGTCCGCCGGGGCGATCATCTCCAGCCCGGCCGACCTGAACACGTTCACCACCGCGCTGATGCGGGGCAGGCTGCTGTCCCCGCAGATGCTGGACGCGATGACGACGGTCACCCCGACCGACACCACCAACACGCGCTTCTACGGGCTCGGGCTGCGGCGCTACGACCTGACGTGCGGCACGCAGGTCTTCGGGCACACCGGGACCGTGCAGGGCTTCTACACGTACACGTTCGCGACGAAGGACGGCAAGCGGGCGCTGTCCGCGATGGCGAACACGTCGAACAAGGGGTCCGCGAACACGGCGCTCGGCGGGACGCTGGAGGCGGCGTTCTGCGGGAAGAAGCCGTCGGCCGCGGCGAAGTTCCGGACGGCCGAGGCGGACATCGCCGAGCAGCGCTGAGTCCGACGGGGTCCCGCTCGCAGGGTGGGCGGGACCCCGGAGCCACCGCCGCTCAGTTAGCCCCACCATTGGCCACAGTCATTAATTATTATTAAATGGCGGCCATGACGATCACCCCTGCGGACTTCACCGCGCGCCTGGGCCGCGACCGGCTCGCCGCGATCGTGCGCGGCCGCTCGGCGGACGCCGCCCTGCACACCGTCCTCACCCTCGTCGAGGAGGGGATCGGCCTCGTCGAGGTCTCCCTCAACACGACGGAGGCGTACGAGGTGATCGCGCGAGCCGTCCGTACGGCGGGCGGCGACGCCCTGATCGGCGCGGGCACCGTCGTCACCCGGGACCAGCTGCTGCGCGCCCGGGACGCGGGGGCCTCCTGGATCGTCACCCCGGTCCTGGGCGAGGGCGTCCACGCGGCCGTGGCGGAGGAACTCCCCGTCCTCGCGGGCGCGTTGACGCCGACGGAGGCGCATGCCGCGCTGGCCGCCGGGGCGAGCGCGGTGAAGCTGTTCCCCGCCTCGTTGGGCGGCCCGGCCTATCTGCGGGCCCTCAAGGACCCGTTCCCCGACATGCCGGTCGTCCCGGTGGGCGGCGTGGACGCCGAGTCGGTGCCGGAGTGGTTCGCGGCCGGGGCCCTGGCCGTCGGCGTCGGTTCGCCCCTCGTCGGGGACGCGGCACACGGCGGCGACCTGGCTCAACTCCGGGCGCGGGTACGGCGGTTCCGCGAGGTGACGGCGTGAGCGCGGACGTCCTGACCTTCGGCGAGACGATGGTGTCCCTCCAGGCCGAGGGTGCGCTCACCGTGGGCGCCACGGCCCGTACGTCGATCGCCGGGGCCGAGTCGAACGTCGCCGTGGGGCTCGCCCGCCTCGGTCACCGCGCCTCCTGGGCGGGCCGGCTGGGCGCGGACGAACCGGCCCGTACGATCCTGCGGGCGCTGCGCGGCGAGGGCGTCGACGTCCGGCACGCCACCACCGACCCCGAGGCGCCGACGGGGGCCATGCTCCGTGAACGCCTCGCGGGCGACGTGACCCGCGTCCACTACTGGCGCACGGGTTCCGCCGCCTCCCGGCAACGTCCCGAGCACCTCGCCGCCGCCCTGGCCGATGGGGCCCGGCTGCTGCACGTCACCGGCATCACCTGCGCGATCGGAGCGGGCGACGCGGTGACGGCGGCCGTCGAGCACGCCCGCGCGTACGGCTGGACCGTCGTCCTGGACGTCAACCACCGCTCCCGCCTGTGGAGTCGGGACGCGGCGGCGGACTGCCTGCGTCAACTGCGCGGCCAGATCGACGTACTGGTCGCCTCGGACGACGAACTGCCCCTGGTCGCCGACGAGATCGGGGAGCTGCTGGCGGCCGGGGTGCGGGAGGTGGTGGTCAAGCGGGGTGGCGACGGCGCCGACCTGTACACCGCCGACGGCGGCCGGCTGCGTCAACCCGCCCTGCCGGTACGGGTGGTGGACACGGTCGGCGCCGGGGACGCGTTCTGCGCGGGGTATCTCTCCGGGCTGCTCGACGGCTTGGCGCCGGGTGAGCGGCTGCGGCGCGCTGCCGTCGCCGGGGCGTTCGCGGTGGCCTCGCGCGGGGACTGGGAAGGGCTGCCGCACCGTGACGAACTCGCCCTGCTGGACGCGCCGTCCGGCAGCGCGATCCGCTGATGGCCGCCTACTCCGGCCGGGGTGTGCACGGTCAGGTCGTCCACACGCTCGGCGCGCGCATCGTGGGCGGGGCGATCGGCGTCGGCGCGACGCTGGACGTCGGCGCGCTCGGGGCCGAACTGGACGTCAGCCAGACCGTGATGCGGGAGGCGCTGAAGGTGCTCGCCGGGAAGGGCCTGACCGACGCCCGGCAGAAGCGGGGCACGTTCGTGCGGGAGCGGGCGCACTGGAACCTCCTCGACGCCGACGTGATCCGTTGGCGGATGGAGACGGGCGACGGCGAACGGCTCCTGCGCGACCTCACCGACGTCCGCGCGATCGTCGAGCCGGCCGCCGCACGCCGGGCGGCCCTGCACCGTACGGACGCCGATCTGGCCGTGCTCGACGCGGCGCTGGAGGCGATGGGTCGGGCGCGGGGCGACGCCCTGGCCGCCGCCGAGGCGGACGTGTCCTTCCACCGCGCGCTGCTCGCGGCCACCGGGAACGAGCTGCTGGCCCGGATGGACCTCCTCCTGGAGCCGGGCCTGCGCGAGCGGGACCGGATGATCCACGCCCACGCGGACGCCGGCGACCCGGTCCCCGGCCACCGCGCGGTCCTCGACGCCGTCCGTGAACAGGACGCCGCACGCGCCGAGTTCACGATGCTGGAGCTGCTCGCGCGGGCGGCCGAGGACGTCAGGTCCGCCGGTGTCCCGCCCGGCACAGGCACGGCTACGATCCCGGCATGACGATCACGTACGCCTGGCGGGGTGAGATCGACGACGACGCCCTCGACCGGCTCCACGCCGAGGGTTTCGGGTATCCGGCGGGCGGCACGAGGTGGGCGGAGCGGCTGCGGCGGCACAGCCTCGGCTGGGTCTGCGCGGTCGACGGCGGTGTCCTCGTCGGGTTCGTCAACGTGGCCTGGGACGGCGGGAGTCACGCCTTCCTCCTGGACACGGTGGTCGCCCCGGACCGCCGGCAGGAGGGCATCGGCGTCGCCCTCGTCGCCGCTGCCGCCGAGGGAGCCCGCGCCGCCGGATGCGCCTGGCTCCACGTCGACTTCGAGGAGCACCTGCGTCCGTTCTACCTGGACGCCTGCGGTTTCCGGGAGACCGCCGCCGGGCTGCTGGCCCTCTGACGCCCCGCCTTCCACACCGCCGCCCCGGCCGCGAGGACGGACAGCGCGATCCCGGCGTACACCACCGGATTCACCCACCCCGGCACCAACTCGCTCCCCACCCCGTCCCCGGTGACGCACTGGGCGCTGACCGGCAGCGTCATCCGCGTGACGATGCGGTCGCCGGGCAGGCCCTGGGCCGCGCACATCTGGTCCGGGTCGAGGATGTGGAAGCCGGACATCACCCCCCACCCGTACGCCCCGAACGCCGAGGCCCCGGCGGCGAGGGCGGCCAGGGCGTACGTCGCCGTACGGGGCCGGCCCGCTCCCCGCAGGTGCCGGGCGGCGGCCACGAGGGCGGCCAGCGCCACCCAGGGCGTGACGAACGGCGCGAACATGACGGCGAGATACAGGAAGTCCTCCACGCATGACCGGACATCATCGGCGCGTGGCCGGTTCCCCACGTAGGGGGAATCGCGTGCCCGTCCGGCGTCGAGCGGGACGGGCGGGCCCTGCTCGGCCCCGTCCGGCAGCCCGTGGGCGCGTGAGGCCATCGGATCAGGACGCCCAGCGACGGGAACAGGCCGAATCCGGGCCTCGCCGAAGTGGCCTAACTCGCCATGCCCGCACCGGAGTTAGGGTGGGCAGCGCGCGATTAGATGATACGTCACCTTTCTCGGCCTCGCTCAGGAGGAGCACGTGCGTACAGGTTTCTCACTCCCCCAGTTCGCCCCGATGGACCGGCAGTTCGACCAGCTCGCCCGCTTCGCCCGGGAGGCCGAGGAACTCGGCGCCGGCAGCCTGTGGGTCGGCGACCGGGTGCTCGCGGCGCTCGACCCGGCCGTCGGCTACGGCGGCGGCACCACGATCCCGCCGGAGCTGCACGCCGCGCTGGACCCGTTCGTCGCCCTCTCCGTGGCAGCGGCTGTCACCGACCGGGCGCTGCTCGGCACCAGCACCCTCATCGCCCCCTGGTACCCGCCCCTGCTGCTGGCCCGTTCGCTGACCGGCATCGACGTGGTGAGCCGGGGCCGCCTGATCGCCGGGCTCGGCTCGGGCTGGTCTCCGGAGGAGTACGAGGGCGTCGGGGTGCCCTGGAAGGAGCGGGGCGCCCGGCTGGACGAGTCCCTCGACATCCTGGAGTCGGTGTGGACCGCCGCCCCCGTCCCCCGGTACGACGGCGCCCACCACTCCGTCCCGGCCGCGCACATCGGCCCGAAGCCGGTCCAGCGGCCCCGCCCGCCGGTCTACCTCTCGGCGTTCTCGCCCGCCTCGCAGCGCCGCGCCGCCCGCCGCGCGGACGGCATCATGCCGGTCGCCTTCGTGACGCCCGGCGGGAGCTACGACCCGGCGGCGACGGTCACCGCCCCGCTCCGGGACCTCCGCCGGCTCGCCGAGGCCGAGGGACGTGACCCGGCCGGCGTCGGCGCGATCCTGCGGATCAACGTCGCGGCCGGCTCGACGCCCCGGGACATCGCGGACGTCGTCCGGCGCACCCGGGACGAGACAGAGCTGGACCACGTCTTCGCGGACCTCGTCTACCTGGTCGACCAGAGCGTGGACCAGGCCCTCGACCTGGCCGGGCAGGTCCTCGAACTGTCACGCTGACCCGGCTGTCCGGCGCGGCGGCGGCGAACGTATCCTCCGCGCGTGACTGCCACCGAACTGATGCGGCTGCCCGGCATGCCGCTGCACGATCCGTACGTCGTCGCCGACGCCAAGTCCCGCACCTACCACCTCTACACGTCCAACGAACCGTCCGTGTCGGGCGTCGAGGGCGCGGGGACGATGGTCTACCGCAGCACCGACCTGCGTGACTGGGCGCCGCCGGTCGTCGTCTTCCGCGCCGCCGCGCAGGACGGCATCTGGGCGACCGACGGCGCGTGGGCGCCCGAGGTGCACGAACGGGCGGGCCGCTACTACCTGTTCACCACGCTGCACAACGAGGAACGGCGCCTGGCGGAGGGGACGTACATGCGCGGCACGGTCACCGCCGTGTCCGACTCCCCGCTGGGCCCGTTCACCGTCCTGGACCCGTCCCGGCCGACGACTCCCGGGCATCTGATGACGCTCGACGGCACGCTCTACACCGACCCGGACGGGCAGCCGTGGATGGTGTACGCGCACGAATGGCTCCAGACCGTCGACGGCACGATCGAGGCCGTCCGTCTCACCGCGGACCTCTCCGGCACGGTCGGCGACCCGGTCCACCTCTTCCGGGGCTCGGACGCGTTCTGGCTGAACGAGCAGATCCCCGCCGGCACGCCGTACCGCCTCCCGCCGTACGTCACCGACGGCCCCCAGCTGGTCCGCGCCCCCGACGGCGCGCTGCTCATGCTGTGGTCGACGTACGAGAAGAACGTGCCCGGCGCGGACGGCTCCCTGTCCGGGGACTACGTCCAGACGTACGCGGTCTCGGAGTCCGGGGCCCTCACCGGGCCGTGGACGCAGCGCCGCCCCCTGGTCCGCGAGGACAGCGGCCACGGCATGCTGTTCCGCACCTTCGAGGGCGAGTTGATGATGATCCTGCACCGGCCGTTCGAGAACGCGCGCGGCAAGCTGTACGAGATGCGGCTCGACGGCCATGAGCTGAGCGTCGTGCGGCAGCGCACGGACCTCGACGGCTGACCCGGCTCACCAGCGTGACCCGCCCCGGTGCCGGCCGGGCCGGTCGGGGGCGTTGCCGAGGTCGTGCGGGGTGGGGCGGGGCGCGTCGTCCGGGAGGCGGGGCACCTCGTTCGGCTCCCGGGTCTGGCGGTGCTCGGACTCGTCGACCGGCTGCCGGACCGGCTCCTGGGGCGGGAGTCGTCCCGGCGACTGCTCGCGCCGGCGCACCCGGGTGCCGAACCGGACGGCCCACACCAGGGCGGCGGTCAGGAGCAGACCGCACAGGACGACGGCCACCGAACCCACGATTGTCGTGTTCACCGGCCCCGGGTACCCAGTACCCGGGGTCCGATGCGTGCTACTCGCGCCGTCCCGCCGTGTCCCTGACCGGCGTGCCGCCCGTGCGGCCCGGGTCCGGAGGCGGGGTGACCGCGCGGTCCGCGTGGCCGGGCCACCACGCGGCGTGGCCGATGAGGGCCGTCAGGCTGGGTGTGAAGAACATCGCCATGACGAACGCGGCGATCGCGATGCCGAAGGAGACCGCGAAACCCATCTCGGTGAGGAGGGAGTTGCCCGCGAGCATCATCGTCGCGAAGGTCGCGGCGAGGATGAACCCGGCCGCGGCGACGGTCGGCCCGGCGTGGCGCAGGGCCATGCCGGCGGCCTCGCGGGGACTGCGGCCCTCGCGGGCCTCCTCGCGGAGCCGGGCGATCATGAGGATGTTGTAGTCGGTGCCGATGGCGACGACGAACAGATACATGATCACCGGGAGCATGAACATCAGCCCCGAGTGCCCCTGCATGTCCTGGAAGATCCACACGGTGGCGCCGAGGGTCGCACCGAAGCCGAGCCCCACGGAGGCGATCAGGTACCAGGGCGCGACGACGCTGCGCAGCAGGAGCCCCAGGATGACCATGATCAGCGCGGCGGCGACCGGGAACACCGTGCGGTAGTCGTGGTTGACGGCCGACTGGATGTCCTTGTAGATCGACGACATGCCACCCACCAGGGCCTTCGTCCCCTCGGGCGCCTGGTCGTGGGCGACGGAGCGCACCTTGCCGACCGCGTCCAGCGCCTTGTCGGTGGACGCCTCGTACTTGAGGGTGACGGTGAAGTCGGCGGTCGTGCCCTCCTTGTTCGTCTGCGTCATCTTGGCGCTGGCGACCCCGTCGACCGCGCCGAGCTTCTCGGCGTACGACGCGAACGCGGACCGGTCGAGGGGGCGGCCGTCGGTGCTGGAGAGGTAGACGTCGGTCGGCGCGGCGGCGCCCGCCGAGTACGCCTTGCCCATCTCGTCCTGGACGACCATCGACTCCTTGGTCTTCGGCATGGAGCCCGAGGCGAGGTCGAAGGTCGCCTTGTAGCCGAGGGTGCCCAGCGACAGCACGAGCAGGACGATCCCGGAGACCGCGGCGGTCAGTGCGGGCCGGCGCTGCACGGCCCGGCCGAGGGCGGCGAAGCGGGCGTCGGAGGGTTCGTGCTGCCAGGACTTCGAGGGCCAGAAGATGCGCGGCCCGATCAGGGAGACGACCGCCGGGATCAGGGTCAGGCCCGCGATGAGGGTGACGGTCACCGCGATGGCGAGAGCCGGGCCCATCTGCTTGAGGAAGCCCAGCGTGGACAGGACCAGCGCGAGGAACGCGATGATGACGGCGCCGGCCGCCGAGGCGATGGCCTCCCCGACCCGGGCGACCGCGTTGACCATGGCCTGCTTGGGTTCGTCGCCGGCGCGCAGGCGTTCTCGGTAGCGGAACATCAGGAACAGGAAGTAGTCGGTGCCCACGCCGAACAGCACGACGATGAGGATCGACGAGATCGAGCTGTTGGCCTGGAGGTCGAACAGCTTCGTGGCGTACGCGATGAGCGAGTTGGCGATCACGGCGACGATGCCGATGAGGACCAGCGGGAGGAACGCCAGGATCGGCGCCCGGAAGATGATCAGCAGCGTGACCAGGATGATCACGAACGTGCCGATGCCGATGAGGGCTTCACCGCGTTTGGAGGAGTCCTGCTGGTCGAGGGCCTGCGCGGCGGATCCGCCCAGCTTGACCTGGAGGTCCGTGCCCTGCGCGAGCGCCTTCACGTCGTCGCGCAGGATCTTCGCCGCGTCCGCCTGTTTCGGCTGGCCCGCGTTCTTGCTGTCCATCTGGACGAGGGTCATCGTGTAGCGGCCGTCCTCGGAGGGCTGGCCCTCGACGACCTTCTGCACCTGGTCGATCTTCTTGGCGCCCAGCTCCTGGGTGATCCGCGTGACGTCCCGCTTGTCGGCGGCGGTCAGCTTCCCGCCGTCGTCGCGCTGGAAGAGGGCGATCGCGGACGGCGTGAAGGCGCTGGGGAACGCCTTCTCCTGGAGGTCCGCCGCCTTGATGGACTCATAACTCTTGGGCAAAAAGCTCGACTCGTCACTGCTGGACGGAAGACTCGGAGCCGTCGCGGCGATCGCCACCGCCGCGATCAGCCAGGCCAGGATCGTCCAGACCGGATGCCGGACGACAGTGTCGCCCATACGTCGGAACATTGCGGGACCCCTCCTGATCAGGAAGATCACCACACCCGGGGAGCGGTCCCTGGCATCGGCGACCCGGCCGGCTCCCCGTCGAGCCGGCCGAACGGATGTCTCAGCTCTTCATCGTAGGGACGGGCACCGCCGCGCGCCTCTGATATCAACATCGTCCGATCCCACCGGACGAAACTTTCGGCTCCTTTCCGGGAATTGGCCGGAAATACCTGACGCAGCGCATTGCCGCCCCTCTGGCGCGTTCCTATGGTGGGAGCGCTCCCACCCCTAGTACCGGTAACCCCTCCAGGAGGTGCCATGCGCTCCTTCCGCTTACGTCGCCACAGCCCCGGACTGCTGGTGGCGACCGCTCTCGCCGGGGTCGCGGCCCTGGTCGGCACGACGGTCCACCAGTCCCTGCCCGCGAGCTCCGTCCTCGCGGCCGGCGTCGAGGACGACGGGCTCGACTGCCCGGTGGCGGCGACGCCGACGGCGTCCAAGGCGCTGCTCCCCGACCCGTTCACCAGGATCGACGGCTCCCGGGTCACCACGGTCGCCGACTGGCGGTGCCGGCGCGCGGAGATCCGGGAACTGGCGGAACGCACCGTCTACGGCCAGAAGCCGGCGAAACCCGCCTCGGTCACCGGATCCGTCACCTCCAGCCGCATCACCGTCGACGTCAGCGACCAGGGCAGGAGCGCGAGCTTCTCGGCGGGCGTCGAACTGCCCAGCGGAACCGGGCCGTTCCCGGCCGTGATCGTGTACGGCGGGTTCGGCGCGGACACCGCGACCATCAAGGCCGCCGGGGTCGCCGTCATCAGCTACGACCCGTACGCGGTCGGCGCCGAGAACACGCCCCGCAACAACAAGCAGGGCGCCTTCTACAGCCTGTACGGCTCCACCAGCAGCACCGGGCTCCTGATGGCCTGGTCCTGGGGCGTCAGCCGGATCATCGACGTCGTCGAGCAGGCGGGCGGCTCCGTCCTCAAGGCCGACGCGACCGGCGTGACCGGGTGCTCGCGGTTCGGGAAGGGCGCGTTCGTCGCCGGGGCGTTCGACCAGCGGATCGCGCTGACGATGCCGATCGAGTCGGGGACGGCCGGTGTGCCGATCTGGCGGGGCATCCCCGGGGAGAGCGGGTCGGAGCCGCTGACCAACGCGTACAACGGTCAGCCGTGGTTCGGCGACGCCTTCAGCCCGTACGTGGGCAACCCGAACGCCCTGCCCGTCGACACCCACGAGATCGTCGGGATGGTCGCGCCCCGGGGGCTGTTCGTCATGGACAACCCGCACATCGACTGGCTCGGCGCACGCTCCGGCAGCGTCGGCGCGCTCGGCGGCGCCGAGGTGTACAAGGCGCTGGGCGCGGGGGCGAACATCAGCTACTGGTCGGACGTCCAGGACGGGACGCACTGCGCGTCCCGGGCGGAGTGGCGGGCGCCGCTCCAGCAGAGCCTGGCGAAGTTCCTCAAGGGGACGGGGAGTTCGCCGGGGGTGTTCCGGGTCGCCGCGAACAAGGCGGGGAATCTGGGGCAGTGGCGGGACTGGAGCACGCCGGTGCTTTCGGGTGGGGGGGGAGCACTTCGGGTGGGACCACGGCAGGGGGGACCACTACGGGTGGGACCGCTGCGGGTGGGACGACCACGGGGACAACGACGGGTACGACGACCGGGACCACTACGGGCGGTACGACCGGCGGGGGTGAGCCGGGGGCCGTCTGTACCGCCGTGCACCGGACCGTCGGTTCGTGGCAGGGCGGCTATCAGGGCGAGGTGACCGTCACCAACGGGAGTTCCGCCGCCCTCGCCGGCTGGACGGTCACGCTGCCGCTGCCCGCCGGGCAGACCGTCTCCAGTCTGTGGAGCGGTCAGAGCACCGGCACCACGGGGAACGTGACCGTGCGCAACGCGTCCTGGAACGGGGCGTTGGGCGTCGGGGCGAGCACCACGTTCGGGTTCACGGTCAGTGGGGGGACGACCGCGCCGAGCGGTCTGAGCTGCGCGAGCCCCTGAGAGCGGGGCGGGCGGGGTGACATCCGGCGGCCCCGCCCGCCCCTCTCACTGCCCGACCCGGCCGTCCACCCGCTCCCGCAGCAGATCCGCGTGTCCGCAGTGCCGGGCGTACTCCTCGATCCCGTGGACGATCAGCTCCCGGATCGAGACCTGGTCCTTCCCCACCCGCTGTCCGAGGTCGGGGAACGCGGCCAACGCCTCGTCCAGCGCGTCCTGTTCCCGCTTGAGGTCGGCGTACGCGGCGTCCACGACGGCCTGGTCGGCCACGGCGCCCAGGAAGTCCGCGTCGCGTGCGCCGTACAGCTTGGGCAGCGGGTCCCCGAACCAGCCGCGCCAGTCACGCTCCACCTCGGCGAGGTGCCGCAGGAGGCCGAGCAGGGACATCGTGGACGGCGGGACCGAGCGCTCCGCGAGCTGCTGCGGCGTCAGGCCCTCGCATTTCATCAGCAGGGTCAGGCGGTACCCGGAGAGGAAGTCGAGCAGCGTCGCCAGCTCCCCGTCCGGACTCGCGCCCTCGCGGGGGTCGTCGTCCGGGTCGACCCACATGTCGGGGTAGACGCTCGCCTGGGTCCATCGTTCGGGAGTGTCGCTCATGCGCGTCATGGTCCCGGCCGGGCCTGCGGCACGCCAGCGGATTTCACCGGCACCGGGCGGCCGGGCGCAACCTTCGGGGCGATCCGGTTGTCTCATCCCGTAACGGGACACCCGACGCTTGGGGGAACAAGTGTTACGACGCAGCGCCATCCTCATGATCACCGCTCTGACGACCGCGGCCCTCGGCGCGGCCGTGGTGCCCGCCGCCGCGGCGGACCTCTCCGCGCGGACGGCCGTCGCCTGTCCGACCGGCTGGGGCAGCCTGGTCAAGAACAACTGGTCCAGCACGTCCGGCGAGTACATCACCAACGTCCGGATCGGCACCCACGACTGCTACGACCGTTTCGTGGTCGACGTCCCCGGCGCGACGGCGAGCCAGCTCGGGTACACCGTCCGCTACGTCGACACCCTCATCCACGACCCCAGCGGCGATCCGGTCCCGGTGACCGGCGGGGCCATCCTCGAAGTCGTCGTGCACGCACCGACGTACGACCCGGAGACCGGGACGCCGACCTATCCGGGTCCGGCGCCGAAGCCGGTCGGGTACCCGACGTTCCGGGACGCCGTGTACGCGGGCTCCTTCGAGGGGCAGAGCCAGTTCGGGCTGGGGATCCGCGCGCGGCTGCCGTTCCGGGTGCTCCAGTTGGACGGGCGGCTCGTGGTGGACGTCGCCCACACCTGGTAGGTGAGGTGAGGCGTGCCCCGGGTGGGGCACGCCTCGGTGCTCAGCGGTCCTGGGAGAGGGCGTACAGCTCGGCCAGCAGGCTCCCTTCCGTGTTGACGAGGTCGTCGAAGGTGCCTTGTTCGCGGATGCGCCCCTGGTCGAGGACGATCACGCGGTCGGCCATGCGGACGTTGTCGAGGCGGTGGGTGACGACGACGGTGACGCGGTCGGGGGACATCGCGCGCAGCTCGCGGAAGACGATGTGCTCGCCGCGCGCGTCCATCTCACTGGTGGGTTCGTCGAGGACCAGGACGGCGGGCTCGCGGTAGAGGGCGCGGGCGCAGGCGACGCGCTGCCACTGTCCGCCGGAGAGTTCGTGTCCGCCCCACACGGAGCGGGCCAGCAGGGTGTCGAGGCGGTCGGGCAGGGCGGTGAGTGCCTCGTCCATGCCGACGCGGCGGGCGGCGTCCCAGATGCGGTCGTCGTCGTGTTCGCGGGGCTGGCCGAGGGTGATGTTCTCGCGGGCGGCGAGCGGCCAGTGGCCGTTCTTCTGCGGGACGAGGCCGACGTGCCGCCACACCGATTCGGCGTCGGTGACGGCCAGGTCGGTGTCGTCCCACAGGACCCGGCCGCCGGTGGGGACGGTCAGGCCGGTGAGCATGCGGATCAGGGTCGACTTCCCGGCGCCGTTCTCGCCGACGAGGGCGACGACCTCGCCCCGGTTCAGGGTGAGGGTGACGGGGCCCACGGCCGGCGTGTCCTTGCCGGGGTAGGCGTAGGTGGCGTTCTCCAGGCGGATCCGCCCGGGTGCGGTGGCCTGTGTGGTGCCGCGTGCCGTGGTGGTGGCGCGGACCTCGTCCACGAAGTCGTGGTAGTCGGAGAGGTAGAGGCCGTGGTGGAACATCACCGTGCTGTACCGGACGATGGAGTTGAGGGCGCGTCCGGCGGTCTGCGAGGCGACGACGGCGGTCCCGGCGAGTGCCGTGGACATGGCCCCGGCGAGGACCAGTCCGGCCAGTGACATCCACATCCCGAGGGTGAACAGGCCGCCCAGGGACGCGGCCAGCATGGTGACCAGCAGGTAGGGGCGGGCGCCTTCCAGGGCGCGGCCCTCGACGCGGTCGCACATGGCCCGGTACCAGTAGTGCAGGTAGGGGCGCATGGTGTTGGCCCGCAGTTCGTCGGCGAGTTCGGCCGTCGTGAGCCACCAGCGCATCATGCCGCGGACGTTGCGCGCGGAGATGGTGCGGTCGTGGACGCGGTAGTCGATGCGCGCGGCGATCACGCCGCCGAGGCCGCGCGGGACGACGGACAGCAGGAGGACGCCGAGGAGCAGGGGGTGCAGGGAGGTCAGGACGGTTGCCGCCGAGAGGAGTTGGACCAGGGCGTTGGTGAGGGTCTTGGCGTCGTCGGCGAGGTCCACGGCGCGCAGGGCGCCGATCTCGGCGGCCTGGCTGCGGTCGCGGAAGCCCTCCGTGTCGTAGGCGGCGAGTTCGGCGCGCATGTGGAGGTCGACGAGGGTGAGGTCGGCGGCCGAGGCGATCTGGGGGTTGAGGCGTCGGGTGGCCCAGTCGGCGAGGATCCACAGGGCGGCGCCGGCGGCCATCGCCGTGACGGCGACGGTCAGCGCGGGCCAGGCCCGCTCCAGGCCCTCGCGGGGGTCGGCGCCGGTGAGGCGGGGCAGGGCCTGGGCGACGGCGCCGAGCATGACGGCCGTGGCGAGGCCGGACAGGAGCTGGCACACGGCGATCGTGACGACCATGCGGCGGTCGACCCGCCAGGCGAGGCGGGCCGTCTGGAGGAGCGCGGTGGGGATGCGGCGGGCCATGTCCCAGAGGGTGGCGTCCTCCATGGCGTGGCGGTGTTTGCGGCCGTTGTAGTCGAGTTCCGGTGGCGCGGACGGCTGGGGGAGGTCCGTGGCCGGTTCGGGGTGCTGGGTGCGGGCGGCGGGCAGCGACGCGCTGTCGGGCTGGGCGGTCACGCGAACACCCCCGCCATGAGCCGGTCCAGGGTACGGCGGCCCCGGGCGGTGAGCGTGGGGTCGTGGTGGGCCAGGCAGTTGACGGCGTCGATGCCCGCGAGGCAGGTCAGCGCCTGTTTCTCCTCGGGGGTGAGGTCACGGCCGTAGCCCTGGAGGAACGCGGCCCGCAGGTCGGGGCGGTCCGTCCAGGTGGTGCAGGCCAGCGGGACGAAGTCCTGGACGGCGGTGGCGAACCGGGAGCGGTCGAAGTCGATCCAGCCGGCCTGGCGGTGGGTCCGGGACCACAGGAGGTTGCGTTCGCGGGCGTCGCCGTGGGTGAAGGCGAGCGGGAGCGGGGGGAGGGTGCGCAGGCGGGTGGTGAGGCCGCGGACGAGTTTGCGCTCGGGTGCGGTGAGTCCGGCGCGGTGCAGGTGGTTGCCGGCTCCGTCGGCGGCGGCGCGCAGGGCTGCGGCGGCTTCCTTGCGGCGGGGTCCGGACAGTTCGCCGGCCCGGTGCAGGCGGGCGAGGAGGACGCCGCCGTGGCGGTGGGCGCGGGCCTCGTCGGCGGGGGTGAGTGTCTGCTGTTCGAGGGAGCGGCCGGGGACCGCGGTGAGGAGCAGGGCGAGGTGCTGGGCGTTGGAGGCGCGCAGCCTCGGTGCGTGGCCGGCGCCGAGGGCGGGGGCGGCGTGGCGCAGGGCGAGGGTCTCGCGCTCGTACATGAGGGGGCGCGGGGAGAGCTTCAGGTAGAAGCGGGCGCCGTCGGGCAGGGTCAGTTTCCAGACACGGGCGTCGGTCCGCGGCCGGGAGGCGTCCTCCGCCTCGGGGCGGGCGCCGAGGGTGCCGGCGGCCCAGGCGAGGACGGCGGGTGCGAGGCCGGTCATGCGCCCCACCTCGACGAGGGGCGTGACGCGGACGAGAACAGGGCGCGGCGGACGTCGACGGGGCGGCGGGAGGCGGCGCGGGCCGCCTGGGCGGGGGGATTCTCGGACGCGGGCCGATGGGCGGTGCGGGGGCGGACGGTATGCATGGCTTCTCCTCGGTAGCGGGGGCCCGGTGAACTCCCCTGGTCACAGGGGTGGTGCGGGGAGCACCGGGCGGTCGGCCGGGCGCGGCTCCGTCGCGAGGCCGGGGACGTGCTCGGTGATCCGCACCCTCTCCGCCGCCACTGACAATCGGCGGGGTCCGGCGCCGGGATCCGGACATTCCTCAGGGCCGGCGCGGCGGTGTCCAAGGGGGTTGTCGCACGGCGGTGACCTGGGCGGACGGCGGCAGAAAGGATTCGCGTCCGGCGGGGCCGATGCGTGCGGTCACGCGTCCGGCGAAGTGGCTCGAACTCGCTGTTCCCGGTGGGCCGGCCGGGTGAACCTCCGCCTGCGCGAAGGGTTGACGGGGTACCCCGGCGGCGGGAGCCTGTTCCGCATCGTGGCGACTGTTCCGCCATGTGATGACGGCTGGGTGGCCGATGGTGCCCGACCGGGAAGGGACGGCGTATGACGGGAACCACGGTGGAGGAGCGCGGGCTGCGAGAACGGGGCGGGGAGGCGAGCGGCACCGACCCGGTCGTGTTCGGCGTCGCGGCGGCCCTCACCCTCGTCTTCGTCCTGGTGGGGGCCGTGTCCACCGGCACGCTGAAGCGGGTGTCGGGGAATCTCCTGACGGGCCTGATCGACCAGGCGGGCTGGGCGTTCGTGCTCACCGCCTCCGGGTTCGTGGTGTTCGCGCTGTGGCTGGCGGCGAGCCGGTACGGCCGGATCACGCTCGGCGCGGAGAACGAGCCGCCGGAGTTCCGGACCGTCTCCTGGGTCGCGATGATGTTCAGCGCCGGCATGGGCATCGGCCTGATGTTCTACGGCGTCAGCGAACCCCTCTCGCACTTCGCCTCCCCGCCGCCGGGCACCTCCCCCACCAGCGACGCGCAGGCCGTCGAGACGGCGATGGCCACCACCCTGTTCCACTGGACCCTGCATCCCTGGGCGATCTACGCCGTCGTGGGGCTCGCCATCGCCTACAGCACCTTCCGGCGCGGCCGGCGTCAGCTCATCAGCGCCGTCTTCACCCCGCTGATCGGCAGGCGGCGGGCCGAGGGGTGGGTGGGGAAGCTCATCGACGTCCTCGCGATCTTCGCGACCCTCTTCGGCTCGGCGGCCTCCCTGGGCCTGGGCGCGCTCCAGATCCGCTCCGGGATCACCGAGCTGGGCTGGATGGACAGCGTCGGCACGGGGCTGCTGGTCGCGGTGATCGCCGTGCTGACGGTCGCGTTCGTCGCGTCGGCGGTGTCGGGGATCGCGAAGGGCATCCAGTGGCTGTCGAACATCAACATGGTGCTGGCGCTGACGCTCGCCGTGTTCGTGTTCGTCGTCGGCCCGACCGTGTTCGTCCTGGACCTGCTGCCGACCTCGATCGGCTCCTACGTCGGGGACCTGCCGCAGATGGCGGGCCGTACGCAGGCGTCCAGCGGCGAGGGCGTCTCGGACTGGCTGTCCGGGTGGACGATCTTCTACTGGGCGTGGTGGATCTCGTGGGCGCCCTTCGTGGGCATGTTCATCGCCCGCATCAGCCGGGGCCGCACGATCCGTCAGTTCGTGGGCGGCGTCATCCTCGTGCCCAGCACGGTGAGCCTCCTGTGGTTCGCGGTCTTCGGCGGGTCGGCGATGCGGCTGCGCGAGCAGGGCCGGCTGACCGACGCGACGACCCCGGAGAGCCGCCTGTTCGGCATGCTCCAGGAGTATCCGGCGGCGACCCTGTCCTGTGTCGTCGTCCTGGTCCTCGTCGGCATCTTCTTCGTCTCCGGCGCGGACGCCGCGTCCATCGTCATGGGCACACTCTCGCAGCGCGGCTCACTGGAGCCGAGCCGCTCGGTGGTCGTGTTCTGGGGGGTGCTGACCGGCGCGGTCGCCGCCGTGATGCTGCTGGTCGGCGGGGGCGGCGGTGACGCGCTGACGGGCCTGCAGAACCTCACCATCCTGGCCGCCGCGCCCTTCACCCTGGTCATGGTCGGCCTGTGCGTGGCCCTCACCCGGGACCTGCGCCACGACCCGCTCATCGTCCGGGGCCAACGCGGCGAGGAGGCCATCGACAGCGCCGTCATCGCCGGACACGAGAAGTACGACGGCGAGTTCGAACTGCGGATCGGGCCGCCGTCGGCGTCCTGAGGCAGTGGGAGGCGGGGCGGGCACGGGTCTCCCGGCCCGCCTCGCCGACCGGGCGACAGCAATGGCTATGTTGACATAGGTGTCTCGTCATACCTAACCTGCCCGGGTGTCCGGAACCAGCGCGAGCAGTGCCGACCGTGTGGCCGAGGGCCTCGCGGAGTGCCTGCCTGTGCTGCACCGGTCCGTGAAGCGGCACCTCGACGGCCATCTGCCGTATCCCAAGCCGCCGGAGCGCCAGCTGGCGCTGCTGCACCACGTCGCCGAGCACGACGGGGCGACCGTCCAGAGCGCGGCCGACGCGCTGCGGATGATGCCCAACAACGTCAGCGCCCTGGTCACCCGCCTCACCGCGGCCGGGCTGCTGGAGCGGCACCAGGACGAGGCCGACAAGCGGGTGGCACGCCTGCGCGTGACCGCCGAGGCCCGGCGCCGGATCGCCGAGGTGGACGGCCTGGTCACGCGGCGGATCTCGGCCGCGCTGCGCACTCTCACCGACGGTGATCTGGACGCCCTCGGCTCGGCGCTCGGCGCCCTCGTCGCGCTCGCCGACGCCCTGCGCGACGACTGATCCCCCCTTTCCCTCTCTTTCCGCACGCCCCCAACCGGTGTGCTTCACGCGCGCCGCGAACGCGCGCCGGTACGTCCAGAGGACCCCATGTCTGACACCGCTGTCTCCACAGCGCCCGCGCCCACCTCCACCACACCGCCCCGCGATCTGCGCGCCAACCCCTGGCTCACGCTCGTCGCCGTCGCGTTCGGCCTGTTCATGGTCGGTCTCGACGGGTCCGTCGTGTCGATCGCCAACGCCGAGATCGCCCGTGACCTCAAGGCGTCCACCGCCGAGTTGCAGTGGGTCACCAACTCCTACCTCCTCGCCCTCGCCGCGGCCCTCATCCTGGGCGGGAAGCTCGGTGACCGCCTCGGCCGCCGCACCCTCTACCTGGTCGGGGTCGCCGGGTTCACCGCCGCGTCCGTCGCGATCGGGCTCGTCGGCTCCGTCGAGGGCGTCATCGCCTTCCGCGCCGTCCAGGGGCTGTTCGGGGCGCTGCTGATGCCGAACACGCTCGCGCTGCTGCGGGCGGTGTTCCCGCCGAAGAAGTTCGGGATGGCCGTCGGGATCTGGGCGATGATCTCGTCCGTGTCGACCGCGCTCGGGCCGATCGTCGGCGGGCTGCTCGTCGAGCACGTGAACTGGGAGTCCGTGTTCTACATCAACGCGCCCATCGGCGTGATCGCGCTCGTCTTCGGCCTGGCCGTGCTGCCGCAGTCCCGCAACGAGGCCGCCGCCGGCGAGACGTTCGACGTCCCCGGGGTCGTCCTGCTCGCGGGCGGACTGCTCGCGGTCGTCTTCGGCGTCGTCAAGGGCGAGACCTGGGGCTGGACCTCGGGCGGCACGCTCGGCGCGATCGGCGGCGGGCTCGCCGTCCTCGTCCTGTTCGGCTGGTACGAGACGCGAATCGCCCATCCCCTGCTGCCGATGCGGCTGTTCCGCAGCCCGGCGCTGACCGTCGGGGCGGTCGTGACCGCGCTCAACTTCTTCATCCTGCTCGGGGTGATCTTCTTCGTGATGCTGTACCTCCAGAACGTCCGCGGGTTCACGCCCGTCGAGTCGGGGGTACGGACGCTGCCGCTCAGCATCGCCTCCATGCTCGCCTCGCCGCTGGGCGCGCAGCTCACCGAGCGGTTCGGGCCGCGCGTCACGATGCCGCTGGGGATGGTCCTCCAGAGCGGGGCCGCGTTCACGATGCTCGCGTGGAGCGCGGACTCCTCGTACGCCACGATGTGGCCGCCGTTCGTCGCGCTCGGCCTCGGCGTCGGCATGGTGATGTCCGCGTCGTCGGACGCGATCGTCGGCAACGCGCCCGTGCGGGACGGCGGCGTCGCGGGCGGCCTCCAGGCCACGTCCTTGCAGGTCGGCGGCGCGCTCGGGACGTCCGTCCTGGTGTCCGTCATCAGCAGCCGGGTCGGCTCCACCCTCACCGACGAACTCACCGGCGCGGGCGTCCCCCACACCGTCGCCGAACAGCTCGGCGAGGCGAAGGACGCCGTCGCGATGGGCGTCGCGCCGGTGTCGGACGCGATGCCGGGGCAGCTGCGGGCGGCGGTCGTCGAGGGGAGCCACGACGCGTTCATGGCGGGCGTCCACACGTCCGCCGTGGTGACGGGGGTGCTCGCGCTCGTCGGGGCGGCGCTGGCCGTGGTGGGGCTGCGCGGGCGTACGGCGGTGCGGACGCCGGGTCCGGCGGCGTCGTCGGAACCCCAGACCGCGCCAACTCCCCCCACCACCACCGGAGTTCCCGTCACCGGCCACGTCCGGGGCGCCGACTCCGCCCCCGTCCCCCGCGCCGCCGTCACCCTCATCTCCCTCGGCGGGCGCCAGGTGGGCCGGGTCGTGTCCCGCGCCGACGGGTCGTACCGCGTGGACGCCCCCGGCGCCGGGAGCTACGTCCTCATCGCGTCCGCCGAAGGGTGCCGTCCGCAGGCGGCGACCGTCGTGGTCGGCGCGGAGCCGGTGGCGTACGACGTACTGCTCGCCGGGACGAGCGGGCTGGCCGGGACCGTCCGGGCCGCCGGCGGGCAGGAGCCGGTGGCGGGGGCGCTGGTGGTCACCGCCGACGTACGCGGAGAGATCGTCGCGTCCGGGGTGACCGGGGCCGACGGTGATTTCGGGTTCGCGGACCTGGTGCCGGGGCCGGTGACCGTCGCGGTGAGCGCGGAGGGGTTCCGGCCGGTGGCGCTGCCTGTCGAGATCACGGTGCGCGGAGTGACGCGGACCGAGGTCGAGCTGATCGCGGGGTCGCGGGTGCGGGGCGCGGTGACGGCCTCGGGCCGGCCGGTGAACGACGCGCGGGTGACCCTGGTCGACGCGACCGGCAACGTCGTGGCGACCGCCGTCACCGGCGAGGACGGCGGGTACGCGTTCACGGACCTCGGCGGCGGCGCGTACACGCTGACGGCGACCGGGTATCCGCCCCGGGCCACGCAGGTCACCGTGGGCGGATCCGGGGTCGACGGCCACGACATCGAGCTGTCGCACCCCGGGGAGTGAGCCGCACCGGAGCGGGCGGCGGTGTTCCGGCCGCCGCCCGCCCCGGTGTCAGACGGCGGCCGGCGCCGCGTAACAGCGCACGGTCACCGTCTGCTCCGGGCTCCACCGCTGCTCGACCGTCGCCAGCAGCCTCCACCCCAGCCGCTCGTACAGGGCCACCGCTCCCGAATCGCTCGCCACGACGTCGAGCACCGGATGGAGATCGCGGCGACGGGCCTCCGCGACGGCTCGCTCCATGAGCCGTACACCGACGCCGTGGCCGCGGGCCTCGGGGGCGACGAAGAGGCGGCTGACGACGGCCGTCGCGGCAGTGTCTCCCCACAGGCCGGGGGCGAGGTCGTCCTCGTCGCCGCGGTCGAGGGCGACGTGACCGGCGATCCGCCCGTCGAGGACGGCGACCCACGCGCCCAGCCCGGCCGCCCGGGTCAGCCAATCGCCGGGGTTCTCGGGCCAGTTGACGGGGTAGCCGTCGTGCCGGTGGACCTCGGCGAGGGCCTCGGCGCAGGCGGTGAGGTCGTCGTCCGTACGGGGTCTGACCGTGTTCTCGGTGTTCACCGCCGCATCGAAGCACAGGCCCCGCGGGCGCTCTACCGCCTTTCCGGGAAGGTCGCACCCTCCGGGACGACGCCGCCCGCGGGGCCGCGTACGGCGGACTCGGTGAGTTCGCGGACGCGGGCGGCGGGGACGGTGACGCCGGGGGTCCCCTGCATCCAGCCGAACCACTCCAGCGGGGACAGGCCCGCCGGGGACTCCCCCGCGTACGGCTTGACGTAGACCGGGGTCTCCGGCTCGCTGCGCCAGCTCTCGGCGAGGGTGCCGGTGTCGACGGCGTCCCAGCCGAGAGCGTCGAGGAGGTCGGCGGCCTCCTTCTTGGCGGCCGGGTCGTCCCCGGCGATGGGCAGGGCGCTGCGGTCGGGGGCGCCGGCGGGGCGGGCGAGGGTGAAGAGCTGGTGGGCGCCGATGTTGTTGAACACCTTCACCACCCGGGAGCCGGGGAGGCTCCGCTGGAGAAGGGCGCTGCTGGTGAGGTCGTTCGCGTCCAGTTCGGCTATCCGTCCGTCGCGCGCGGGGTAGTAGTTGAGGGTGTCGAGGACCGTCTTGCCGGCGAGCGCGTCGACGGGGAGTTTGTCGTACGCGTACAGGGGGACGGTCGCGACGACCAGGTCCCCGGCGCGGGCGGCGTCCGCGGGGGTGGCGGCGCGGGCCTTGTCGCCGAGGTCGGTGACCAGGTCGGTGAGGGTCTCGGGGCCTCGGGAGTTGCTGAGGACGACGTCCCAGCCGGCGGTGATCGCCAGGCGGGCGACGGCGGTTCCGATGTTTCCGCTGCCGATGAGGCCGAGGGTGCGGGGCATGGCGTACTCCATAAGGTGTCGGTGGCCCGGACGATTATCCGGAGGCACCTTCCACTTCTATCACGACAAGTGGAGGGTGCGTCCGTTTGGCGTGATGGTTGACTGGTTCGAGCCGCCCGAGAGGAACAGGAACCCCGTGGACACCACCCCGACGACATGCCGCAAGCCGCGCGCCGACGCCGCGCGCAACCGGGCCCGGATCCTCGACACGGCGCTGCGCCACTTCGCGGAGTGCGGCGCCGGGACCTCGCTCGAAGCGATCGCGCGGGACGCCGGGGTCGGTCCGGCCACGCTGTACCGGCACTTCCCGACGCGGGAGGCGCTGCTCGCGGCGGCGCTGGAGACCCCGGCGGGTGAACTCCTCGCCGGACGCGAGGAGTTGCGGGCCGTCGAGGATCCCGACGAGGGGCTGCGGCGGTGGCTGCTGACGCTGGAGAAGTACTTCGGCACCTTCACCGGTCTGCCGGCGCCCGTCCTCGCGGCCCTCACCCAGGACGACTCGCCGCTCGCCGTCTCCTGCCACGAACTCCTCGCCGTCACCGACGAGTTCCTCACCGCCGCCCAGCAACGCGGCACGGCCCGCCCGACGGTCCGGGCCCACGACCTCTTCCTCGCCGCCCTCTTCCTCGCCTGGACGCGGGGCGCCCCCGTCGACGACGACGCCCTGCCGACCCTGCGTCAGCTCATCGAGACCGGTTACAGCACGCGGTGAGCTACTGGTGGTCGGCCCACACGTAGGTCTCGGGCAGCAGGTCGGCGATGGGCAGCGCCCGGTCCCCGACGATGACCTCGATGCCGGGGAAGTAGTCCAGGAGGACCTGCCGGCAGCGCCCGCACGGCGGGACGACACCCCGGTCGCGGTCCCCGACGGCGACGATCGTCCGCAGGTCGTAGGCGCCCTGGGCGGCCGCCGTACCGATGACGACGAGTTCGGCGCAGGGCCCGCCGGTGAAGTGGTAGGCGTTCAGCGCGGTGACGATCCGGCCGTCGGAGGCCCGGGCCGCCGCCGCCATCGTGTGGTTGTCGCCCTGGCAGCGGGTGCGGGCGAGGTGGGCGGCGGCTTCGACAAGTTCATGATCCACGTGGGCCACGATCGCGGTCGGGGGCGGGTGCACGCAAGCGGATTGCGCAGGCAGGGGCTGAGGGGCGGCGCTTTGCGCCATGTTGCTGGGCTCGGAACGTTCGGGTCTACCCCTCCGGGATGACGACCTCGAACCGCTCCGGCGCCGTGACGTCGGGGTCCGGCCCGCCGCGTACGCCCGTGTCGAGGGCGTCGAGCGCGGTGAGTTCGGTGTCCGTCAGGGTGAAGTCGAAGACGTCGAAGTTCTCGGCGATCCGGGCCGGGTTCGTGGACTTGGGGATGGCGTTGCGGCCGCGCTGGAGGTGCCAGCGCAGCATGACCTGGGCGGGTGTCTTGCCGTGGGCGCGCGCGACGGCGCCGATCGCCGGGTCCTGGAGGGTGCTGCGGCCGGTGCCGTCCTTGTCCCAGTAGAAGGTGATGCCGCCGATCGGGGACCACGCCTGGGTGAGGACGCCGTGCTCGGCATTCGCCTTCTGGACGTCCGGCTGGGTGAAGTAGGGGTGCAGCTCGACCTGGTTGACGGCCGGGACGACGCTGGTGCGGCGCAGGAGTTCGGCGAGGTGGTGGGGCATGAAGTTGCTGACGCCGATCGCGCGGACCCGGCCGTCCTCGTACAGCTTCTCCAGCGCGGTGTAGGCGGCGACGGTGGTGTCGAACCGCTCGGGCACCGGCTGGTGCAGGAGGACCAGGTCGAGCCGGTCGGTGCCGAGTTTGCGGACGCTCTTGTCGAAGGCGTGCAGCGTCTGGTCGTAGCCGTAGTCGGAGACCCAGATCTTCGTCTCGACGAACACGTCGGCGCGGTCGACGCCGGAGCGGCGCAGGCCCTCGCCGACCTGGCGTTCGTTGAAGTACGCGGCGGCGGTGTCGATGTGCCGGTAGCCGGTGCGCAGGGCCGTGTCGACGGCGGCGGCGGTCTCCTCGGCGGGGCTCTGGAAGACACCGAAGCCGAGGGCGGGCAGGGTGACGCCGTTGTTGAGGGTGATCATGGTCATGTCCCCATCGTGCGCGCCGTCCGCGCGGGTTTCCACCTGGCTGGGGGGCCGTGTCATTCCCCCGCACGACACGGCCTGCCATCTCGTCCCGGCCGGCTCCAGGCTGGGCACATGAACGCACGAGCCAAGACCCCGACTCCCCTCACCGTGCTGGTCGTCGGCGCGACCGGCAGCATCGGCCGGCTCGTCGTCGCCGAGTGCCTGGCGCGCGGGCACACCACGCGCGCCCTGGTCCGCGATCCCGTACGTGCCCGGCTCCCCCTGGGCGTCGGCCTCGTCACCGGTGACCTCACCCGGCCCGAGACGCTGGCCGGCGCCGTGGCCGGCGTGGACGCGATCGTCCTCGCCCACGGCTCCGGCGCGGGCTCCTCCCCCGAGACGGTCGACTACGCGGGCGTCCGCAACCTCCTGGACGCCCTGGCCGGACGGCGTCCCCGCATCGCCCTGATGACCGCGATCGGCGTCACCGCGCGGGGCAGCGCCTACGGCCACCTCCTCGACTGGAAACGCCGCTCCGAGCGGCTCGTCCGGGCCAGCGGGCTGCCGTACACGATCGTCCGCCCCGGCTGGTTCGACATGAACGACCCCGGCGAGCAGCGCCTCGTCCTCCTCCAGGGCGACACGCGCCGCTCCGGCAGCCCGTCCGACGGGGTCATCGCCCGGGAGCAGATCGCCCGGGTGCTGGTGTCCGCGCTCAGCTCGCCGGAGGCGACGGGCCGGACCTTCGAACTGGTCGCCGAGCGGGGCCCGGCGCCCGCCGGCCTCGGTCCGCTGTTCACCGCTCTGGACCAGGACCCGCCGGATGCTCTGGACGGTGTCCACGACGAGGCGAACATGCCGCTGCCGACGGAGCCGCAGCGAGTACGGGACGACCTGGAGGCCGCCAGGAGACGGGCGGCCCGGTAGCGCTGCTCCCGTACGCTGCGCCGCAGTTCCGCGAAGCGCCATGTCTCGGCGGAGGAACACACAGGCACCGCCTGTCACACTGGGTGCATGGCACGTTCGAGCGGCAGCGGTGGGACAGGGCTCGGGATCTTTCTGCGGGCCCACCGGGAAGGGGTCACTCCTGAGGCGGCCGGGCTGCCGGTCGGGCCGGGGCTGCGGCGTACTCCGGGGCTGCGGCGGGAGGAGCTGGCCACGCTCGCCGGGGTGAGTGTCGACTACTACGTCCGTCTGGAGCGGGGCAAGGAGACGCACCCCAGCCCCGCCGTCGTCGACGCCCTCGCGCGGGCCCTGCTGCTGGACGCGGCCGAGCACGAGCATCTGCGGGTCCTCGTCGCCCGGGCGGCCGGCGCGGCCGACCTCAAACCCCCGGCCACAGCGCCGGAGACGATCCTGCCGGGGGTCGGTCTGCTGCTGGAGCGGCTGCGGCCGTTCCCCGCGTAGTGCTCAGCCGCACCATGGACGTCCTCGCCTGCACGCCGGGCGGGCTACGGCTGTTCGCCGGGCTGGCGGACTGGCCCGCCGACCGCCGCAACGTCGTCCGCTACGTCTTCCTCCACCCGCAGGCCCGCACACTGTTCGACGACTGGCACGACCAGATCCGCGCCGCCGTCGGCCGGCTCCGCTCCCTGCACAGCCTGGAGCCCGCCGCCCCCGGGCTGGCCGCGCTCATCGACGAACTCCTCGGTGAGAGCCAGGAGTTCACCGACCTGTGGGAGCGGTACGACGTACGGATCCACACCCACGGCAGCAAGACCTTCCACCACCCCGAGGTCGGCGACCTCACGCCCGGCTACCAGAAGATGGAGATCGAGGGCACCCACACCCAGCGCCTCGTCGTCTACTACGCCGAGCCCGGCACCCCCGACCACGACAAGCTGGTCCTCCTCGACACCATGGCGGGGACCGGGCAGGACGCGGCGTGTCCGTCGGCGGCGAGGCGCTAGCCGTCCGTGCGTGGCCGCACCGCCGGTTCGAGCAGCGACAGCGTCCGTTTCTGCGCGTCGAGGGCGGCGCGGATGCCGAGCGGCATCGGCAGGTTCGGGCCCGCGTGTCCGATGTCGACGTTGCCCAGGACCGGGATGTCGCGGTCGCCGAGGACGTCGAGGACGATCTCGGCGAGGTTCGGGGGGCCGTCGGGCGAGCCGAGGCCGTCGATCGCCTGGGGAACGCCCACGACCATGCCGCCGATCCGGTCGAGAACGCCGCTGTGCCGCAGGATGTGCAGGTAGGTCCACACGTGCGACGCCTGGCCGCCCAGTTCCTCCCAGAACAGCACGGCGCCGTCGAAGCGTTCGAGCGGGAGCGCGAAGGGGGTCGCTTGTGCCAGCACGACGCGGTTGATGACCCCGCCGATCAGCGGGCCTTCGGCACGCCCGGGACGCCAGCACTCCCACGACGGGCCGGTGGGCAGCGCGCCGAGCGGCTCCGTGCCGGTCAGCAGCGTCGCGTACAGCTTCCCCAGTTCGTCCCGGCGGGCGGCGGACACTCGTTGCCAGTGCCCTCCGAGGCCGGGCGTGGCCACGTCGGCGTGGAACCCGACCAGGCCCGTGCGGGCGTGGAGCACCAGGTGCAGCAGTGAGATGTCGCTGTAGCCGAGGATCGGCTTGGGGTCGGCCCTGATCGCGTCGAAGTCGATCAGGTCGAGGTAGCCGAAGACCGTCTGGCCGCCGTCGTGCGCGACGATCGCGCGCACCTCGGGATCACGCAGCAGACCGTTGAACTCCTCGGCGATCTCCTCCGGCCGCGCCGCGCTCCACCAGCGCCGCCGCCCGGCTTCGAGGAGCGGCGCCAGGCGTACCCGGAACCCCATCCGCTCGATCTCGGCCACCGCCCGCCGGAGGTCGGGGGCGTACCGGGCGTCGAGCGGCCCGGACAGTGCCGCGACGACGACGAGATCCCCGGGTCCGAGGGCACGGGGCCGCAGCAGCTGAGGCAGTTGGGTACTGATCACCGCGGCAGTATCCCGACGCCTCCGGCAACGGGCCACGCATTTTCGCCCGCCGGTCAAAACGGGTTGTGGGGGCTGGGGCCCGCCTGACATCGTGCGGGTTTCCGTGACATCTGTGAGGTTCCCGTGACGATCTACTTCTATGGCGCCGACGAAGTCCCGTACGGGTGCTTCTCGAACTTCTCCGATCACGGCTTCGACCTCGACGGGGTCTGGTGGCCGACCTCGGAGCACTACTTCCAGGCGCAGAAGTTCAAGGGCACCCGGCACGCGGATCTCGTCCGGCGTGCGCGGACGCCGTTGCGGGCGGCGGAGCTGGGCCGTGACGCGTCCCGGCCGCTGCGGAGGGACTGGGAGCGGGTCAAAGACGATGTGATGCGCCGCGCGGTGGCCGCGAAGTTCCGTGCGCACGCCGACATCCGGGACGTTCTGCTGTCGACCGGCGACGAGGAGATCGTCGAGGACACCACCGCCGATCACTACTGGGGGCGGGGCAGGACCGGGAACGGCAAGAACATGCTCGGGCGGATTCTGGTGCGTACGCGCGGCCAGTTGCGCGCCGAAGCCCCCGAGGGGGACGGCCGCCGCGCGGGGCGGTGATCCCCTGCCGGGTCAGCCCGTGCCGGACGGGCGCGGTCCCTGAGCCGGACGACCCGGATGTCGAGCCGGCCGTGCCCGTCACACACGCCAACGGGCCGCGGCCTCTTCATCGGCCCAGGGCATCAAACCCTCTTCGCCGGCGGTGCAGAAATAGCCGAGGTGGGCGCGGAGTCCGGGGTGTTCGATCACGGCGAGCTCTTCTTCCCACTCCTCGCCGGGCTCCGCGCCGAAGGGCGAGCAGGCCCTCGGGCGCGTTGCCGGTGGCAAGGGCGTCAAGGAGGGGGCCGTCGGAACGAGCCGGGGGAAGTGGACGGCCCAGGTGCTGTCCGGTGAGGGGTCGGAGAGGTGCAGGCCGTACCGCCGCCTCGCAGAACGTGCCGGGCCAGGTGTCCGTGATCTACCCGGACGGCAGGATCCGGACCGTCCTGACCGCGTCCGGCGGCCTCGCCTCCCCCAGCGCCACGGCGGTGCGCGGTGACGAGTTGTACGTCATCGACGGCGGCCTGAACGCCCCGCCCCACTCCCAGGTGCAGCGCGGAAAGATCGGCCTCTCCGCGCTCGGTCACTGACGAGCCGGGTCAGCGTCGCCGCTGGTCCGCCCGCAGGTCGAAGTCGCCGTAGCTGTTGTCGACGGGGTTGACGGTCACGCCGGGGGCCACGATCTCGTCGATGCTGTCGAGAAGTTCGGGCGTGAGGGTGACGTCCGCGGCCGGGAGGAACGCCTCCAGTTGCTGCATCGTGCGGGGGCCGATGATCGCCGAGGTGACGCCGGGATGGTTGATCACGAAGGCGACGGCGAGCTCGATCAGGGTGAGGCCGGCCTTCTCCGCGAGGAGCGCGAGCTGCTCGACGGCGTCGAGCTTGCGCTGATTGGCGGGGGTGCTCATGTCGAAGCGGGCTCGCGGGCGTGCCGCGGAGGCGGGGCCTTCGTCGGCGTTCTTGCGGTAGCGCCCGGAGAGCCAGCCGCCGGACAGCGGGCTGTAGGTGAGCGTGCCCATGCCGTGGCGGCGGACGGCGGGCAGCACGTCCTCCTCGATGCCGCGCACGAGGACCGAGTACGGCGGCTGCTCGGTCACGAACCGTTCCAGGTGCCGTTCCCGCGCGGTCCACTGGGCCTCGACGATCTGCGAGCCGGAGTACGAGGAGGAGCCGAGGTAGCGGACCTTGCCCTGGCGGACGAGGTCGGAGAGGGCGCCGAGGGTCTCGGCGACGTCGGTGTCGGGGCTGGGCCGGTGGACCTGGTAGAGGTCGAGGTGGTCGGTGCCGAGCCGGCGCAGCGAGTCCTCGACCGCGCGCATGATCCAACGCCGGGATCCGCCCCGGTGGTTGGGGTCGTCCTGGCTCATCGGCATGAAGAACTTGGTCGCGAGGAACACGTCGTCGCGCCGCCCCTTGAGCGCCTTCCCGACGATCTCCTCCGAGACGCCGCCGGAATACACATCGGCGGTGTCGACAAAGTTGATGCCGGCGTCGAGGGCGCGATGGATGATCCGTACGGAGTCGGTCTCGTCCTGGTTGCCCCAGGGGCCGAACATCATCGCGCCCAGGCAGAGCGGGCTGACCTGGACGCCGGTGCGGCCGAGCGGTCGGTACTGCATGTCACTGCTCCCGTCGTGTGGTGTCGACTCCTCACCGTAGGTCGGCCGGCGATCTTCTGGGAGGCACTGTCACTCCCCCTGACAGCAGGCACTGCCACCCGCACGCGAGGGGGCGTTGCATGGAGGGACCGAACCCCGCAACCGAAGGAAGAACGTGCGTTCAGCACCCGTGCGCGCAGCGGGCGAGCAGGCGTCGGACGCGCCCGTCCCGGCCCGCCCCGCCCTGATCCTCGCGATCATCTGCGTCAGCCTCCCGGCCTTCGGCGGCCTGCTGCTCCTGGGCGCCCGGACCGGTGACCTGTTCGGGCACCGCCGGATGTTCCTGCTCTCGCTGGTCGTGTTCTCCGTCGCCTCGCTGCTGGTCGGGGCCGCCCTCGGGCTGGTCGTCGGGGAGCTGGTGGCGGACCTGGTCTCTTGGCGGGCCGGGTTCCTCCTCAATGTGCCGATCGGCGTCCTCATGTTCGCCCTGGCGGCGCGGTTCCTTCCGGAGACCGTCCGGCAGCGGGGCCGCTTCGACGTGCTGGGCGCGCTGCTGGCGACGCTGGGGGCGGCCTCGCTGGTCCTGGGCATCGTGGAGGCGTCCACCCTCGTGCTGCTCGGGGCGGGGGCGGTCCTGCTGGGCCTGTTCCTCCTGGCCGAGCGCCGGGCCGCGCAGCCGATCGTGCCGCTGCGCCTGTTCGCCAGCCGTGAGCGCGGTGGCGCCTATCTGGCCCGGATGCTCTACATGGGCGGCATGACGGGGTTCTTTTTCTTCACCGCGCAGTTCGTGCAGAGCGTCTACGACTGGACGCCGCTCCGGGCCGGGCTGTCCTTCCTGCCGATGACGCTGGTCAACTTCGCCCTCGCCGTCTGCGTGCCGAGGCTCATCGACCGGATCGGCGCCTCCGTGACGCTCGTGACGGGCGTCGCCCTGACGGCGGCGGGCATGGTGTGGCTCAGCCGCCTCGGCCTCGGCACGCCGTACGCCACGGGGGTGGCGCTGCCGATGGTGTTGATCGGGGCGGGGCAGGGCCTGGCGCTGGCCCCGCTGACCTCCAGCGGTGTCGCCGGTGTCGCTCCCGGCGACGTCGGCGCGGGGTCGGGGCCGGTCAACACCGTCCACCAGCTCGGCAGCGCGCTGAGCCTGAGCATCCTCACGGCGCCGGATTCGGGGGTTCGGGTGTCCTGGGCCGGGTGCCGAGCATGTCCAGCAGCGTCACGGCGTCGTGTTCCGCGCTCCCCGGTTCGCAGTGGTAGGCGAGGAGGCGTTGTCCCGGTGTGCCTTCCAGGTGCAGGGACTGGTAGCCGAGCGTGAGGTCGCCGACGTCCGGGTGGTGGAAGGTCTTGCGGCCGTGGCTGCGCGCCTTCACGTCGTACCGTTCCCACAGGCGGGCGAACTCCGGGCTCTTGAGGAGGAGTTCGCCGGCGAGCCGGGTCAGGTCGGGGGCGTCCGGGTCGGCGCCTGCCAGGGCCCTGAGGCGGGCGACGCAGCCTCGGACCTGGTTGTTCCAGTCGTCGAACAGGGTGCGCGCGGTGGGGTGGAGGAAGACGTACCGGGCGATGTTGCGCTGTGTGACGGGGTAGTCCTCCATGCCGGCGAGCAACCGCAGCCCGCTGGGGTTGGCCGCGAGCAGGTCGTTGGTGCGGCTGACGAGGTACGCCGGGTTGGGCCGCAGCGCCTCCAGCATCAGCTTCATGCCGGGGCGGACGGTGCGCGCGGGGACGCCGGGTGCCGGGGGTGTCCTGCGGGAGGCGAGCTGGGCCAGGGTGCGCAGGTGCCGGTGTTCGTCGTCCTCCAGCCGCAGGGCGCGGGCGAGCGCGTCGACGACGGAGGGGCTCGGGCGGCTCTCCCGGCCCCGTTCGAGGCGCGTGTAGTAGTCGACGCTGATGCCGGAGAGGGTGGCCAGTTCCTCGCGGCGCAGGCCCGGCGTGCGCCGTACGCCGGTGCCGGCCGCGAGTCCGGCCTCGGTGGGCGTCAGCCGAGCGCGCCGGGCCCGCAGGAAGCGGCCCAGCTCGGTGCCGCCGACGGTCTCGGATGTCATGCCCTCCAGTGTGGACAAGCGGCGGCCTGTGTGGCGGCCGGGTGAGGGGCCCTGTGACTCCCCCTGACCGGCACGGCCGCGGAGTTGTCCACGGTGACCACAGGGGCTTCGTAGACAACTCTTCGCTGGTCAGGCTGGGTGCGAGGGGGGCTCGACATGACAGGTCACCGAGCGAGAGAGCGCCAGGCATGAACAACGAACCGTGCGTACCCGACCGTCCCTGCGTCCTGGTGAGCCGGGGGGCGGATTCCGCCGCGCTCGTCACGGCGCTGCGTTTCCTCGGCCTGGACGCGCACGCGGTGGGGACGGCGGCGGAGACGGTCGGGGAGCTGCGCCGCCGGGATCCGGACGTCGTGCTGCTGGACACGGACCTGCCCGACCTGAGCGGGTTCGAGGTCTGCCGGCGGCTGCGGGAGGCCGGGGTGGACACCCCGGTGCTGTTCCTGAGCGCGCGCCGAGCCGTCGAGGACAAGTGCCACGCGCTGGCGATGGGCGGCGACGACTACGTGACCGCGCCGGCCGACCTGACCGAGCTGAGCGCGCGGATCCGGGCGCTGATCCGGCGTTCGCGGCGCGGGGTGCCGGCTGCCGGGCGGCTGCGGGCGGCCGGGCTCGAACTGGACGTGCGCTCGCGCGAGGTGTGGCTGCACGGCCGTACGGTGGCGCTCTCGGCGACCGAGTTCGCGCTGCTGAGGCTGCTCATGGACAACGCGGGGAGGGTGATCTCCAAGGGGGAGATCCTGGACGTCGTGTGGAACTACGGCTTCGAGGGCGAGTCGGGGGTCGTGGAGACGTACGTCTACACGCTGCGGCGCAAGCTGGACGACTCGTGCCGGTCCCTGATCCGGACGGTGCGCGGCGCGGGCTACATGGTGTGCGGCGGGGAGCCCGCGCCGGCCCGTACGGACGGGGTGTTCAGCCGATGACGAGGGTGACGGTGCTGCCGTTGGGGTTGCCGTTGGCCGGGAGCAGCCGCAGGTCCGTGCGCCAGCCCGTGCTGGGCTTGCGGTGGTGCAGTTCGACCGACTCGCCCAGCTTCCACCAGTAGTCCTTGGCGAGGGCGCAGGTGTGGGGGGCCGCTTCCCAGAAGCGCGAGCCGCCCCACTCCTGGTGCTGGTTGCCGCCGACGATGAAGAACTTGACCTGTTCGTTCGAGTGGTTGCAGAGCTGGATCTGGGCGAACTTGTCGGCGGCCGAGGCCGTCGCGGGCGCCGCCAGTCCGCCGAGCACGGCGGCCCCGGTCAGTACCGCCATGGTCACCTTGCGCTTGACGTTCATCGAGTTACCGCTTTCTTGCGTAGGAGGAGGGGGTTCAGGGGCGCAGTCCCTCGGCGTGCAGCCACGCGCGCGCCGCCTGGGAAGGAGTGCGCCCCGCCGCCACGGACGCGGCGAGTTCGGAGAGCCGGCCGGTCGTCAGCGCGCTGCCGAGCCGGGCCAGGACCGCTCTGCCGTCGGGACGGGCACACGGCGCGCTGATCAGGGGGAAGACGTGTTCCGGCGGGACGACGCCCCGGGGGTCGCCGAGCACGACCCGGCCGCCCCGGGGATCCGTGCTGTGCAGGATCTGGACGTCCGCCGTGTCCGACGCGCCGTCCGGGGTCAGGGTGACGCCGTAGGTCTGCCGGAGCCGTACGGCCGAGGGGGCGTCCGGTGCTGTCGCCGCCGCGCCGCCGAGGGTGACGCGGCCGGGCATCTTGGCCAGGTCGGCGACGGTCCGCAGCCCGTGGCGGCCGGCGTCGTCCCGGGTGACGGTGAGGACGACGCCTCGCTGGGCCGCCGCCGGGGGCAGGGCGTCGATCCCCGGCGGCAGGGCCATGCTGAGCGTGGTGTCCATGTCGCCGGGGACGGTCTGGGCGCGTGGGAGTGCGCCGAGGGTGGTGCTCTCGTACGCCGGGGCGAGGTCGAGGTCGCCCTCCACCACGGCGTGGACGGTGTCGGGGGCGGACGCGTACCGGGTGGCCGACATCCGCACCCCTTCCCCGGCCGAGCTGAGGAGTTCCCCGTAGAGGGCCGCGACGACCTGGCTCTCGGCCGAGGTGTCGGCGCCGATCACGATGGGCCGTACGCAGTCCGCGTGGTCGCTCGCGCTGCCGGAGGTGTCGTTCCCGCCGACCGTGCAGGCGGTGAGGGCGGCGAGGGAGCAGACGGCGAGGGCGGCGGCCCGGAGGGGTGTCGCGGTCACGGGTCAGCCCACGTGGCAGTGGTCGTGCTTCTCTTTCGCCGTCATCGGCGCCTTGAGGAGATTGACATAACCGGCGGACGGGCGGGCCGTGTCGAAACCGGACTCCTCGTAGTTGGTGATCCGCCAGTCGAAGTGGCCGTAATAGCGCTTCTTGAACTGGATCTCGTACCAGCCGAGGACCTTGTCCTTGGGGGTTCCCCTCTCGACCCAGCCCTTCTCGAAGGAGTCGAGGTTCTTCTTGAACTCCTCCTTGTCGGTGTGGCTGCGCTCCCACGTGTGGTTGTAGCTCGCCTCGAAGCTGACCTCGAAGACGCCCTCGAACCCGGCGGTGGTGGTGATCGCGACACCGACGGAGTCGCTGGAGGTGGTCTGGTCCTCGCCGCCGACGCTCTTCTCGCCGCCGCCCGCACAGTTGTAGGTGATGGCGCCGACCAGGTGGTTCGGTCCGATGTACTCCGTGCTCCGCTGCGGGTGGAACTTGCACAGGCTGCTCGTGGTGTTGCACTGCTTCAGCAGCTCGGCGACGCTCGGCTTGTCCTCGGCGGACGCCTGGGGGGCCACGATCACCGTGGTGGCCACCGCGAGGGCGGCGGCCGCTCCGGCGGCGCCCAGCATTCGCTTGACGGCCCGGGGCCTACGGCGCACGAATTCCATGGCCGATTCCTTTCGGAGGGGGGTTCCGGTCGATTTCCTCGCCGGCTGTGTCGATTACACAGGCGCCCGCGTCGCTGGAGATCAACGCTCCCTCAGGGAATGGCTCAGGGTTTTCTGTTCACTTCCTCAATGCCGGATCAGTAAGAAAGGTAAGAGGGGCTATTCCCCGCACACGCGGCGGTACGGGGCGTCGGGGGCGTACGTCCGCCACTGGGCCGGGGTCAGGTCCGCGTCTCCCGTGCGGGCGCAGATCCGGGCGACGACGTGGGCGGGGTCGATGTCGTAGCGCTGGAGGGGGACGTGTGCGCCGGACGCGTACAGGGTGGTGCTGTCGGGGGCGAAGGCGAGGGAGGTGACGGCCTCGCCGGCGGTGGGCAGGGGGCCGCCGAGGGGCTGTTGGGCAGCGACGTCCCAGAGCTGGAGGGTGCCCGCGTCGCCGCCGACGGCGAGGGTGGTGCCGTCGGGGCTGAAGGCGAGGGCGCTGATCTGCTCGGGGCCGTCGCCGAGGGCGGCGGGGAAGACGTTGCGCAGGACGCCGGCGCGGTGGCGGGCGTCGCCGTCCCACAGGTCGACGCGGCCGTCCTCGTCGCCGACGGCGAGGCGGGAGCCGTCCGGGGCGAAGCCGAGGGCGGTCGCTCCGGCGTCCCGGGTGAGGTCGGGGGCGACGATCTCGCCGGAGGGCGGCCGCAGGGCGCGGTCGTCGCTGGCGAGGAGGCGTCCGTCGGGGCGCAGCGCAAGGTGGTTGCCGTTGGCCGCCAGGAACACGGCGGTCCGCCGGTGGTGTGCGACGTCCCACGCCTCGACGTCGGGGGCGCTGAGGCGGGGGGTGCGGACGGCGTACAGGGTGTGGCCGCCGGGGTCGAGGGCGAGGGCGGTGACGGCGCCGGCGGGTGCGGGCGCGGTCAGGTCGAGGGTGGTGCGTACGCGGGCGTGGGCGCGGTCCCAGACGGTGACGTGCTGGGCGACGGCGTCCCGGCCGGGGAGGGCGACGCCGTACGCGAAGGTGGTGCCGTCGGGGCTGAACGCCAGCAGGGGCATGGTGTCGGCGGGGCCGACCGGGCTCGCGGGGTCGAGGGCTGCGGGCAGGGGTGGGGGCGGGAGGGTGCGGAGGGTGGTGCCGTCGCGGAGCTGGACGCGGTAGGTGGGGCCGGTGGATTCGGCGGTGGCGAGGGTGTGGCCGTCCGGGCTGAGCCGGGTCGCGGACAGGGGGCGGGCGGGCCAGGCGGGGGTGGTGACCGGGGCGGTGTCGAGGGTGTGGACCGTGCCGCCTTCGAGGTAGCGCAGGAGGGGGTGGTGGGTGTCCCAGACGAGGTGGTTGTAGACGAACTGGTTGTCGAGCGCGTGTCGTTGGACCGGTGCCTCGGGCCGGGACAGCCGCCAGATCTTGATCTCGTTCGGGTCGAGTGTCGCGAGGAAGGCGCCGTCGGCGCTGACGGCGGCGTCGCCGATGCCGGGGGCGGTGAGGCGGGTGACCTGGCGGCCGGTGGCGATGTCCCAGACGCGGACGCCGTCGGCGGTCACGGCGGCGAGCCGGCCGCCGCCGAGGACGAGTTCGGCGTGGTCGTCGTCGCAGGTGCCGGCCGCTGTCCGCCAGTCGCCGGGCAGGGCCCGGCGGCGGGTGACGTCGAAGACCTCCGGGGCCTTGCCGGTGGGGCAGACGGCCGCGGTGCGGCCGTCCGGGCTGAGTGCGGCGTCGATCCGGGCGGGTGCGTCGACCGCCAGGAGCCGGCGGCCGTCGGCGGCCGTGCGCAGCAGGAAGCGGCCGTCGTCGACGTCGCTCTGGGCGAGGATCCCGCCGGCCACGAGGTCGACGGTGGTGGCCGTGGACAGGACCGGGCCGGTCCAGCGGCCGGTGGCGGTGTTCCACACGCGGGTGGTGCCGTCGGGTTCCTGGACGACGAGGAGCCGGCCGTCCGGTGCGGCCGACACGACGTCGCCGTCCGGCAGCGGCCCGGACCCGGTGCGGGTGCCGTCGGTGACGTCCCAGGTGCGCCAGGTGGTGCCGTCGACGGACAGGAGGGTACGGCCGGAGTCGGTGAGGAAGCGGGTGGTGGTGTCGCCGGGCGCCGGGTCGGTGAAGGTGCCGGTCTCGGGCTGGGTGAGGGAGCCGAGCAGGGCCCGCCGGGTCTCCGGGAGCCGCGCGACCCGCCAGGCGGCGACGCCGAGGAGCTGCGCCGTACGCGGGTCGGTGGTGCGCAGCCCGTCGGCGACCTCCGCGATCCGGCGGGCCGCGTCGTCGGTGCGGCGCCGCTCGTTGTCGCGGTGCTGCTGCCAGGCGAGCAGCCCCGCGACCAGCGCCACCGCGACCACCGCCGACAGGGTCGACACCAGCATCCTCGCCCGCCGCGCACCGCGTACGGCCGCCTCGCGCTCGGTGTCCCGGTGCGTGACGGCGGCGGCCAGGAACGCCCGCTCGGTGGCGGTCAGGACGGGGTCGTCGGCGTGCCGGGGGAAGGTCTCCTCGGCTCGGGCGAGCCGGGTGCCCCGGTACAGGGTGCCGGGGTCGCGGTCGTGCTCCACCCAGGCGTGGGCGGCCTCGGTGAGCGCGCGGTGGTGGCGCAGCCGTTCCCGGTCCTCCTCGATCCAGTCCCGCAGCCGGGGCCAGCGGCTGATCAGGGCCTCGTGGGCGAGGTGGACGCCGTCCTCGTCGCCGGTCAGCAGGCGGGCGCGGGTCAGGGTCTCGACGGCGACGCGGACGCCGGGCTCGGCCCACGCGTCGAGTTCGGCTCTGGGCAGGGGGCGCCGGGTGTCCGGGGTGCCCTGGCCCGGTTCGACCATCCGCAGCAGCAACTGCCGGGCGGCTCGGGCCTGTTCGGGGGTGAGGGTGGCGTACGCCCTCTCGGCGCTGGCGGCGATCGCGCCGCCCACTCCGCCGGCCGCGTCGTACGCGGCGAGGCTCAGCATGCGGCTGCGGCGGCGTCGCCAGGTCTCCAGGAGGGCGTGGGAGAGCATGGGGAGGCCGCCGGGTTCGTCGAGGACCTCGTCGACGATCCGGGCGGTCAGCTCGCGTTCCACGATCAGTCCGGCCGTCCGGGCGGGCCGGACGACGACCTCGCGGAGTTCCTCGGCGGTCATCGGCCCGACCAGGAGGCCGGCCCCGCGCAGCGCGTCCGCGAGGTCGCGGTGTTCGGCGCAGCGGCCGTAGAAATCGGCGCGCAGGGCGATCAGGACGCGCAGCCGGCTGTCCGGGTCGCGGGCGGTGAGCAGCAGGTCGATGAACCGGTTCCGTTCCGCGCGGTCCCGGCACAGCGTGAACACCTCCTCGAACTGGTCGACCACCACCCAGCTGTCCGGCTCCCCCTCCCCCGGCGCGAGCAGATGCCCGTACGTCGCGGCGGGCCGGGGTCCGGGGGTCAGCACCCGCAGGACGGCGGGCTCTGCGATCTCCTCCCTGAGCCGGGGCACGAGCCCCGCCCTCAGCAGGGACGACTTGCCGCTCCCGGAGGCCCCGAACACCACCGCGAACCGCTGCCCGCACACCAGCGCGCGTACGTCCTCGATCAGCCGGTCCCGGCCGAAGAACACGTCCCGGTCGCCCGGCTCGTACCGCGCGAGCCCCCGGTACGGCGGCGCCGCGTCGGGCTCGTCCCGCGCCTGCCCGGCGACCTCGGCCTCCGCCTCCTTCCAGCGCCCCTCCCACTCCCCCGGCTCACCGCCGCAGGCCAGCACGTACTCCTTGACGACCTCCGGGGACGGCAGCTTCTTCCCCGCCGCGGCCTGCGCCAGAGCCGCCGCCGAGACCTGCACGCGCTGCGCCATCGCCCGGTAGGTCGGCCGCCCCGCCGCCTCCCGCAACTCCCGCAGCCCGTGCGCGAACCGCTGCACGGGGCCCGCCGCCGGGTCCAACGGCCTCTCCGGACGGCCCATGGCCACCTGCTTCCCTGACGCGTGCGGAGGACGTCCGGACATTCGGACATCGGGAGAGCAGCACCTTACGTTTCCGGCCGGTCTGCCGTCATTCGATCCCTGCGCGATGTGGTCAGGGCGACAGGCGGTGCTCGCCGGCGCCTCACGCGAAAGCCGGCACGACCTCCTTGATGAACAGCTCCAGGGACCTGCGCTTCTCCACGTGCGGCAGGCTGTTGTCGATCCAGAAGCTGTACTCGTCGACGCCGAGTTCCTCGTAGGCGCGCAGCCGGGCGATGACCTCGGCCGGGGTGCCGATCATCGCGGTCCGGTGGAGGGATTCCGGCTGGAACTCGGGGCGGTCGGCGAATTTCGACTCGGGGCTGGGGGGCAGGAAGCCGTTGACGGGGGTGGTCTTGTTGCCGAACCAGGCGTCGAAGGTGCGGTAGAAGCGGTTGACGGCTTCCGCGGCGGGGCGCCAGCCGTCGGGCTCGTCCGGGGAGTGGACGTGGGTGTGCCGCAGGACCATGAGGTCGGGGCGGGCGACCTCGGGGTGGGCGGCGACGGCGGTGTCGAACTTCCGCTTGAGGTCGACGACTTCCTCGTCGCCCTTCATCAGCGGGGTGACCATGACGTTGCAGCCCTGGGCGACGGCGAAGTCGTGGGAGGCGGGGTCGCGGGCGGCGATCCACATGGGCGGGGTGGGCCGCTGCACCGGCTTGGGGACGCTGGTGGAGGTCGGGAACTGCCAGATCTCGCCGTCGTGGGCGTAGTCGCCCTGCCAGAGGGCGCGGACGGCGGGAACGAGTTCACGCAGGTGCTTTCCACCGTCGGCGGCGGGCAGCCCGCCCGCGAGCCGGTCGAACTCGAACTGGTAGGCGCCGCGGGCGAGTCCGACCTCCATGCGGCCGTCGCTGATGACGTCGAGGAGCGCGCACTCGCCGGCGACCCGGATGGGGTCCCAGAACGGGGCGATGATGGTCCCCGCGCCCAGCCGGATCGTCGAGGTCCTGGCGGCCAGGTGGGCGAGGAGCGGCATCGGGCTCGGGGAGATCGTGTACTCCATCGCGTGGTGCTCGCCGATCCACACGGTGGAGAACCCGCCGGCCTCGGCCGTCAGGACCAGCTCGGAGAGGTCCTCGAAGAGCTGCCGGTGGCTGACCTCCTCGTCCCAGCGCTCCATGTGCGCGAACAACGAAAACCTCATGACTGCTCCTGAGCTGCTGTGGCGGCGTCCAGTTCGGTGAGGGTGACGTCACCGGTGGCCCAGTGCGCGCGGGGTACCTCGTGGACGACGACGCGGATGTGTTCGGGCCGGGTGTTCACGGTGCGCAGGACCGCGCTGTGCACCTCGTGGATGAGCGCCCGGATCTGCTCGGGGGTGCGGCCCGCGCCGAGGGTGATGGCGACCTGGGGCATGTCAGCTCCGCATCGTGAAGGGGTCGGCGACGGGCTCCTCGCTCGTGTTGATCCAGACGCTCTTGAGGCGGGTGTACTCCTTGACGGTCTCGGTGCCGTGCTCGACGCCGGTGCCGCTGGTCTTGAAGCCCTGGCGCGGTGACATCGGGGACATGGCCCGGTAGGTGTTGACCCAGACGGTTCCGGCGTCGAGGCGGGCGGCCGTGCGGTGCGCGCGGGAGAGGTTCGTGGTCCACACGCCGGCGGCGAGCCCGTACGCGGTGTCGTTGGCCAGGCGTACGGCCTCGTCCTCGGTGTCGAAGGGCATGACCGCGAGGACGGGGCCGAAGATCTCCTCGCGGACGACGCGCATGTCGTTGTCGACGTCGACGAGGACGGTCGGCTCGTAGAAGTACCCGCCCAGGCCGGCGTCGGTGGCCCGGCCGCCGGTCAGCACGCGGGCGCCTTCCTCGCGTCCGAGGTCGACGTACCCGGCGACCTTGTCGCGCTGGGCTTCGAAGGCCAGCGGGCCCAGTTCCGTCTTCGCGTCCAGGGGGTCGCCGATGACGATGGTCCGGGCGCGCTCGGTGACCCGCTGGAGGAGTTCGTCGTAGACGGAGCGGTGGGCGAAGACCCGGCTGCCGGCGATGCAGGTCTGTCCGGCGGCGGCGAAGATGCCGGCGACGACGCCCATCGCGGCGTTCGGGATGTTCGCGTCCTCGAAGACGATGTTGGGTGACTTGCCGCCGAGTTCGAGGGTGGAGCCGATGAAGCGGCTGGCGGTCGCCGCGGCGATGCGGGACCCGGTGGCGGTGGAGCCGGTGAAGGAGATCTTCGCGAGGTCGGGGTGGTCGACGAGGGCCTGTCCGGCCTCGGCGCCGAAGCCGGTGACGACGTTGACCGCGCCCGGCGGGAACCCGGCCTCCAGGGCGAGTTCGGCGAGTCTGAGGACGGTCGCCGAGGTGTGCTCCGAGGGTTTGATCACGACGGTGTTGCCGGTGCAGAGCGCGGGTGCGAGCTTGCTACTGGTGAGGGTCAGCGGGGAGTTCCACGGGGTGATCGCGCCGACCACGCCGAGGGGTTCGCGGGCCGTGTAGTTGAGGACCTGCCGGTCGGAGGTGGGGATGACGTCGCCGTGGATCTTGTCGGCGAGCCCGGCGTAGTAGTGGTAGTACTCCGGCAGGGCGGCCAGTTGCCCGCGCATCTCGCGCAGGAGTTTGCCGTTGTCCAGGGTCTCCCCCCGGGCCAGGTCCTCGGCGTTCTCGGCGATGAGGTCGCCGAGGCGGCGCAGGAGGTGTCCGCGCCGGGTCTGGCTGAGGTCGCGCCAGCGCGGGTCCTCGAACGTCCTGCGTGCGGCGGCCACGGCCCGGTCGACGTCGGCGGCGTTTCCGCGTGCGGCCCGGTAGAGGGTCTCGCGGGTGGCGGGGTTGGCGCTCTCGAAGTACTCGCCCGACGCGGGCTCGGCGGGGGCGCCGTCGATGAAGTGCCGCAGGGTGGTGAGGTCAGACATGTGCGCACTCTCCGATGAAGGTGCTGAGGCAGTCGGCGAACGCCTCGGGGCGCTCGACGGGCAGCATGTGGCGGGCCCCGGGGATGACGGCCGCACGGCAGCCGGGAATCGCCGCGGCGAGCCGGTGGGTCATCGCGGGGGTGGACCCGGGGTCGTTCTCGCCGGTCACCGCCAGGGCGGGTACGGCGATGGCGGCCAGGTGCGGGGCGAGGTCGGCGTCCGCGGTGGCGAAGACGCGGTAGCAGGCGAGGAAGGACGCGGGGTCGTTGGCGAGCAGGGTGGCCTCGGTGCGGGCGACCCGGTCGGGGCCGACGCCGGTGCCGTCGTACCAGCGGCTCAGGGACGCGGCCACGCTCGCCGGGAAATCGGCCTCCGCGGTGCGCAGCCGGTCGTGTACGGAGGCCCGCTCCTCGGCGGTGCGGGCGCACACGGAGCTGACCGAGGTCAGGGTGGCCACCAGGTCGGGGCGGTGCAGCGCGATCCGCTGGGCGATCAGGGCGCCCAGCGAGAACCCGACCAGGTGCGCGTTCGCCGGGATCTCGCCGGTCAGCCCGTCGGCCAGGTCGGCGAGGGTCACGGCGGCGGGTACGGGCGGGCGGGCGCCGTGGCCCGGCAGGTCGGGGGTGAGGACGGTGAACCGGTCGGACAGGAGCCTGGCTGCGGGCTCCCACATGGTGTGGTCGAGTCCGACACCGTGGAGCAGGACCACGACGGGCTTGCTCATGGGGCCGCCTACTGTTCGGTCGAGAGGGGGGCCAGGCGCTGCTGGGGGCGCCCCTGGGCGGCCGCGGCCAGCGCTATGACGATCTCGCCGGGGTGGGGGGCGTCGGCGACGCGGACCTCGAAGCTCTGGTGGTGGGAGCGGATCGTGGCGTCGGTGATGTGCTTCAGCGGGATGTCGAAGACGACGCCCGCGGGGCCGCGCTTCTCGACGGCGGGCAGCAGCGTGGTGGCGTTCGCGGCCTTGCGGAAGTGGTCGCCGAAGGTGAGCGTGTGGATCAGCGCCGAGCCGTGCTCGATCTCGCCGTCCAGGCCGACGATCGCGGCCTTGCCGTACGCCTCGGCGGGGGCCTGAAGGGCGTCGAGGACCGCCGGGGCGAGCAGGGCGCCGAGGTCGGAGGCGTGCGCGGCGATGCCGGGGGCGAGGTCCTCCACGAAGCCCTGGCCGGCCCAGGGGTTGTCGATCACCGCGGCCACGACGGCGATCCGGGCGGGGCTCTCGACGGCCCGGCCGCCCTCGGTGCGGATCTCCTCGACGACGGTCACGATCTTGCGGACGCTCATGAGGGCACTACCTCCAGGGTTTCGGCGGTGACGACGGGGTCCGTCGCCCGGTCTCCGATGCGGGGGTGCGGGCGCGCTCCGGTGGACGCGCCCGCGATGACGACGATCTCGTCCGCGCGCGGGGCGTCGGGGACCCGGGCACTGACGGTCTGGTAGTGGCTGCGTGTCGAGGCCCTGGTCTTGTGCCAGAGCGGGACGGTCAGCGTCTCACCTGCCTCGGCGCGGGTGTCGGCGAAGCAGATCACCGACTCGCCCGCCAGGAACTCCCGGACCAGGTTGCCGAAGTACGGGGTGTGGATGAGGGCGCCGGCGTGCTCGACCTCGCCCGCGGCGCCGACGAGCGCGGCCTTGCCGAACGCCTCGATCTCGTCCGCGCCGCCGAGGGAGGCGATGAGGCGGTCGGTCAGCAGCCGGGCGAGCACCGGGCCGACGCGGGCCTGTTCCGCGGACAGGTCGGCCGAGGGGCCGGTGCCCGCCCACGGGTTGCGGATCACCGCGGCGGCGCTGGCCCGCCGCAGGGGCCGGGCGAGCGTCTCGCCGCCTTCGCTGAGGACGACGTCGCGGTAGACCACCAACTTGCGCAGACCGATGGTCTCGTCGAGGTGATGCATACGCTCTTGCATGGCACAGGACGATAGATGCCGCCCTCTGACCGGTCAAGGGACCGCGAGGAAGGCGGACCGAGCAACCGCCTACCCTCCCCTCCAGGTCCGACAACACGCGTTCTATCTGCGGCGATTAAAGGATCCAGGCGGTTGCGGTGTTTTCGCGGCCCGACCTATTGACGCTCCCATGGCAGCGTGCCTTACTGCTGCTTGTATGCCAGAGCGGGTGGCCAGCAGGCCCCGGACCCGAGGAGTTCCATGTCCAGACCCCTGGAAGCGGACGCGACAGCGCCGCCCACACCCCCCTCGGAGAGCACTCGGCCGGACGGCACGCTCGGTTCCGTCTTCTGGACCTCGCTCGGCGTCTCCGCGGTCTTCGTGGCGTGGGCGGCCCTGTTCACGGACAACCTGAACAAGGTCACGACCGACTCGCTGAACTGGGTGACGTCCACGTTCGGCTGGTCCTACCTGGTGGTCACGCTCGCCCTCCTGATCTTCCTGGTGTTCCTGGCCTTCAGCCCGGCCGGCGACATCCGCCTCGGCAGGGACGACGACCGCCCCGAGTTCTCCACCCCGGCCTGGTTCGCGATGATCCTCAGCGCGGTCATGGGCATCGGCCTGGTCTCGTACGGCGTCGCCGAACCGATCTCCCACCTCGCGTCGCCGCCGCACGGACTCGCCGAGCCGAACACCCCCGCGGCGGCGGTCCGCGCCCTCCAGTACTCCTACTTCGACTGGGGCCTGCAAGCCTGGGCGATCTTCGCCGTCTTCGGTCTCGCCATCGCGTACTCGACGCACCGCAAGGGCCGGCGCACCCTGGTCAGCCAGTTGTTCACGCCGCTGCTCGGCGACCGTGTGAACGGGCCGGTCGGCAAGGCCATCGACGTCCTCGCGGTGTTCGCGACGCTCTTCGGCACCACGACCTCCCTGGGCCTGGGCGCGCTCCAGGTCAACAACGGGCTCGGCCGGCTCTGGGGGATGCCGGTGAACGACGTCAGCCAGGTGCTCATCATCGCGGCCGTCACCGCCGTGTTCACGCTCTCGGCGGTGACCGGGGTCAGCAAGGGCATCAAGTTCCTGAGCCAGGGCAGCACCTGGCTCGCCGTCGTCCTGTTCGTGTTCGTCCTGGTCGCCGGCCCCACCGTGTTCATCGCGAACCTGTACACCGAGGCCGTCGGCCAGTGGGCCACCGACTTCTTCCGGATGAGCCTTCAGGGCACCGCGTTCGGCGGGCTCCAGTGGATGCAGTGGTGGACCTACTTCATGATGGCCTGGTGGGTCTCGTGGGGTGCCTTCGTCGGCGTCTTCCTGGCCCGCATCTCGCGCGGCCGCACCATCCGCGGGTTCGTCATGGGCGTCCTGGTCGTCCCCAGCGTCGTCTTCTTCACCTGGTTCACGGTCTTCGGCGGCACCGCGATCCACATCGACCTCTACGAGGGCGGCGACATCGCGAAACAGACCGCGGCCGACATCAACAGCGCGTTCTTCGCGACCCTCGACCACTTCCCGCTCGCCTCGCTGACCTCGGCGATCGCCATCCTCCTGGTCATCATGTTCTTCGTCTCCGGCGCCGACGCCAACACCTATGTGCTGTCGATGATGACCACGGGCGGGTCCCTCACCCCGCGCCGCCCGGTGCTCATCCTCTGGGGCGTCCTCACCGGCATCACCGCGGTCGTCCTCATGCTCGCCGGCGGACTCAACGCCCTCCAGAACACCGTCATCGTGACGTCCCTGCCGTTCCTCGTGATCATCGCCGGGCTGGCGGTGTCCTTCTGGAAGGAACTGCGCGCGGACCAGAAGGATCTCAGACCCCTCAAGGAGAAGACCGATGTCTCGCGCTGACGCCCGCCGGGCACTCATCGAGCAGGTGTGGGCCGCCGCCTGGGGCCGAGGCGACGTCGACGCCCTCGACACCCTGCTGAGCCCGGCCTACCTCCGCCACAGCCAGGACCCGCACCCCCAGGACCTGGACGGCTTCAAGTCCGCGATCGTCTCGACCCGGACGGCCTTCCCCGACCTGGTCACCACCCTCGACGACATCCTCGTCGAGGGCGACCGGGCCGCGATCCGCTGGCACAGCACCGGCACCCACGAGAACGCGCTCCTCGGGGTCCCGCCCACCGGGCGGCGCGTGGAGGTCAGCGGCGCCACGTTCGCCCGCTTCGAGGGCGAGCGGATCGTCGAGGAGCACGTGACGTGGGACCCCCGGGCGCTCCTCGCGGCGCTGGGGATCATCCAGGTGGGACAGGACTGACGACAGATGAACAGGAGCACCCCCATGACAGCCCTCGCCGCGACGCCCGACCTCGACGTGATGAAGCAGGTCAACCGACAGTTCGTCACCGGTGTCACCGTCGTGACGGCGATGGACGGGCAGACCCCCCGAGGGCTCGCGGTCAACGCCTTCTCCAGCATCTCCCTCGACCCCGCCACCGTGATGGTGTGCGTCCAGCGGACCTCCTCCACCCACGACTGCCTGTTCCGGGCGGGCCACCTCGCGATCAACATCCTCTCCACCGACCAGCTCGACGTGGTCGGCACGTTCGCGGGCAAGTCCGACGACAAGTTCAAGGACATCGCCTGGGAGAGCGGCCCGTTCGGCAGCCCGCTGCTCGCCCGCAGCGCCGCGCACATGGAGGCCGAGATCCGCGAACGCCTCCAGGCCAGCACCCACACCGTGTTCATCTGCCGGGTGGTGCACGCCTCGGTCGACGAGCGTCAGCCCATGGTCTACAGCGCGGGTAGGTTCTTCGACGGCGGCGCACTCGCTCCGCTGGACTGACCGACGGACGGCCGGGAAGGCGGAAGAGGGCTCGGTGGATCAGGCGAAGGACAGGCCGAAGAACGGGTCGATGCAGGCCCGGGTGATCGCCGACATGCGGGAGCGGATCATCAGGGGCGCCGTCGGACCCGGGGCTCCGCTCTCGGAGATCGCCCTCGCGCAGGAGTTCGGCGTCAGCCGCACCCCGGTCCGCGAAGCCCTCAAGCAGCTCCAGACCGAGGGGCTGGTCGAGATCCGCCCCCGCGTCGGGACGTTCGTCACCATCCCCTCCCGCCGCGAGATCACCGAACTCTTCGAGATGAAGGGGCTCCTGGAGGGCGCGGCCGTACGCCTGCTCGCCCGGCGCGGCCGGGTCGCGGAGATCGACCTGCTGGAGCGCAACCTGCGCGAGGCCGACGCGGCGGTGGAACGCGACGACCGGGGGCGGTACGCCGAACTCGTCCAGGAGTTCCACGACCTGCTCGTCGCCGGCGCCGACAACAGCAAGCTGGAGGCCCACTACCGGATGCTGATGAACCAGCTCTCCTACCCCCGGCTGGTCAACACCTCCCTCAGCCGGCCGCGCCGCGTCCAGCAGTCGGACCGCGAACACCATCACGTCCTGGAACTGATCCTGGAGAAGGACGGCGACAGCGCCGAACACGTGATGCGCGAGCACGTCCGCGCCAGCAGACGCGCCGTCCTGGCCGGGCTGCCCTTCGGCGGCCCGGACTCCTGACACCTGCGGTTTCACCGGGCCGCGGGCACCTTCGCACGGAACGTGGGCGCGGGGCTCATCGAGCGCGCCTCGGCGGACTGCCTGCCGAGCGCCTTGAGGCCGACGGCCGTCGCGGCGTTGACCAGCGCTCCGAGGACGACGGCGAGGGCGAGGAGCAGAGGCTTGCCCATGTCTCCGACCGCGAGGAAACCACCGTAGGGAACCGTGATCGTGGCACCGAAGGTCATCGTCAGGGCGCCGGTGACGGCTCCGCCCGCGATGCCCGCCGGGAGCACCCGCAGGGGGTCGGCCAAGGCGAAGGGGACGGCGCCCTCGGGGATCGAGGCCGCGCCGAACAGCCACGCCGCCTTGCCGTACGCCCGTTCGGCGGGGGTGAAGAGCCTGCCCCGGGCGAGGGTGGCGAGGCTCATGCCGAGCGCGGGCACCATACCGGCCGCGACCACGGCGGCCATCATCGTCATGTCGGCCGGGCTGAACTTGGTGGGGTCGACCCCGCTCACGCCGACGACACCGAAGGCGATGGCCGACTTGCCGATCGCGCCGCCGAGGTCGCAGCAGACCATCAGGCCGAGGAGCGCGCCGGTCAGGGCGGTGTGGTGGAACTCCAGCCACACCAGCTCGCCGTGCAACCACCCGGTCAGGGAGGTGAGTTGGTCCCCGGCGAACGCGATGACCAGCGCGGCCGTGGCCAGGCTGGCCAGCAGCGGCACCAGCACGGTCGAGGTGATGTCCCGCAGCCGGGGCGGGACGGAGATGCGTACGAGTGCCAGGGTGGCCCCGCCCGCGACGAGGCCGGCGAGCAGCCCGGCGAGGACGCCGCCCTGGACGCCCATCGCGGCCATGCCGCCCAGCAGGCCGGGCACCAGCGCCGGGCCGCCGGCGATGCCGTACGCGAGGTAGGCCGCGAGGCCCACCGGCAGGAAGCTCAGTCCGCTGGCGCCCAGTTTGAGCAGGAGTGCGGCCCAGGTGTGGGGCTGGGTCCAGTCGGCGGTGGCGAGGATGCGGTCGGCTGTGTCGGTGAGGTCGGGGCCCGAGATCGTGAGGGCAAGGACGGTCATCGCCGCCGCGATCCCGGTGAAGGGGGCGAACCAGGGGACGCCGGCGGCCAGCCAGCGGCCGGTTCCGAGGCCGAGGGGCGGGGTCGGGGCGGCGTCCCGCTGGGGACGGGAGGGCTTACGGGGGCGGGACATGAGGGCTCCGGTCGGAGAAGAGGGGGTGCCTTGAGTGACGGGGGTCGCCGGCCGCCATGGGGAAGCGGCCGGCGACGCGGGTGCTCCGGGAACGTCACCTGGTGACGACGTCGACTCCGAAGTCCTGGGTGATGGCCGCGATGTTCACGCCGACCATGTGTTCCCTTGAGCAGTGGCAGGGGCTCGATGCCTGCCACACCACGCCCGAGTGCCCGCCGACGATCCACGCCCCGGACTCGGTGTCGTCCGTCGTGTAGATGGGGGCACCGGAGTCACCCGGCTGGGTGAGCTGCCCATTGTCGTAGGCCGGCCAGTTCGTGCCGCCCTGGTCGTAGACGAAGCCCTTGCCGTCCTTGATGCAGTTGACGCCGCCCGAGTAGCAGATGCTGAACCTGCTGTTGGAGATCGGGTGGCCGCAGTGGTTGAACGACACGGAACCGCTCACGCAGACCTTCGTGCCGTTATCGGGGAGCTCCGTCCCGTGGACGAACATCGAGGCGCCGCTGCCGGCGAGTCCCCCGGTGAACATGAAGCTGTCATAGGGCTTGGCGGTGTTGCCGGACATCAGCTCGGTGTCGATGTTCTGGTTGCGGCGCGTGACCTGGCCGACCCAGTTGCCGAAGCCGTTGTTCTGGCCCCGGCTGTAGACGTGCGTCAGGTTGCCGTAGCAGTGCCCGGCGGTCGTCATGTAGAGGTGCCCGGTGGCGTGCTGCTTGACGGCGAAACCGGCCGTGCACTTGTACGCCGAGGTGCCCTCGGTCCCGATCAGCGCGGCCCCGGCCCAGAACGGCTGGGCGTCGGCGAACCGGCTCTGCTGGGGTTCGAGGCGGGCCTGCTGGATGTCGACGGCGCCCGGGTAAGCGCTGGTCAGCGACTTCGTGACCGAGCCGGGGGCGTCCGTGTAGACCGTCACCTTGTCGGTGGCGGCGTCGTACGAGGTGGCCACGCCGTATTTGTCGGCGTCGCTGTTCCAGGCGCGGTCGGTGATCGCCGTCTGGATCCTGTCCAGGGTGTCCTTGCTGAACCGGCTGGCCTGAACGGCCGTCGGCACGCCCGCCGGGAGCAGCTTCTGCACCTCGGCCTTGTCCACGGCCGACGTGCCGGCGGCAAGCCTCAGCATCGCGCCGGAGTCCGCGACGCCGAGGACGGCGGGGGTGGCGGCGAGGTGGTCGAGCTGCTTCCACTGGCTCTCGGTGGGCGCCGTCTGCCTCTGGGCGGGGGCGGCTGACGATTCAGTGGCCGCCGCCAGCGCGACGGCCGGAGCGCCCACGGCCAGCACCCCTGCGGCGACAGCCGTCAGGACCAGCCGGATCGGGCGGTTTCTCACTTGCACAGCTCCTCGATTCACTCAGGTGGAGTGGGAACGTGCGTAAAGAAACCAACCGTTTTTGACGACGGTCCGGCGATCCGATCACGATCGGCGATCGTGATCGGCGTGCGGCCGGCGGGGAGACCCTCAGTACGCCAGGGTGATGCGGCGCCGTATCGCCGTGCTCTTCTCCGCCTCGTCGACCAGGGCGACCGCGTAGTCCTCGGCGCTGATGAAGCTCGTGCCGTCCTCGGCGGTCAGCAGGTCGTCGCCGCCGAGGCGGAAGGTGCCGGTGCGGTCGCCGGGGGCGATCTCGTCGGCGGGTGAGACGTAGGTCCAGTCGAGGTCGGTGACCTCGGCGCGCAGCAGGCGCAGCACCTCGCGCTGGGCGAGGGACTCGGCCTTGTACATCGCGGGGAAGTCGGGCGTGTCCACCCGGTCAGCGCCGGATGCCGTCCGCAGGCTGCCCGCACCGCCCACGACGACCAAGCGCCGTACGCCTGCCTCGCGCAGCCCTGTGACCAGGGAGCGGTACGTCGACAGGAGCGGAGCGGTCGGGTCGGAGCCGTCGCGGGGCGGGGAGACGGCGGAGACGACGACATCGTGGCCGGCGGCGGCCTGCGCGACCTTGCCCGCCACGGAGGCGTCGAGGGCGAGTGCGGTGAGCGCGGGGTGCTGGGTCTCGACGCGGCCCGAGCGGGTGGCGGCGGTGACCTCGTGGCCCCGGCCGAGTGCTTCCGCGGCGATGCGGGAGCCGATCATGCCGGTGGCGCCGATGAGGAGGATCTTCACAGGGGACTCCGTAGGTGTGCGGGGTGTTGTCAGCGCTGGATCCGGAAGGTGACCTTCGCCCGCTCCACGGTCTCCTGCACGACGCGCACCTCGCCTGAGGCGTTCTTGTAGGTGCCGGTGCCGCCGGTGACGGCGAAGGTCTCGTCGAAGACGGGGCCAGTGGCGGAGAGCCGGGCGGTGCCGGAGGTGGTGATCTTCCCGCCGGGCAACTCGTAGACGAAGGTGAGGAGTTCGGCGGTGCGCGGCCTGGCGTCGGTGGAGACGCCGACGAAGCTGCTGGTGCCGACCTTGCGGCCGTCGCGGCCGATGAGGTCGCCGGTGCCGATGAGCTGGTCTCCGAGGGCGGAGTCGGCGGGGGCGACGTCGACCAGGTTGATCGCGGTGCCCTTCTCGACGACCTCGATGGTGGTCGTACGGGGCGCGGGGGCGGCGTCCGCCGAGGCGGATCCCAGGGAGAGGCCGACGGCGAGGACGCCGGCCAGGCCGAGGGCGGGGAGGATGCGGCTGCGCATGAGCGGGCTCCGTCCGTGGGGGGGCTGAACCGGATAAGTATCTGCTGACACAGACACTATCTCTGCCGATGCAGATATTGCAACGGCAGCTTCTTCCGGACGCCGACATCTGTCACCCTGTCCAGGTGGACGAGGAACTGCTCAACGCCGACGACGTGACGCTCTACGGCCTGTTCGTAGAGGCGTTCACCCGCCTCAAACCCCTGGTGCACCGCGACCTGGGCGTCCCCGACACCTGGTTCGAGGTACTCCTCCGCCTGGGCCGCACCCCCGGCCACCGCCTCCGCATGACAGACCTGGCGCAGGCCGTCTCCTTCAGCTCGGGCGGCTTCACCCGCCTCGCCGACCGCATCGAGGCCGAGGGCCTGATCCGCCGCGAACCCGACCCCGCGGACCGGCGAGCCGCCTACGCCGTCCTCACCGACACCGGCCGACTGGCACTGGACCACGCGATGACCGTCCATGTCGCACACCTGCGCACCCATGTCACGGCGCCGCTCTCGGCCGAGGACCGGGGGCATCTGGAACGCGTGCTGCGGACACTGCGGGACGCGAACGACTGACGCCGCGGCCGATACCCCAGAGGATGCGCCCCTCCCAGGCGGACAATCCCCGTGCTCCCCCACCACCCCGCGTGGCATCCTCCCGACCATGGACGATCTTGCGACAGCGCGCCTCCTGCTTCATCCCTTGACCGTCTCCGAGGCCGAGCACCTGGTGACGGGCGAGCCGAGCGGCAATGTGCGGTGGGCGTCCGAATACCCCACCGACGGGGACGTGTTCGCCGCCCGGCGTTTCCTCGGCGTCTGTGCGGCGGCCGGGGATCCCCGGCCGTTCGGCATCTTCGAGATCCGTCGCCGGAAGGACGGTCGGGCGATCGGCGGCCTGGGGTTCCATGGGCCCGTGGACGCGGACGGCGGTGTCACGATCGGCTACGGCCTCGTCCCGGCGGCGCACGGCCAGGGGTACGCCTCGGAGGCCCTCCGCGCGCTGCTGCTGTTCGCGCGGGCGCAGGGTGCCACCCGCGTGAGAGGCGACGCGGACCACGACAACGTCGCGTCCCACCATGTGATGACGGCGGCCGGCATGCGGTCGGTGGGGCAGGACGAGCACGTCCGGTACTTCGAGATCGCGTGGGGCCCGCATCCCGCCGACGGGGCGGTGGCGAACTGCCGCCCGGAACGCCCCTGACCACTCTCGACCCCCGGCATGTACGAACGTACACTCCTCCTGGAGATTTCCGAACAGGCTTAGGTATTCGAGTCGTTCGCGTCACCCCGGGAAGGACAGGGCGTGGAGAGCATCACAAAGAACAGGCAGTCCCTGGACGTTCTGCGCGCCATGGTCGAGCGCGCCTACGGGCCCGGGCAGGTGCCGGCCGCGGACGGGTGGGTAAGCGAGCTGGGGCACGGCTGGTTCAACGTGGCCTACCGCATCCGCCTGCGCGACGGCGCCGAGGTCGTCCTGAAGATCGCCCCGCCGCCGCAGGTGGAGGTGATGACGTACGAGCGCGGCGCCATGGCGATCGAGCTGACGACGCTGGACCTCCTGCGCTCGCGCACCTCGGTGCCGGTGCCCGTCGTCGACTTCGCCGACCGCAGCCACGAACTGTGCGACGCGGACTACTTCTTCATGCCGTACGTCGACGCCGACAACCTCGGCATCGTCAAGGACCAACTGCCCGCCGCCGAACGCGACGCGTACCTGGAGCAGGTCGGCGCGGCGAACCGGGAGATCAACTCCCTGCGCGGCGACGCCTTCGGGCCGCTGGCCGGGCCGGGTGACCCGAGCTGGCGGCGGGTGTTCACGGGCATCGTCGAGGACGTCCTGACCGACGGCGAACGCCGCCGCGTCGACATCGGCTGGGACTACGACACCGTCCGCGAGGTCCTCGCCGAGCACGCCGGCAGCCTCGACGAGGTCACCGAACCGCGGCTGGTCGAGTGGGACCTGTGGGACAGTAACGTCATGGTCCGCGACGGCAAGATCGCCTGCGTCATCGACCACGAACGCGCCTTCTGGGGCGACCCGTTGATCGAGGCCGGCTTCACCGGTACGCAGCTTCCCGCGTTCGGCGACGCGACCCCCTTCATGCGCGGCTACGGCCACCCCGAGCTGACGGAGACCGAGCGGGTCCGCCGTCGCCTGTACTGCCTCCACCTGATGCTGATCATGGTCATCGAGACCGTGTACCGGGGCCACACCGACACCGCACAGTACGACTGGGCCCGCCCCCGCCTCGACGAGGCCATGGCACTCCTTGGCCGCACCCGCCGGTGACCGCGGCGCCCACCGCCACCGCGTCCGACCACACGACCCGGCTCGCCACCGAGCCGGTCGGCCGGCTGCTGTGGCACGCCTGCGCCCAGACCACGGCGGCGGTCGGCGTGTACGGCGTCTACGCGCTGACCAACGCCTGGTTCGTCGGCCACGGCGTGGGCGACAGCGCGATGGCGGCGGTCAACCTGGTCGCCCCGCTGATGCTGCTGCTCGGCGCGGTGTCCACGACCGTCGGCGCGGGCGGCGCGTCCCTGGTCTCCCGCGCGCTCGGGGCGGGGGACCGGCGGTCGGCCGCGCGGGCCGCGGGCAACTCCTTCGTTCTGTTCTGGGCCACGGCTGCCGCCACGACCGTCCTCGGCCTGGCCTTCCTGGACCCGCTGCTCTCCCTGCTCGGCGCGCAGGGCGAACTGCGGGACAGCGCCCGCCCCTACGCCGTGGTGCTCCTGTGCGGTGCGCTGGTCTCCACCGGCTTCTCCAGCCTGGTGCGCGCCGAGGGCAGGGTGGGCTACTCGACGCTGCTGTGGCTCGTGGCCGTCGCCGTCCAGATCACCCTGGACCCACTGCTGATCTTCGGGTTCGACATGGGCGTACGGGGTGCCGCGCTCGGTACCGTCGGCGGGCAGGCCGTCTCCACGGCGATGAGCCTGTGGTTCTTCTTCGGCCGGCGCGACCGGCCCTACCGCATCGCCCTCCCGGACCTGCTGCCGCACGGCCCGACGCTGCGGGCGCTCCTGGGCGTCGGCCTGCCCTCGTTCCTGGCCGGGACGGGGGTCACGCTCCTGGCGGTCCTCGTCAACTCCACGCTCGCGACCGCCGGTTCGGCCACCGCGCTGGCCGCGTACGCCGTCTGCGCCCGCCTCCAGACGTTCGCGATGATGCCGCACACCGGGATCAGCCAGGGGCTTCAGCCGATCGTCGGCTACAACGCCGGACGGGGGCTGGGCGACCGTGCGCTGAAGGCGCGGGACCTCGCGTTGCGCGGGTCGCTGGTGTACGGGGTGCTCACCGCGGCGACGCTCGCGCTGCTGGCCGAGCCGGTGGCCGGGCTCTTCCTCAACGACGCCGCGACCGTCACCTCCGCCGGTCAGGCGCTGCGTGTCCTCTCACTGGGTCTGGCCGTCGCCGGGATCGGTCCGCTGACGGCGGCGTACGCGCAGTCGCTGGGACGGCCTGCTCCCGCGTACCTGATCTCCATCGGGGCTCTGCTGCTCATCAAGGTCCCGTTGGTCGCGGTTCTGGGGCGGCTGGGCACGGGCGGGGTGTGGTGGGCGCTGACAGCTGGTGAGTTGGCGACCGCGGGGGTCGCGCTCCTGCTGCTGCGGCGGTTGCGCCGGGATGCTTCGGGGGTGTGAGGCGGGCGGGTCGGCGGGCGGCCTTGTGGGGAGGCGGTCGGCAGGCAGACGGGTCAGGTGACGCCGTACGGGCCTGCGAGGGCACCTTGTCAGGTTCGTGCCCCCGCAGGCTGTTCGGTGGCCGCGTTCAGGCGGCGGTGATGCGCCGGACCGCCTCGGTCGTCAGGGCGCGGTCGTGCGGAGCGGTGTCGAGGGCGCGGTGGAGGGTGAGGCCCTCGATGAGCGCGTCGAGCTGGCGGGCGGTGTCGGGGTCGAAGTGCCGTTCCAGGAGGTCGCGGCTGCGGGCCATCCACGTACGGGTCAGCTCGCGGTACTCGGGGCGGCGGGCGGCGAGCGTGTACAGCTCCTGGGTGAGGACGAGGTCGCGCTGCGGGCCGTCGGAGATCGTGTGGACGAGGTCGATGACGGCCTGCCGGGCCTGTTCGGTGTCGGCCGCGCCGCCCAGATACTCGTCGAACACCTCGACGATATGGTCCGCGAACCGTGTGAACGCCTCCCGGAGCAGGTCGTCGATACCGGTGAAGTGGTACGTCATCGAGCCGAGCGGCACACCCGCACGCGCGGCGATCTTCCGGTGCGAGACGCCCGCGACCCCCTCGGCGGCGATGTGATCGAGCGTGGCGGCGAGGATGTGCTCGCGCCGCCGGGGGTCTGCGTATCCGGTCGCCATCGACTCAGACGTCGCGGACGGGCCGGGCGGGCGAGCCCACGGCGACGACACCGGCGGGGATGTTCCTCGTGACGACCGACCCGGCGCCGACGACACTGTCGTCCCCGATACTCACACCAGGACAGACGATGACACCGCCGCCGAGCCAGACGTTGTCCCCGATGATGATCGGGCGCGCGGCCTCCAGCTTGTCGCGCCGGGGCTCGGGCTCCACGGGATGAGTCGGCGTCAGCAACTGGATGTTCGGACCGATCTGACAGTCCTCACCGATGCTGATCGCCGCGACGTCCAGCGCGGTGAGGTTGTAGTTCACGAAGGTCCGGGCGCCGATGCTGATATTGACGCCGTAGTCGACGAACAACGGCGGACGCACCTCGGCCCCCTCCCCCACGAAGCCGAGCAACTCCTCCAGCACCGGCCGAGCCTTCTCCGGCGCCTCCAGACAGACTGCCTGATAACGCGCGGCCAGCCGCATCGCCCGGTGCTGCCGGTCGGCGAACTCGGGATCGTCGGCGATGTAGAGATCGCCCGCGCGCATGCGCTCCAGATTGGAGCGGGGGTCGCCTGCGAAGTGGTCGGTGGGCATGCGTACGATCGTACACTCCGGGAGGCGCGTGTCCCTCGGCTAGAAGCAGTACGCGCTAACGGATGGACAGACATGGTTTGATGCCGCACTCACGGTTCACCTCCGCGAACGCGGAAAGTACCTCGGCATAGACCTCCCGGCGCACGAGCCCGTCGGTTTACCCCCGCGTCCGCGGGAAGCACCTTCTTCGTCCAGCGCGCCAAGCAGGTCCTCCGACGCGGCGGTCCGGTCGCCTTGCCAACAGACAACTGGCATATCAACTCCTACACCAGAAGGCGGGTTCCAGTCCTGCTGTTGCCTTGGGCCATGCCTTCCTTTGCAGGGACCGCGCGTTCTGACGTTGGCTGTCCCCCGCTCTCAGGCCGTACCCGTCGGCGCCGGCCTGGCGGGCGTCCGGACCGGCGGACGGGGCGGCGTCACTCAGGGACGGCGAGCGGTGGGTGTTCGAGGACGCGGGGCTTGTACTCGACCAGTTGGATGCGGCCGTCGAAGGTGCGGTGCTCGGTCATGTCGAGGGCGACGTCCGGATAGCCGTCGTAGATGCGTTCCTCGCCCGTGGCCCCGGTGATCACCGGGAACATCACGACCCGGAAGCGGTCGACGAGTCCGGCGCTCAGGAGGGAGCGGCACAGGCTGACGCTGCCGATCGTGCTGAGGAGCCCCGAGCCGTTCGCCTTCATGGCGCGGACCGTCTCGACGGCGTCGTCGCGGACGAGTGTGCAGTTGGCCCACGTCAGCGGCTCCGCGAGCGAGGAGGAGAACACGACCTTGGAGGCTTGCGTGAGTTCGTCGACGGACGCCTCCTCCTCGGGCCTGAAGTCGTCCTGGCCGCTGGGGACTTCGCCTGCGGCGAAGCCCGACATCAGGCGGTAGGTGTTCGCCCCCATCAGATAGGTGACCTCGGGCTGCTCGCCGAGCCACGCGAGGTACTCCGGCCCCTCAAGGCCCCAGAACCCGGGCCAGCCCTCTCCCGACGCGTAGCCGTCGAGGGAGGTGATGAAGTCGACGAGAAGCTCCGACATGACGGGGTCCTTTCCCTAGGTGTCACGAGCTTGGACCGGCCGGGAGCCACAAACTCATCGGCCGCGCCGTGCAGCAACCAGAGAATCCATTTCGACCGCATCCTCTTTCACCAACGTGACGGCTGAATCCGACCGCCAGAAACTGGTGCTGTCGCACAGCGTGTGCGCACCGCTGTTCCTCGCGGGCCCGGCAGTGACCTGGCCAGCAATCGCCTTGGGTCGGTCGGTGGAGACCGGCTTGCAGCAGATGTCCTCGCAACGCGGTCAGTCGCGTCATCGCACGTGAGAAACCCGGCGACGTCGGCGATCACCCCCGGGATACTGGTCGCCCATGGATGAGGTCAAAGTCGTCGTCGCCCATTCCCAGCGCGCGACGCTGCGTGTCGGCGATGTGTTCCTGAAGGTGGACACCGATCAGACGCGCATCGACGTCGAGATCGAGGCGATGTCCCTCGCGCCGGTCCCGACCCCGGAGGTCCTGTGGCACAAGCCGCCCGTGCTCGCGACCGCCGCACTCCCAGGGACGACGCTCGGGCGCCTCGGCGGACCGTCGACCGGGTCGCCGGCGGCGTGGGCAGCGGCGGGCGCCGCCATCCGGAAGCTGCACGACGCGCCGCTGCCGCCCCGGCCCGGCCGGAGCATCGCCGCTCTGGTGGCGGATCTCGACGGCGAGTGCGAGTGGCTCGTGACGAACGGCGTCCTGCCCGCGGACCTGGTCACCCGCAACCGCGAGGTCGCCGAGGCCGCGCTCCGGCCGTGGACGCCGGTGTTCACGCACGGCGACCTCCAGATCGCTCACGTCTTCGTCGACGGCGACGAGGTCACGGGCATCATCGACTGGTCCGAGGCCGCCCAGGGTGATGCCCTGTTCGACCTCGCCACCTTCACGCTCGGACACGAGGAGCACCTCGACGACGTCATCGCCGGCTACGGCACCGACATCGACCTCGACGTGATCCACGCGTGGTGGTCATTGCGAAGCCTGCTGATAGTTCGCTCCCTGATCGAGCAGGGCCTCGATCCCTTCGCGCCAGGCTGCGAGGTCGACGTGCTGAGATCCCGCATGTGAGGCCGCGCGGACCTGACTACTACGAACGCGTGGTGGATGTCGTCGCGGATCTCCCAGCGGATACGCGCTTCCCGCGGATCGGCGGGGCTGCCCGGACAAGCGGGATCAATTGGGTGACGTCATCGCGGTCGCCGCCGGTGCTTGCTGTCGGCCTGCCCCGGTCCACCGGGGACGGACCGGTCCCAGAGGGCGGTACGGTTCTGCGTACGCGGCGGCGAAGGCCAGTTCCACAGCACGGTTTGAGCGCGCGGCCCTACTCACTTGAGTACGCGTACTCAAGGCAAAGGTGTGGCCGGCTCGAAGACTTGGCGCATGAGACGAACCTCCGCCTCGGCCGGCACAGCCACCCGCTCGCCGCACCTCATGCTTGCGACGGCAGCACTCGCCGCACTGGCACTCACCGCCTGCGGCACCGAGCAGACCAGCGCCGGCCGACCGCACAGCAGTGCCGCCGGCGTCGCCGGGGCCCGGCCCGCGACGGCCTTCACCGAGATGCTCGGCAAGGTCGCACAGCAGTGTCCCCCGAGCGCTGCGCCGGAGGCTCCGCCGAGCGGTCCGGCAGAGACGTTGCCCGCCGGGGAGGCACCACCGAGCGACGCGATCGAACCGATCGCTCCTACGGCGGGACCGGAGGTGGAGCTCAACGCGCGCGACTGGTGCGCGGGGAATCTGCATGAACAGCGCATCGCGGAAGCACTCTGGAATCTGGCGGAACCCACCCCCACCAAGGTCAGGGCGATCCTCAACGATCTCGGCTACATCGACGAGCGCATCCACGATCTCCGGCAGTCCGGTACGACCACGCGGTTCTTCCTCGACCTGCGCGACCAAGGCGGCAGGCTCTGCCTGGACGGTTCGGCGGCCGGCGAGCAGACCGTCGTCGACAAGTGCGTAGCCCCGGTGACCGGCCCGTTCACACCGGGAGAACGGAACGCGTGACGACCGCCGTCAGTCCCCTGAACGGCGACGCCGGGAGGCGTTGTCACTTCTCATGAACAAAGCCCCCGTGAAGAGCAGAGTGTCCGGCGCCTTCCCGTTCGCCCGCCGCGACATCAGCGTCGGCCTTCCGCCGTCCCTTCCCTCGGACGGAAATCGACTGGCGCGGGGCCCCGGGTTTCCGATCGAATCCTCCCCACTTCCCCACGACGCGCACAGTGCCGTCGAGGTGACCAGAGGAGCCGTCATGGCCACAGGTTCGACTCCGTTGCTCTTCCTGCACGGTTACTGGCACGGGTCCTGGTGCTGGACCGATGTCGTCGCCCGTGTCGCGGCGGCGGGGCGTGTGGCGGTGGCGGTGGACATGGCGGGGCACGGGCTGCGGGCCGGGCGTCCGGAGTGTCTCAGCAGACGCCCGTACGACGTGGGGGCGGTGGCGACCGAGGTCTCGCCGGTCGCGGGGGTGGACCTCGACGAGGCGGGAGAGTTGCTCGTCGCGCAGATCAAGGAACTCGGACGCGGCGCCCCCGTGACGGTGGTGGCGCACAGCATGGGCGGGACCGTGCTGACGCGGGCGGCCCAGCAGGTGCCCGACCTGGTGGCGCACGCCGTGTACCTCACCGCGTTCATGCCCGCCTCGGACGTACCGGCTCTCGCCTGCGCGCAACTCCCCGAGAACGAGGGCGACATGGTTGCCCCGGCCGTCCGGGCCGATCCCGCCGTGACCGGTGCCCTGCGGCTCGACCTGGCCTCGGACGATCCCGCCTACCGGCAGCGGCTGCGGGACGCGTTCTTCAACGACGTCGACCCGGCCGTCGCCGACGCGGCACTGGCGCTGATGAGTCCGGACGCCCCGGTCGGCATCGCGCTCCAGTCGACCACGCTGACCCACGAGGGCTGGGGCTCGGTGCCCCGCACGTACGTCACCTGCGCCCAGGACATGATCGTCCGCCCGGCCCTCCAGCAGAAGTTCGTCCTCGACGCGGACATCGCCTTCCCGGACAACCCGACCTCCGTGGTGGCGCTGGACTCCTCGCATTCGCCGTTCCTGTCGATGCCGGAGCAGGTGGCCGACATCGTCACGAAGCTGGGCTGACCGGCAAAGGCCGCGGCAGAAGGGGCGGCGGGGAGTGCGAGGGTTCCTCGTACTCCTCGTACGGAGAGCCGGACGCGGGTGTCGGCGTACACGATGGCCGCCTGGAGGGAGTCACGGCCGGCACCGACCGCGCCGAAGAGGACCTCGTTCAGGCAAGAGGGCGGCCCGCGCGCGATGCCGCCGTTGAGGATCCAGTCCCCGCCATGCGCATCCCGGCGGGGTTGCTGCCGAAGCACGGTCATGGGCCCCTACGCCGGCCTCTGCGTCCCCGCCTTCACCTGCCCCCTCACCGCGAACGGCTCCTTCCCCGGAGCGGATGTCCCCGTCACCGCCTTCGAGCAGATGGCGCTCCCCTCCCTCGCATGACTCGGCCTCGACTCACCGTTGGACAACGGGCGTTCAAACCCGCCGGGGACGTTTTGCCGGACCGGCAACAACGCTCGCGCGCGGCGGGGCCTCCGCTGAAGGATTGCCGGTGGTGCCCCGCCCGACGACCTACGGAGCCGCCATGTCACCGACGTCCGCCACGCACCGTCTGGTGCCCTCCCCCGCCGGCCGGATCCACCTGGTGGAGCAGGGCAGCGGGCCTCTGGTCCTGCTCGTGCACGGGTTCCCGGAGTCCTGGTACTCGTGGCGCCGTCAGCTCCCCGCGCTGGCCGCCGCCGGCTACCGCGCGGTGGCGGTCGACGTCCGGGGCTACGGCCGTTCCTCGCGGCCCGGCGCGGTGGACGCGTACCGGATGCTCGACCTGATCGAGGACAACGTCGCTGTCGTGCACGCCCTCGGCGAACGCGACGCGATCGTCGTCGGCCACGACTGGGGCGCGACGATCGCGGCCGACTCCGCGCTGGTGCGGCCCGACGTGTACCGCGCCGTCGCCCTGCTGAGCGTGCCGTACACGCCGCACGGCGGGCCGAAGCCGTCCGAGGTGTTCGCGGGGATGGGCGGGGAGGAGGAGCTGTACGTCTCCTACTTCCAGCGGCCCGGCCGCGCGGAGGCGGAGATCGAGCCCGACGTACGGGGCTGGCTCGCGGGCCTGTACGCGGCACTGTCCGGCGACGCCGGGCCCTCCGCCCTGAGCCCCCTGTTCGTCCGCCCCGGCGGCCGGATGCGGGACCGCTTCCCTGCGGGCAGCCTGCCGTCCTGGCTGACCGAGCGCGAACTCGACGTGTACGCAGGGGAGTTCGAGCGCACCGGCATGACCGGCGCCCTGTCCCGCTACCGCAACATGGACCGCGACTGGGCAGACCTCGCCCCGTACGCCGGCGCACCCCTCCCTCAGCCGTCCCTCTTCCTCGGCGGCTCCCTGGACGCCTCCACCACCTGGCTCACCGACGCGATCGAGGCGTTCCCCACGACGCTGCCCGCCCTTCACGCGTCGCACGTCCTCGACGGCTGCGGCCACTGGATCCAGCAGGAACGCCCCGAGGAGGTCAACCGCCTGTTGACCGGGTGGCTGGCGGTGGTGACGTCCTGACACCGGGGGACGCCCCGGTCTCTGCCCGCTCGGGCCGTCGGAAAAGCCCCGTGACAGGGGCACACGTGGTCAGGAACCCTGCGGGGCGATCTCGTACATGCCCGCTCCGTCGAGGTACCGCAGCGTGTTCAGGTCCCGTCTGAGTACCGCCTCGACCGGGTGACGCAGGCTCAGGACGACGGGATAGGCGAGGTCCCAGGTGGTGGCGACGATGTCCTGCCCCGGCCGGACCAGCACGGTCAGTTCGCGCAAGCTCTCCAGCGCGCGGACCTCGTCGAGGGCGCGGTAGGCGACGAGGCGCCCGGCGGCCGGGGAGACGAGGGCCGCCCACGCCGCGGCGGTTCTGCGGACGTACGGCGTGCCGGCGCGGGAGTGGAAGCGGTCCGGGTGGATGTACGCGTCGACGGACCGCTCCAGTTGGCCCTCGCCGATGGCGTCCGCGACATGGTAGGGCAGGCCGGACGGACGGGCACCGGCCTCCACCAGGCGCGGGCCGGTGGGGGTGAGCTTGATCTCCAGGTGGGCGGGGCCGTAGCGGATGCCGAGGGCGTCGAGGACCCGGTGGGCGTACGGGACGAGGGCGCCGACGTGCTGGTCGTCGCTGCGCAGCAGGATCTGGGCGACGGCGAGGTCACGGACGCCGTTGGCGGTGACGCGGTCGGTGCTCCAGACGTCGGTGACGGTGTGGACACCGGCGCAGCTCACGGTGTTGACGACGTACTCGGCGCCGGTCAGGTACTCCTGGGCGACGGCCTCGGTGACCGGCTCGCCCAGGGCGGAAACGGTGTTCATGAGGGCCGTGAGGGCGGCGGCCGAGTCGTCGGGGGTGTCGCAGAACGTCACCCCGTGCCCGAGGGCGCCGCGCAGGGGTTTGACCACGGCGGTCCGGCCGAGGTCGGTGTGCCAGGTGCGCAGCCGGTCCGCGTCGCCGGTGCGCAGCTGGCGCATCGCAGGGACGCCCGCCGCTCTGAGGAGTTCGATCTGTACGTACTTGTCGCGGCGGCCCGCGCTGAGCGCCGTCCCGTTGGTCGGCAGGCCCAGCCGCTCCGACAGGGCGTCGGCGAGTTCCACGCCGGACTCGCGGCCGGGCAGGACGGCGCGCGGGTTCAGAGCCGCCAGTCTCCGGGTCAGGGCGTCGAGGTCTCCCTCGTGGTGGAGGGTGTGGCTGAAGCGGGCCGGGGCGACGGGCGCGACGCCGGGCAGGAGACCGGGGGTGCTGCGGACGTGGACGACCTCGCCGCCGGCCGCGGCGAAGGCGTCCACGTAGCGGTGCGAGGTGCCGAAGGCGTCCACTACGGCGACCTGGAATGCGGGCATGGGGGTGCTTTCCTTCGGTGTCTCTGCCTCGGTGTCAGTCGAGGAACTCGGTGAGGCTGCGGCGGGCCGCGAGCAGCCGGTACACGGCGTTCGTGAGGACGCCCTGCACGGTGAAGCCGGAGGTGCCCGGGGCGCCCCGGCCGAGGACGTCGCGTTCGCCGGCCTGGGCGGCGATGGCCTTGCGGGTCGGCCTGGCGTCGGCGGCGAACGCCTCCGGCAGCGCCTTCCTGGTGATGCCGAGGTGCGCCATGCGGAAGTCGGTGAACGTGTCGATCACCCGCAGCAGCGTGGTGGCGGCGCGGTCGTCGAGCTTGAGCCGGCCGTCGAGCACGGCGTCCATGACGTTGTCGCCCTGCCCCGACAGCGTGCGCCACTCGGTGACGAGGGGTCTGGCCCAGGTCGGGAAGTAGGGCAGGGACTCGTCGAGGTAGACGCCGTACTGCGGGGTGGGCGGCAGCAGGACCAGTTCCAGCAGGTGCACGCTCGGCATGAACGCGCCGCTCGCACCGCGCGGGCCGCCCGGGTAGCTCATGTGGTATGGGCGGAACGCGTGGAACGCCTCGGTGGGCAGCCTGCCGTACTGGGCCATATGGGACCGGAAGTCGTCCAGGCTGTGGAGCGCTCCTTCGAGGAAGGCGGCCGTGCCCACAGCGTCGGGCTCCAGGACCAGCGCGCGCAGCAGGTCGAAGGCGATCCTGGCGGGTGGCTCCGCGAGGTGGTGGCCGAGGTAGAAGTCGCGTTCCAGGAGCCCGAGGCGGCTTTCGGAGAAGACCCTGATGTCTCCGGTGCGGTCCCACTCGGCGCAGTTGACGTCGATGAGCGTCTCGTAGCTCAGGTACAGGTCCAGCATGGGGAACCGGGCGCGCTGCGCGGCGACGGCGTCCAGCAGGGGGCGCGGGAACGCCGACGGGCCGGCCGGGAGGTAGCCGTTCAGCATGAACAGCAGGTCGAGCTGGAGCAGGGCGGCGGAGTCGGCGTCGGTGACCTGCGGTATGCCGTCGTCGAGTTCGCGCAGGATGCGGCACTGCTTCGCCGCGAGCTCTCCGTAGGTCCCGCGGCCGTGGGCGACGGCGGTCAGGTCGGCGGGCAGGTGGCCGAGCACGTAGGGCGCGAGCGGGGAGCGCGACGGGGACGTCCTGGTGCGCGCCGGGGTGTGACGCGGGTACTCCGTACGGGAGAACAGGTCCGTCTTCTTCACGGCCGGCCTCCGGCGCGGGCGGGCCGCCGGGTCGCCGGGAGCGTCTGCACGCCGTACGCCGTCACGCCTGTTCTCGGCCTGGGGTTCTCCGGTCCGGCCGCGCGTTCTCGTGCGGGAGAGCGCAGGATCAGGTCCCGCGCCGGCTGTTGCCCGGGGAGGGGTGAGCGGCCTGGGGCGACGGACTGGGTGGTTCGCACGGTCTCATACCTTCCGGTCAGGGGTGGGGGGGCGCACGGTGCGTCGGGCCTGGCCTCGCCGGCCCGGACGGTGGCTTTCAGTGGGTGATGGTCTGGAACTCGGTGTAGGTGCCGAGGCCCGCCGGGCCGAACTCGCGGCCGATCCCGCTGTCCTTGAAGCCCCCGAACGGGCCGTCGAAGGTGAAGGGGGCGCCGTTGACCGTGACGGTTCCGGTGCGCAGCCGGCGGGCGACCGCCCGGGCATGGTCCGCGTCGCGCGACCACACGCCGCCGGACAGGCCGTACGGGGAGTCGTTCGCGATCCGTACGGCGTCGTCCTCGTCGTCGTAAGGGATGACGACGAGGACCGGGCCGAAGATCTCCTCCCGGGCGACGCGCATCGTGTTGTCGACGTCGGCGAAGAGGGTGGGGGTGACGTAGTTGCCGTGCTCCAGGCCCTCGGGGATCTGCGGTCCGCCAGTGACCAGGCGGGCGCCCTCCTCGATGCCGAGGCGGATATAGGTGCGCACGCGCTGTTGCTGGCCGGGACTGACCAGAGGGCCGAGGTAGGTACCGGGGTCGTTCGGGTCGCCCACCGTCAGCGACTCGACCAGTTCCTTGAGCGCGGTGACGACCTCCTCGTACCGCTCGCGCGGTGCGAGGATCCTGGTCTGGGCGACGCACGACTCGCCGTTGTTGAGGAGGGCGGCGGACTTCAGTCCCGCGACGGTCTCGCCGAGGTCGGCGTCCGGCAGAACGACGGCGGCGGACTTGCCGCCGAGTTCCAGGCTGACCCGCTTGAGCCGCTCCCCCGCGATCGAGGCGATACGGCGGCCGGCCCGGGTCGAGCCGGTGAAGGCGATCTTGTCGACCTCCGGGTGCGACACCAGGTACTCGCTGGTGTCGCGGTCGGCGGGCAGGACACTGACGACACCCTCGGGCAGCCCCGTGCGCTCCAGCAGTCCGGCCAGGAAGTTCATGCTCAGCGAGTTCTCCGGGGACACCTTGAGGACCACGGAGTTACCGGCCAGGAGCGCCGGGAGGAGCTTCGACGTAGCCGAGGAGAACGGCGAGTTCCACGGGATCACGGCCGCGACGACGCCGACCGGCACACGCAGGATCACCCCTTGAACCGGTGATTTCGCATCGGAGGGTGTCACTGCCTCCTCCCAGGCGAAGTCCTCGGCGGCCTTCAGGTAGGCGTTCGCCTGGAGCGTCAGGCTCGCCTGTCCGGCGCGGGTGAACCAGAGCGGCGAGCCGTTCTCCAGCGTGATCAGCCGGGCGATCTCCTCCGCGTCCCGCTCACGCAGGGCGTCGAAACGGCGCAGGAGCGCTGTCCGGTGGGCGGGCGGGGTGTCGCGCCAGGTTCCCTTGTCGAACGAGGTCCGCGCGGCGGACAGGGCGCGGTCGATGTCCGCCGGCCGCGCCTGGGCCGCGCGGCCGACGATCGAGCGGTCGTGCGGCGAGACGAGGTCGAGGAGGGCCGGGTCGCTCGGCTTCTCCCAAGAACCTCCGATGAAGAGCCGGTCGTGGACGTTCACGCGTCTCCCTCTCCTTCCATCTGCCGAGCACCGTGCGGTGACGGCTGCAGAAGGAGCGTGGCAGGTATGCACGTCACCGGTCAAACCGGTGACGTGTCGGGGAGGCGAAAACCGGCCGGACCTATCCGCCCCCTCGCCGGAGGACGGGACATCCCGATCACACGCTGCTGACACGGGGATCCGGGGCTTCACCGCGATCCAGCGGCGGGGGACCTTCGGCCGGCACACGACAGGGTCGCTCCCGGCACCGAGTGGAAGCTGACCGGTTCAGTCCCGTCGAAGCCCCTTCTGGACCGGCTCGACGACGCCTCGACGCCCTGACACCCCGGGCTCCGGACACGTTCACGGGATTGCAGGAACTCGTCAGTATCCGGACGGGGCGAGGACGTCACGCCCCTGCCGTGGACGCGTGCGTTCGCGGGTCAGCCGGTCAGGCCTGCTTGGCGAAGGCCCGCGCGAGGAGCAGGCGGCGCGGTGCGCTCACGCGGCCGACGGTGCCGGCTCGGGCCTGGCGTCGGTCGCCGCCGCGCACCGCTACCGCGCGTAGGCATGCAGGGGCGTGTCCGCCTTGGCGCTGCCGGCCTCGAATCCGGTTCGGGTGCAGGCGGGTTCGACGAGGATCGAGCGGATGCCGTGTTCGCGGACCTCGCGGTCGAGGGACTCGGAGTAGCCCTCGATCGCACACTTGGAGGCGGCGTGGACGGCCATGCACGGCTGGGACATGAAGCCGAGGACTGACGAGATGCTGATGACGCATCCGTACTTGCGGGCCCGCAGGCGCGACAGGACAGCCGTCACCGAGCGCCTGACCCCGAAGACGTTGCAGTCGAAGACGGCCCGGACCTGCTCGACACGGGTTTCCTCCACGCCGCCCGGCGAGCCGACGCCGGCATCATCGACCAGGACGTCGATCCGCCCGAACCGCTCGATCGCCTCCTGGACCACGCCGGAACCCGCCGCGACCAGCGCGAGTGCGGTCACCTTCCCGACGCCGCAGGACACATCCGTCATGAGTGCCGTCGGCCGCCCTGTCACCATCTCGCCCCACACACAGAAAACCGATCAGTTTCCATCATTGCAAACCGATCGGTCTCTACCGACAAGTCCGAGACCCCGGACGAACGGAACGACGCCCGATCGGCCGGCAGATCCCAGCACGCCGAGCTCCAGATCTCCGGCCAAGCACAGGACGCCGTCCCGCCCCGCCACAGCGAATGCAGGCCATCACCGGCCGTACGCCTCTCCGCCCAGTCGGTCAGAGGTCGAGGACCAGGCGGTTCCCCTTGGCCCGGGAGACGCAGATCATCATGGTGTCGCCAGCGGCGCGCTCCTGCTCGTCCAGTACCGAGTCACGGTGGTCGATCTCGCCGGACAGCACCTTGGTCTCGCAGGTCCCGCAGATCCCCTCCTCGCACGAGGTCATCACCGGCACGCCCGCGTTCTCGACGGCTTCGAGGACGGACATGCCCTCGGAGACCGTCAGCGTCCTGCCGGACCGGGCCAGTTCGACCTCGAAGGTGGTGAGCGGCTCGGCGGCGAGGTCCTGTTTCGGGGCGAAGCGCTCCAGGTGCAGAGTTCCGCTCGGCCACTTCTCACAGCCGGCCTCGACGGCCGCGAGCAGCGGTTCGGGACCGCAGGTGTAGACGACGGCCTTCCGCTGCGGCTTGCCGAGCAGCGCGGGCAGGTCCAGCAGCCCGTACTCGTCCTGGGGCCGCAGGCTCACCCGCTTCCCGTAGGCCCGTTGCAGCGTCTCGCCGAACGCCATCGAGGCCCGGGTGCGGCCCCCGTAGAGGAGGGTCCAGTCGGCGCGGGTCGCGTTGACGGCGGCGATCATCGGCAGGATGGGGGTGATCCCGATGCCGCCCGCGATGAACAGGTACTTCTTGGCCTTCACGAGCGGAAAGTGGTTGCGGGGCCCGTGTACGCGTACCGGTTCGCCTTCCGCGAGGGCGTCGTGCACGTGACGTGACCCGCCCCGGCTCTCCGGCTCCCGCAGGACCGCGACCTGGTAGCGGGAGCGGTCCGCCGGGTCCCCGCACAGCGAGTACTGCCGGACCAGACCGGCTCCCAGTACGAGGTCGATATGGGCTCCGGGCTGCCATTGCGGCAGCGGACGGCCGTCCGGGGCGCGAAGGGTCAGCAGGACGACGCCATCGGCCACCGTTTCCTTGCGTTCCGCCACGAGGTCGAGTCCGACGTCGATGCTGGGCGTGCTCATGAGCTGCCTTTCCTTGTCTCGCCGTACAGAAGCGTGCTGGTCGGGTCCGGTCAGGACGGGAAGCACCGTCCGAAGTCGCGCAGCAGTCGGGGGGAGCCGTGCAATTTGATCTGCCGGCGCACCAGCGCCCACGCCAGCGTCGACGGCTTGGCGAGGAAGGCCAGCCAGGTGCGCGTGTCGGCGGTGACCCGGAGATCCGCCTCGCCGTGGTGCCCCTCGGCGACGTCGAGTTCGCGGTCGCGGATGGTCACGGTGATCTGCCGGGACTCGTCGCCGGTGAAGGTGAAGTGGTAGGTGGCGGACATGTCCTTGGCCTGTTCGCGCTGGAAGATCAGCGGCAGGCCCTCCACCAGGCCGTCGATGCTGTGCGCGCGCAGGCTCATCGCCACGTGCTTCGTCCGCTTGTTGGGGAACCGGGCGGCCACGTGCTGTTCGGCGTCGGAGCCCTCGACGACGTAGACGGTCTCCTCCTTGTCCGTCAGCGGGCGTACGACCTGGGTCAGGTGTGCCTTGCGGTCGTCCAGCCAGGGGCCGATGACGTCTTCCCCGGCCGGGCAGACCGACATGCAGTAGGCGGCTTTGTAGTTGGCGCCGAAGGACAGGCTCTGCCACATCGAGGCGCTCTCGCTGTCGCTGACGCGCGCCCGGTAGTCGTGGGCGTCACGGCTCTCGGCCACCTGCTCGGCCCAGTCGCCGAAACCGCCCATGAACTCGCGGTAGTTGTGCGTGTAGCAGGCGGAGAAGTTGAAGTGGCCGTCGGAGGCGATAGCGCCGGTCGGGCAGGCCGTCACGCACAACTTGCATTCCAGGCAGGGGTTGTACTCGATCGGCCGGGTGTATTCGCTGACCTCGGCATCGACGAGGATCGTGCCCAGCAGGACGAAGTTGCCGAACTTCGGGTGGATGACGTTGCGGTGGATTCCCATCTTGCCGAGCCCCGCCGCCACGGCGACCGGCTTGTGCGAGACGACCCACGCCTTCCTGGGGAACTTGTCCATCTCCATGGGAAAGCCCATCGCGGGGTTGATGGCCCGTACGCCCAACGCTTCGAGTTCGCCCACCACTTGGCGGCCGATCTCGTTGGTGTGGTCGCCGGTGTGATGGAACTCCAGGTTGGCGACCGAGCGCGCCGGGGTGCGGATGTTCTGCCGGTTCATCCGGGTCACGAAGCTGATCAGCGTCCGGACGCCCGGCAGCGCGGCGTCCAGGTCCTCTCGCTGGTCGGCGATGTCCGGCCGGCCGATCTCGACGAAGCCGACGTCGTCCGCTCCCGCGTCGAGACACAACTGGCGCAGCCACGACGCGTCCAGCGGTTCGGCGGGCCGGGCGGCGGTGCGGTCGCGGCTGCGGGCCTGGACGACGGTGGGGTGGTCTTCGAGCCTGTTCCTGGCCATCGAACGTCACCTCATGGGGGGAGAGTGATTGCAAGTTTTATTAAGCAACTCGCACCCTAGCCAAGTGAGTTGCATGAAGCAACTCACGATGAACCATGATCATCGGCCGGGTCGACGGTCACACCGTTCGGCGCGACGTCACCCCGGACCGGGCGACCGGCGTTTCACACGTCAGGCCGGCGCATCCGTGAGCGCCGGGCCGGGAAGCAGGTCGACGGCGTCCGCCCCCACCGTCTGCTCGCACCGGGTGCACACGAGCCGTTCCCTGACGTCTCCCCCGCACCCCACATGGCTCGCGATCCGCGGCGGGCCGGCCGGATCCGCGGCGTGCTCGTCACCCCAGTGCATCAGGCCGAGAATCGCGGCGAGCAGATCCCTGGTCTTCTCGGTGGGCCGGTACTCGTAGCGGGCGGGCCGCTCCTGGTAGCAGACCCGCTCCAGCAGCCCGTCGTCGACGAGCTTGGAGAGCCGGTTGGTGAGGACGTTGCGGGCGATCCCGAGACTGTCCTGGAACTCCTCGAAGCGGCGCAGACCGAGTTGCGCGTCGCGGATGATCAGCAAGGTCCAGCGCTCCCCCACGACTTCCAGAGTCCGGGCGATGGAGCACAGTTGACTGTCGTACATACGGCCCAACATGCTGCGAACCTAGCACGTTGCTTCACGCAACCGAGAGCGTCGAGCCGCGCCTGTCCGACCGTCAGACGTGCCGCATCGCACCCATGGCCTGAACGACCCGGCGGCGGGCAGGAGCCTGCCCGTCAGCGCCAGGGCCCGGCCGTTGGTGAGCAGCGACGGGGGCGCGGAGCGGCGGTCGAGGGTGTCCAGGGCCTTCTTGGCGACGTACTCGGCGGAGACGCGTTTCGTGCCGTAGTCGGCCGACTGGCTGCCGGCGGCGTCGAAGAACTCGCTGTCCATCACGCCGGGGCACACGGCCAGGACACGCAGCCCGCTGCCGCGGGTCTCCTCCCACAGCGACTCGGTGAAACCGAGGACGAAGGCTTTGGTGGCGCCGTAGACGCTCAGGTACGGGGTCGGCTGGAAGCCCAGGAGGCTCGCGACGTTGATCAGGATGCCGGTGCGGGCGGCGGTGAGCGGTTCGAGGTAGGCGCGGCTGAGGTCGACCAGGGCGCCGACGTTCAACGCGATCATGCTCTGGAGGCGGTCGGGGTCCTCGTCCGCGAAGCCGGCGTTGTCGACCAGCCCGGTGGCGTGGATCCCGCGCGCTTCGAGGCCGGCGCGCAGGGTGCGGCCGGCGCCGGGCTCGCCGAGGTCGCGGGCGATGGCGGTCACGGTGACGCCGTGGGCGCGGGCGAGTTCGGCGGCCAGTTCCTCCAGCCGGTCGGCGCGGCGGGCGACGAACAGACCCGCGCGGTGATGCGCTCCCTGCTCGCCGGAGCTGTTCGCCGCCCAGGGCTACGACGCCACCACGGTCGACGAGGTGGCCGCCGCGGCCGGTGTCTCCCGGCGGACCCTGTTCGACTACTTCCGCGCCAAGGAGGACCTGGCCCTCAGCGGCCTCGACCAGCAGGGCGAACTGATCGCCGCGCGACTCGCCGGACGCCCCGCCGACGAGGACCCCTGGTCGGCGCTGCGCGCGGCGTTCCAGGTGCTCGACGAGATCGAGACCAGCGCCGAGAGCAGCCTCGAAGTGATGACGCCCCTGTTCGGGAACGACTCCCTGCGCGCCGGGCACGCCGAGAAGCAGGCCCACTGGCAGGACCTGTTCACACCGCTGATCGAGCCACGGCTGCCCGCCTCCGACCGCCGCACCCTCCAGGCTCGCGCGATCACGGCCTCGGCGATCACCTGCATGCAGGCCGCCTCACAGGAATGGACACGCCTGCGCGGGCAGGCCGACCTGTTCGATCTCTACGACACGGCGGTGCACGCCGTCCGCGGCCTCACCTGACGGGCTGCCCCTCAGCGGCCGATCTTCACCCGCACCCCCGCCACCAACCTCCGCACCCCGTCCGCGTAGTACGTCTCGGGATCGGCGCAGTCCGCGAACACGTCGGCGGCGGCGATGACGCGGGGATGGCGGGCCGGGTCGAGGGCGAGAAGGCGGGCGCGGCGTTCGCGTACCGACTGGCCATGGGCCTGGACGTCGTCCGTGCCGGTCGTGCGGCCGGGTTCGCCGGTGACGAGGGCCACGAGGGCCGAGAGGAGGAACTGACTGGCCGAGGCGGCTTCCTGAGGGGTGTGGCCCTCGTCGCCGAGGCGGGTCAGGACGGACTCGACGACGTCGCGTCCGGCGTCGCAGTCCAGGATGCGGCGGGCGGCAAGCGGGGCAAGGACGGGATGCGTGCGCAGGAGGGCGACGAACTCGGTAAGAATCTCCTCCAGACCCCGTTCCGGCCCGCCCCCCACGCGCTGCGCCTGCGCCAGCACCGCATCCCCCAGCGCATCGAGCAGCGCGTCCTTGTCGCTGAAGTGCGCGTAGATCGCCATCGGCGACACCCCGTGCCGCTGCGCCAGACGCCGGATCGTCACGGCGTCCAAGCCCTCCGCGTCGGCGAGTTCGGTCGCGCCGGCCACGAGGACCGGGCGGGAGAGGCCGGCCCGGCGGCCCCGGCCCTGCGAGGGAGAGGTCATCGCGGTCTCCGCTTCCTTCCTGACGGGCGTGCGCCCCGGGTGCGGCCGGGGCTCACCCACCGTACGCGATCAGGGGTCGGCGCTGTTCAGGGCATCTGTACGACCACCTTGCCCTTGGCGCGGCCGGTCTCCAGGTAGGCGAAGGCGTCCGCCGCCCGCTCCAGCGGGAACGTCCGGTCCACGACGGCCCGTACGTGTCCTTCGTCGACGAGGTCGGCGAGGGTGCGCAGGTCCGTTCCGCTGGGCCGCATCATCAGGAAGCGGTAGCCGACGCCGTGCGCCTTGGCCTGGCGGCGGGTCTTCGCGCTCATCACGGAGAACAGTCCGGCGAGAACGAAGCCCGCACCGAGGTCCTTGCGGGCGGTGAGGGGTTCGGGCACGCCGCCGACGGACACCACCGTCGTACCGGACCTGACGACGCCGAAACTGTCCGTCAGATCCTGCCCGCCGACCAGGTCGAAGACGCCGTCCATGCCGCTCAGGACGTCCTTGAAGCGGGTGGTCTTGTAGTCGATGACCCGCTCCGCGCCCAGCGAGCGCACCAGTTCCTCGCCGGCGGACGATGCCGTGGTCGTCACGTGCGCGCCCATCCATACGGCGAGCTGGATGGCGTACGTCCCCACTCCCCCGGCGCCGCCGATGATGAGGATCCGCTGGCCCGGCCGTACGCGCATCTCGTCCCGCAGCGCCTGGAGCGCCGTCAGTGCGGCCAGCGGCAGCCCCGCCGCCTGGTCGAAGTCGAGCTTCTCGGGCATCGGCGCGACCAGGTCAGCGGCGACGGTCGCGTACGGGGCGAGGGCACCGAGGCGGTTCGGATCGACACGGGTCATCACCCTGTCGCCGACCTCGAACCCCTCGACACCGGCCCCCATGCCTTCCACGACACCGGCCAGCTCGGAGCCGGCGACCACCGGAAGAGGCAGCCGGTGGATCACCTTGAGCTGCCCCTCCCGGATCTTGTAATCAACGGGGTTCAGCCCCGCCGCGCGCACCCGGATCAGCAGCTCCCCGGCCCCCGGCACGGGCTTCGGGACCTCCCTCAGCTCCATGACGTCCGGCTTCCCGTACTTGGTCAACACGTATCCCCGCATCGCACCGCTCCTCGTCCTGGTTCGGGCACGCTCGGCGCGCGCCTCTTCCGCCGTACATGTATAGCGTACATGTACGGCGTACATAACCACGGCATGTGCCAGGGCGCGCGGGCTACGGGGGCGGTCTGGACGCGGTCAGGACCGCCCTGCCGGCCGTACCGGGACGAGATGGTCCGCGACGCCGCGCAGTTTCTCGCAGGTCTCCTCGTGTTCCCGGTCGGGTGTGGAGTGGCGGACGATCCCGGCGCCGGCCTGGAGCCAGCAGTGGCCGCCCCGCCGGAAGACGGTGCGCAGGACGAGGGCGGCGTCGAGGGTGCCGTCGGCGTCGCAGGTGAGGACCGCGCCCGCGTACAGGCCGCGCGGTCCGCCTTCGAGGTCGCGGATCAGGGGGTAGGCGGGGGCTTTGGGGATGCCGGTGGCGGTGACGGCGGGGAAGAGCGCGGCGAGCGCCTGCCAGGGGCCGAGGCCGGGGCGCAGTCGTCCGGTGACGGTGGAGGCGAGGTGCTGGACGGTGCCGCGGGGGACGACGGTGAGGTAGTCGCTGACGTACGTGTCGTTGCAGGCGGCGGCGATGTCCTCCAGGGCGAGTTTCACGGAGATGGCGTGCTCGTGGATCTCCTTGGGGTCGCCGAGGAGTTCGGCGCGCAGGCGGGCGTCCTCGGCGGGGTGTCCGGTGCGGGCGCGGGTGCCGGCCAGGGGGCGGGTGGTGACGCGGCCGTCGGAGGTGACCTCGGCGACCGTCTCGGGGCTGAAGCCGGCGGCCTGGATCCCGCCGAGGTCGAGGAGGAAGGAGCGGGCGGGGGTGTTGGCGCGGCGTCCGGCCAGGTAGGTGGCGACGAGGTCCACGTCGGCGGCGACGGGGACGCGCCGGGAGAGGATCACCTTCTCCAGCGGTCCGGGGGCACGCAGTTCGACCAGGGCCGCCGCGACCGCCGCCCGGTAGTTCCCGGTGTCCTCCAGGGACAGCACGAGCGGCTCGGGCGGCTTCGGTTCGGCGCCGGGACCGGCGTTCACCAGGCGGATCAGCGCGTCCAGCCGGTCGGGGTCCACGGACCGGACGAGCACCTCGCCGTGCCGGGCCCGTACCTCCTCGGCCGGCACGATGAGGTGCAGCAGCGTGCCGAGGCCGGCCGGGTCGGCTCCGGCGAGCGCGGGCCCCAGCTCGAACACCGCCCACCCGTAGGCACGCCAGCCGTCGACCGGCAGACCGGCCAGTTCCTCCCCGACCTGGGCGAGGTCACCCGGCGGTCTGTCTCTGAGCCGTACGTCGGCCAGGGCGCCGCCGGCCAGCGCCCACTCGCCGTCGTTCTCGTACACGACGTACGGCGCGAACCGGCCGGTGCGCACCAGGCGTGCCATCAGGTCGGGCGGTTGCTCCGCCAGCGGCAGGCGGGCCTCCCGGTAGTGCCGTCGGGTCATTGTGGCTCCTCGTGGGGGCGGCGGCCCCGGGCGCTGATCAGGGGGTACGAGTTGACGGTGAACGCCGGGTCGGCCAACAGGGCCCTGAACTCGGCGAGTTCGGTACCGCTCACGCCGATCGTGTCGGCGATCTGGTCGACGTTGACGCGGTGCAGCGCGATCCCGGCGCCGCCGCCGTGCCACGCCTCGGCGTAGGTGGTCGCGGTCAGGTCGGTCAGCCCGGCCCGCGCCATCGCCCCGAGGACCCGTCGGCCCCAGAGGGGGTCGGCGCCGGCGTCCCGGAGGAGGTCCATCACCGCGGTGTGGACCTTCTCGAAGAGGGTGGCCGCGGCGGCGTCCGGGGCGTGCAGGACGGGGGTCCAGCCGCAGTCGAACTCCTCCAGCACCAGCCGGCCGCCGGGCTTGAGGGCGGCCACGAGGCGGCGCAGCACCTGGTGGCGTTCGGGCAGGTGCAGGAGGACCAGACGGGCGTGGACGAGGTCGTAGGCGTCCGGCGGAAGCGGGTCGCGGACGATGTCGTGGCGCTGCGGGCGTACATGGTCGGGCCATGCGTGGCCGTCGGACCAGCGGGGTTCGAGGTCGGTGACCGTCACCTGGCCGTCTGGGCCGACCCGTTCCCCGAGCCAGGCGCCCAGCGAACCGCCGCCCCGCCGACCTCCAGGCAACGCCAGCCCTCGGCGAGCCCGGTCAGCTCCAGCTGGCGGCGCGATATGGGGTCGTAGGACGTCTCCAGGGCGGTGGAACGTCCGGCGACCTGGGCGCAGGTGTTGTCGAACAGGTACACGGCGCACCTCCGGGTCGTGGCCCTCGCGGCCATCGATCACAGAGTCGCCCTGACGCCCGCCCCTCCGGAACAGAGTGAGCGCCCCGTTCCGGTGCACTTCGGCGCCTTCATACAAGTCACATCACTCCGTACGCGCCCGTCACCCCTGCGGCGCGTCCCCGAAGTCCGGGATCTGGAGGCGTGCTCCGCCCTGGCGGGCGGAGTCGTGGGCGATGACGCCGGGGAGGGTGTAGCGGGCGGCCTGCCAGGCGTTGACCGGGGGGAGGGTGCGGGTGGTGACGGCGGTGACGAAGTCGTCGACGAGGAAGTGGTGGCTGCCTTCGTGGCCGTTGTGGAGGTGGTCGAAGGCGCGGGGCAGGCGGGTGCGGTCGTGGACGGGGGCGGAGCCGGAGGTGAAGGCGGCGCGCAGGTCGGGGGCGATGTGCTGGAGCGAGGGGTCGTCGGGGGACAGCGTGGGCTTGGGTTCGAGGAGTTCGCTGATGTCCGTGACCCCCTGCTTGTCCTGCCACAGGGCGACCGTCGCGAGCTGTTCCATGCTGGCCTCGGTGCCGAAGAACCGGAACCGTGACTCCCGGATGTGGGAGGGATAGCCGACGCGCCGGAACTCGTTCGTACGGAACGACCCGCCGCCCGCGACCTCGAACAGCGCGGTCGCGTTGGAGACGTCGTTGCCGAACTGGCTGACCGCCTTGTCGAACACCCCGTCGCCCCGCTCGTCCACGACGCCGAGCGCGGACACGCTGACCGCGTGGGTCTGCCAGGCGCCGAGCACCCCGCCGACGGCGTGGGTCGGGTACAGGAGGGGCGGATAGCTGGCGGTGGCCTTCCAGTTGGCGCCGCCGCTGTACCGGTACGCCTCGTAGAACCCGAGGTCCATGTCGTGGACGTAGTCGCCCTCGGCGTAGAAGAGCCGTCCGAAGGCGCCCTTGGCGATCTGGTCGCGGGCGTGCACGGTCGCCGGGTTGTACTGGCTGGTCTCCCCCATCATGTACGTCAGCCCGGTCGCCCGGACGGCGTCGATGATCGCCGCGATCTCCTCGGTGCTGACGGCCATGGGCACGGCGGAGTAGACGTGCTTCCCGGCGCCGAGCGCCTGGACGACGAGCGGGCCGTGGGTCCAGCGCTGGGTGAAGATGGCGACGGCGTCGACGGCCTTCGACTCCAGCATGGCGTCGTACGTGGGGAAGGTGCCCGAAAGCCCTTGTGCGGCGGCGAGTTGCTCGGCCCTTTCGGGCAGCAGGTCGGTGACGTAGACGTCGCCGACGCCGGGGTGGGCCTGGAAGAGGGTGGCGAACTGGCCGGAGAACTGGCCTGCGCCGACGATGCCGAGCGAGAACGTCATGGGGTGCGTGCCCTTCATGGGTCGGGGGGTCACTGGGAGAGGATCAGGTTGATCTGGCGGTTGGTCTCGTCCAGTCCGCTGACCGGTTTCCCGTTGGCGTAGATGTCCTGCATGGCCGGGCGCATGAGCGCGTACACGTCGGCCGCGTAGTTCGTGATCGGGAAGGAGAAGGTCGTGAAGTCCTTCGTGTCGGTGACCGGCCGGGTGAAGGCGCTGACGTCGATGCCCTTCTTCCGGTAGGCCGCGACGGCCGCCCGGGTGCCCTCGGGGGTGGCCGGGAAGACGATGCCGTACTCCCCCACCGCCTTCTGGCAGGCGTCGGAGGACAGGTACTTCACCCATTTCAGGGCGCCGGGCAGGTTGCGGGCCTTGCGGGTGACCGAGTCGGCGAGGCCGTTCATCATGGTGGCGCGTTTCCCGGTGGGGCCCGCGGGCGGGACGGCGGTGGCGGCGTCCAGGTTCTTCGCGGCGGCGTACGTCGAGATCATCCAGGCGCCGTCGAACGCGGCGGCGGCCTTGCCGGAGGAGACCTGGACGTTCGCCGGGTTGGAGACGGAGTAGGTGCTGAAGGGGGCGAGGTAACCCTTCTCGGCGAGCCCGAAGTACCAGCGGACGACGGACTGGAACGTCTCGCTGTCGTACTGGTACTCGGTGCCCCAGCGTTTCTCGTCGGTGTAGGTCCAGCCGGCGGAGGCGGCGAAGGTGCTCCACTGGGTCTGGCCGTCGGCGTCTCCGGCGCCGCCGCTGGCGAGGCCGTACACCTTGACATGGTGTCGGTCGAAGCCGGGTTCGTCGCCCCGGCGGCCCTTCTCGTCGACGGTGAGGCGGGCGATGGCCTTCTCGAAGGTGCCGCCGTCCCGGGGGTTCCAGGAGAGGTCGTTGAGCTGTGCGGCGGTGAGGCCGGCCGCCTTCGTGTAGCGGGTGTTGTAGAAGAGGGCGACGGTGTCCCAGTCCTTCGGGGCGCCGTAGCGGCGGCCGTCCTGGCCGGTCCAGTTGTCGGCGAGGCCCGGCTGGTAGGCGGCGGGGTCGAGGCCGTCGATGGGCTGGAGCACCTTGAGGTCGGCGAACTGGCCGAACTTCTGGACGTGGTCGGTGAACACGTCGGGCTGGGTGCCGGCGATGAAGCTCGCAGTCAGCTTGGTCCAGTAGTCCTCCCAGCCCAACTGGGTGATCTTCACGTGCAGTTCGGGGTTCTCCCGCTCGAAGGCCCGCGCGCACGCCTGGTAGGCGGGCAGCTGGTTGGCGTCCCACAGCCAGTACGTCACCGTGTCCGACGACGCCCCCGCGCCCGCTCCGCAGGCCGCCGTCAGGGACAGCGCCAGCGCTCCGGTCAGCGCCCTCGCTCCGCGTCTCCGCATGTCCGTGTCCCCTCTACTTGATTCCGGTGAAGCCGATGGAGCCGACGATGCGGCGGGCGCTGAACGCGAACAGCAGCAGCATCGGCAGGGCCGTGATGAGGGTGGCGGCCATCAGGCCCGACCAGTCGGTGCCGGACTGCGGGCTCTGGGACCGGAAGACGGCGAGCGCCACGGTCAGGACCCGTGAGCTGTCGCTGTAGGAGACCATCAGGGGCCAGAAGTAGTCGTTCCAGGCGGTGATGTACGTCAGGACGGCCAGGGTGAGGACCGGCCCGGACGCCATCGGCAGGAGCACCCGGAAGAAGATCCGCACCTTGCCCGCGCCGTCGAGGAGGGCGGCCTCCTCGACCTCGGTGGGGATGTTCATGAAGAACTGGCGCAGGAAGAACACCGCGAACGGCGTCATGAACATCGTCGGCAGGGCGATCCCGGGCAGGGTGTCGATCAGGCCGAGGTCCTTGATGAGGACGAAGTTGGGCAGCAGCGTGAACAGGGCCGGGACCATGAGGCCCGCGAGGAACAGGCCGAACACCGCGTCCCGGCCGCGCCAGCGCAGCCGGGCGAAGGCGTAGGCGGCCATCGAGGAGAAGAAGATCTGGCAGCCGGTGACCAGGGTCGAGACGGTCACGGAGTTGAGGAGGTAGCGCCAGAACTTGAGCCCGCCGCCCGAACCGCCCTGTGCGATGGCCTCTTTCGCCGACTGGAGGCCCAGTGCGCGGGCGAAGCCGGAGCCGGTGAGGCCGACGGGCAGCGGGTCGGTGGGGTGGGCGGTGAGTCCGGCGTTGGTGGACAGCGCGGTGCGCAGGATCCAGTAGAACGGCAGCAGGGTGATCAGGACGATCAGTCCCAGCGCGGTCCAGGCCAGGGCCCGGCCGGGGGAGAACCTGCGCGCGGGCGGACGTATGCCGGTCATGTCGGGCTCCTTCCGTCAGCCGAGGTCGGTGCGGCCGGCCCGGGTGAGCCGGTACTGCAGGACGGTGATCGCGCTCAGGACGACCAGCAGGGCGACCGACATCGCGGACGCGTAGCCGATCTGGAAGCGGCCGAAGGCGGATTGGTAGATGTAGAGCTGGAGCACGTCGGTCGCGTTCGCCGGGCCGCCGCCGGTCGTCACGGCGACGGTGTCGAAGACCTGGAACGACCCGATGACCGTCATGATCAGGACGACCGCGAGGACCGGGCGCAGCAGCGGCATCGTGATCCGCCAGAACATCCGCCACTCCCCCGCGCCGTCCACCCGGGCGGCTTCGTACAGGGTGTCCGGGATGGCCTGGAGCCCGGCGAAGAGCAGCAGCGCGGTGTAGCCGACGTGCCGCCACACGTTGATCAGGGCGATCGTCGGCAGGGCCCAGGTCTCGTCGGCGAGGAAGGGGATGCGGTCGAGGCCGAGCGCGGTGACGATCTCGTTGCCGATGCCGATCTGGGTGTCGAGGATCCACAGCCAGACGACGCCGGCGACGACGTTCGACATCAGGTACGGCGCGAGCACGATCCCGCGCAGGGTGGCGGAGCGGGTCAGGCGCTGGAGGAGGACGGCTATCGCGAGGGCGGTGACGGTCTGCACGCCGATGTTCATGAACACGTAGGCGACCGTGACCTTCAGTGAGTTCCAGAAGATCGGGTCGCGCGCCATGCGGACGTAGTTGTCGAGGCCGGTGAACTCGGCCGGGGTGAGCAGGTTGTAGCGGGTGAAGCTGAGGTAGACGCCCCGCAGGGTGGGCCAGAGGAGGAACACGGTGAAGCCCAGCAGGGCGGGGGCGAGGAACACGGCGGCGAGGCGGCCGTCGCCTCGTGCTGGGGGACTGGTCATAGGGCGACTCCCTAGGTCTGCGGTGGCTCACCCTGCCGCCACATACTTTTGAGCCGGAAGTATGTGACGTCAAGAGGCGTGCACAAACCTTCCCCGGTGAGCCGTTCTCGACCTAAGCTGGCCCCAGTTGCTTTCACAGCAGAAGAAATCATGTGAGGGTCCGCGTCCATGACCACAACCGCCAGCTGGCTGCCGCTGAGCCCCGGAGAACGCTCGGTGGCGATCGAGGTGCTCGGCCACGGCCCGCTCTCGCGCACCGAACTCGCCCGCCGCCTCGGCCTCTCCCAGGGCAGCCTCACCCGGCTGACCAAGCCGCTCATCGAATCGGGCCTGCTGGTCGAGGTCCCCGAGGCGGGCGCCCCGGCCGGACTGCGCCAGGGGCGTCCCTCCCAGCCGCTGGACATCGTCGCCGAGTCCCGCTCCTTCCTCGGCTTCAAGATCACCGCCGACATGGTGTACGGCGTCGTCACCACCCTCAGGAGCGAGGTCGTCGACCGCCTCGACCTCCCCCTCACCGGCCACGACCCGGACGACGTCGCCGACCTGCTGGCCGAGATGACCGCCGAACTCGCCCTGCGCCACCCGTCCCTCGCCGGGATCGGCATCGGCGTGGGCGGTCTCGTCCACGACCGGGCCCTGGTGAAGGAGTCCTCGTTCCTCGGGTGGCGCGACGTACCGCTCGCCGCGCTCGTCGAGACGCGCACCGGGCTGCCGGTGGTCGTCGAGAACGACGTCGCGGGGCTGGTCGAGGCGGAGACCTGGTTCGGCGCGGGCCGGGGCCTCGACCGCTTCGCCGTGCTGACCATCGGCGCCGGGATCGGCTACGGCCTCGTCCTCGGCGGCCGGCGAGTGCCCTCCACGGAGGAGGACCGCGGCGTCGGCCGCCACTGGATCGTCGCCTCCGACGGCCCCCTCACCCCCGACGGCGAACGCGGCAGCGCCGTCTCCCTCCTCACCATCCCCAGCATCCGCTACCAGCTCCGAGCCGCCACCGGCGACGACCTCACCTACGAGGAGATCCTCGCCCTCGCCGCCCAAGGCCACCCCATGGCCGCCCGCGTCATCACCGAGGCCGCCCGCGCCCTCGGCACCCTCGTCGCCCAGATCGCCAACTTCGCCCTCCCCCAGAAGATCCTGCTCGCCGGGGAGGGCGTCGGCATCATGGACGCGGCCGGGGAGACGGTCCGGGAGACGATCCGCGCCAACCGGCACCCCCTGGCCGCGCCGGTCGACCTGGAGACGAAGGTGTCCGACTTCCACGACTGGGCCCGGGGGGCGGCTGTGCTGGCCATTCAGATGCTGGTGCTGGGGGCGGCTTCCTGAAGAACCGGCCGGGGCGCCAGCGCGGGATCAGCGGGACGTGCCGGCGTAGGTGAGGCCGAAGCCGTAGGGGAACAGCGGGTCGTAGGTGGAGTCGCCCACGGTCATGGGAAGTTGGGCGACCGTCTTCATCCAGGTGCGGGGGAGCTTCCCGCCCCGCCAAAAGGACACGAGGAAGAACATCACGAACCGTTCGGTGAACCCGGCGTCCCTGCCGGCCTCTTCAGCCAGGAAGATGCGCACACTGCCGTCGGCCTCCAGGCCGTGGTGACACATCGGCCGGTCCGGCCCGACCGCCCGGGCACCGGGAACGGGCCGCCGCGGCAGTCGGCGCACGGGCTCCGTCCGAGAAGCCGGACGCTGTCCCTGGGCAACGCCTCAGACCGGACTTCGGCTGCTCCGCAGGACACGCTGCCCCGCCGAGCCGGTGCTCAACGGGACAGTACGAGGGCGGACGAGGGCCGTGCCGGTCAGGTCAGCTCAGGGAGATGCTCTTGACGGCCGACAGGAGCGGGATGAGGACGTAGTCCCCGTTGCCGGGGCCGCAGGACGGGCTGGAGTCGGCGGTGTCGGAGACCTTCGTGCCGGTCCGGTAGCGGGTGTCGGGGGCCGTCACCACGCTCGTGAGGTGGCTGGCGAGCCTCTCCGAGTAGTACACGCACTGGTGCAGGTTGAGGTAGCGGCCGGCGGTGAGGTCCAGGGCGACGGCGCCCGAGAGCCCCGGGTTGGGCACGTGGCTGCCGTTGCCCGGGCCGCAGGCCGGACTGGTCACGGGCGTGTCGGAGACCGCCGTGCCGGTGGAGTACCGGCCGTCGCCACTCGGCGTCACCAGCGTGGTGAAACGGTCGGTACTCGCGCTGCGGTAGTAGTCGCACTGCTGGAGGTTGAGGTAGCGCCCCGAGGCGAGGGGCAGCGCTTTGACGCCGTGCAGGATCGGGACGGGTACGTGATTGCCGTTGCCCGGGCCGCAGACCGCCGTGGTGTCGGCGGTGGTGGAGCGTTTCGTGCCGGTGGAGTACCGGCCGTCGCCGCTCGGGGTCACGAACGTGCTGAAATGGTCGTCGAGCGAGCTCGCGTAGTACGAGCACTGGTGCAGGTTCAGATAACCGGAAGCTGCCGCTCGTCCGGCATCCCGCTCCGGCGACGACGCGGTGGCCGTCGAGGCCGTGGCCGTGAAGGCGCACAGGCCGGCCGTCGCACTGAGCACCAGCCGCCAGGCGCGGCTGACCGTCCGTCGAGTCATGCGAATCCTGTTCTGTGAGTGCTTCGTTGTCATCGGCGGCGGCCGACGGCACCCTTCTCGAAAGAAAGGTGCCCTGGACAGCAGGCCGAGAGAAAAGAGAGCAGCCCGTCGAGCAACGATCCTCGGCCGGATCTTCCATGCCTACAAGAGCGCACACATCGGGCGCACGGCGCACCAGATCGTCTGCGAAATGCGCTCGCGCCGTCACCGGTCCGTGCGACAGGCACAGGCCCGCCGAGGCTTCGCCGGCGCCGAAGCCTGACCCTGGCCGTGGTGGCGCTATCCCCACGCGAGGAGCGTGACCGGATCGCGTCCGGAGCAGGAGTACCGCCGGGGCCGGCGGGCTGCCGGAAGGACAAGTACATCGCGCTCACCTCCGACGGCCACCGGGCAAGCCCACTGAACGGCTGATGGACCTCCTCCAGGAGTACAAAGCGCCGTCGACGTTCGGTTCACCCCCGCGCCCCCGGGGGTGGTTCGCGCATGCCGGGAACGAGCTCATGTGACGGAGTGCGGATACCAACGACGGTCCTCGCCGCTCACAACTGAGTGGCGAGGACCGTCGTCACGGTGTCAGGGCACGAGGCCCGTCCACCGGAACGGCGGTTAGTTGTCGTCGCGGATGCTCGTCGCGATGCCGTTGCTGATGACGACCTCGGCCGTGAAGCCCTTCTTCGCGGCGGCTTCCAACTGGGCCTCGGTGCATTCGACGCCGCCCTCGCCGCCCGGCCCGGTGTTCACGGCGTCGCAGATGTCGTCGTAGCCGATGATCTTCGTGTCCTCGGCGACGAGGAACTGCTGCTCGGTGCCCTTCATGTCGGAGACGGTGTACTTGCCCGGCGCGAGGTAGGAGACGTTGCCGAACCAGGTCCCGCTGACGCCCTTGCCCTTGTTGATGTCCTCGACGACGGTGTCGCGGGAGTCGGAACCCGAACCGGAACCGGACCCGGAGCCCTGGCCAGAGCCGGAACCGGAACCCGACGTCCCGGACGACGACGACCCGGACCCGGACGACCCCGAGCCCGAGGCCCCCCGCCGCTCGGTCACCAGCGTCGCGACCCCGTCCTTCATCTCCACATCCGCGTCGACGGCCCCCTTCTTCGCAGCCGCCTCCAACTCCTCCAGCGTGCAGGGCGCGTCGACCTTGGACCCGGCCTCGCCGCAGATCGTCCCGGTGCCGTACACCTTCGTGTCGTCGGCGACCGTGAACGCCTGGTCGGCCTTGCCCGGCACGGCGACGGTGTACTTGCCCGGTGCGAGGTAGGTGACCTTGCCGTTGGTGAACGAGCCGCTGACGCCGTTCTTCGCGTCCTTGGCGTTGGACACCGCGGCGGCCGATTCCTTCGCGCCGGAGGAGGAGTCGTCGGTGCCGCTCTGGCACGCCGTCATCAGCATCCCGGCGGTGATCGCGGCGGTCGCGACGACGGCCTGGCGCAGGTGGCGGTTGAGCATGGGGTGGTTCCTTCCGAGGTGGTGGTGCTGAGGGAGCCGGACGCATGGATGCCGGCCCCCGGTCGTGCGTCGAGGGGGCTCAGCCCCGGGCCACGGCTATCGCGCCCGCGAGCCGCTCGCCCGCCTCGAAGATCATGTAGGGGACGCCGCCGTCGGTGCCGAAGGCGGGCGCGGCGGCCCTTCCGTTCTCCGGGGCCGAGCTGCGGGAGTTGTAGAAGACACCGAGGTGGTTGCGCTTGCTGAAGTCGTTGCCGACCTCGGTGATCATGATGTCGCCGCCGCTGGACTTGTCCTTGTTGTAGACGACGTACGTGCTGCCGTCCCGCTGGAGCAGGTGCGGGCCGCCGACGTTGACGGCGCCGACGTCGCTGTGCCGGATCAGCGGCTTCTGGTCGTAGGTCCAGGTGCGGCCGTCGGCGGACCAACCCCAGTGGATGTCACGGTGGTTGGTGGTGTTGTTCAGCATGAAGACCATGACGTAGCGGGCGCCGCGCGCGGGCAGGTCGTGGCGGAAGACCCGGGCGTACGACGTCTCGGTGGTGCCCGAGGGGAGCATGGACGCCGACAGCACGACCTTGTCGTAGGTGAAGTGGATGCCGTCGGTGGAGCGGGCGAGGCGGGTCGTGGTGTTCTCGCCGTGGAAGTAGAGCCAGAACTCCTTGGCGTCCTGGTTCCACAGGACGTGGGGCGAGGAGACGTGGGTGACGGAGTAGTGGGGCGCCCACTTGTTGGAGACGATCGGGTTCGCCGGGTACTCCGTGAACGGCCCCTCCAGGGAGTCGCCGTAGGCCAGGCAGATCCCACCGGGCGCGTCGTGCGGCGCGTAGTAGAGGTAGTAGCGGCCGAGGCGGGAGGACAGCTTGTCGTAGACGCCCCGGACGCAGGGGAAGATGATCTCGCCGGTGGGGTTGTACTTGAGCTGGGACGCCGTCAGCAGGGTGCGGACGTACTTGTAGTCGGGGAATCCGCCGGGCGCGGCGACGGCTGGCTGGGCGCCCAGGGTCGTCCCGACGGTCAGCGCGGCGGTGGTGGCGGCGCCGGCCCGCAGGAAGAGGCGCCGGTCGAGGTGGGGCTCGTTCAAGGTGGGCTCCGAGGCTCAGAAGTGGGTGGCGGCGGTGACGCACAGCCCGCCGAGGGCGACCGCCCAGACGTACGGGAGGGTGCGCGCCATGACCTGCTGCGGGGTGACGCCCGCGTACTGGGCGCTCCACACGGTCTGGGTGCTGGTGGGGTCGGCGACGCCGAGGACCTGGTTGTACGAGGTGGTCAGGCCGAGGACGACGGCCGCGGGGTAGATGCCGGTGGCGATGAGGACACCCGCGATGCCCGCGCCGAGGCCGAAGACGTTGAGGGGGCCGCGGTAGAGGCACAGGGGGACGAGGAGGGTGAAGACGAGGACGAACAGCACGGAGTTCTGCGGGCTGACGGCCTTGACGAGTGGTTCAAGCGCGTCGACGGCGCCGGGGAGCTTCACCGCGGTGAGGAGGATGCCGATGGCGACGAACAGGGCGATCGGCGGGGCGGCCACCTCGAAGCCGCCGTACAGGGTGCGCAGCAGCCGCTTGTTCCACTCGCCGGGCCGGGTCGTGGTGACCAGGGCGTACAGGACGCCCGCCAACAGGGAGGGGATGATGGCGACTTCGAACCCGAGGGCGAGGACGAGGGGGACGGCGGGGGCGAGGAGCGCGTACCAGGGGGCGTCGCCCAGTTCCGTACGGCGTGTCCGGTCCATGGCCGTGAGCGACCAGGCGTGTTCCGTGCCGCGCCGCCGCGTCTCGACGAGGACGTACGCGAGCGCGGCGACCAGGGCGAACGGGAACAGCTTCACCATGAAGTCGCGCACGGTCGAGACCGGCAGCTCCAGCGCGGTGGAGAAGAACTGCCACACCGGCAGCTCGAAGGGGATGCCGACGGCGATGCCCATCAGGACCGTGCCGGCGGCGGTCACCTTGGGCACGCCGACGGCGATCATCGCGGGGATGCCGATGATCCCGGCGAGCATCGCGGCGGGCGCCGAGCCGGTCACCGTCCCGACCAGGGCGGAGACGCCGAGGACGCCGAGGGCGACCACGGTCGGGCGGTCGCCGCCGAACTCGACGATCTTGCGGACGAGGGTGCCCGCGATGCCGGTCTCGTCGAGGAGCTTCCCGAGCCAGGACCCGAGGATGATCGCGATCATGGTGGCGGCCAGCGTCGGGGCGCCCTCCTGGAGGACGGTGTCCAGCACGCTGTTCTTGCCGGTCAGCGGTGCCCCGGCGAGGAAGGCGATCACCACGGCGAGCAGGACCAGCGCGAAGGCGGTGGGGAGTCTGCGAGTGAGCATCAGGCCGACGCCGACGGCCATGGTGAGGAGGATGACGACGCCCATGTCAGGTCTCTCTTCTCGCGGCGGGCACCCCGGGCCGGGCGCTTCTCTGTGCGGGCGCCTCGGGCCGGGCGAGCGCGTCGCGCAGTGCGGCGGTCAGGAGCAGCGGGCTGCGGCCGAGCCCGCAGACGGTGCGCGCGTACGCGTGGGCGGCGACCTCTTCGGCGCCGGCGACATGGCCGGGCACCCGCAGACGTCCGAGGCGCAGCGCGGTATGGCCGAGCGCCCGCTTGAGCGCGGCCTTCGCCGAGCCGTCGTGGTGGAGGTGGGCATGCACGGCCTCGTGGGCGAGCGCCGCCGCGCGCACCGAACCCGGCGGGTACCAGGTCCGCCAGCCGTGGGCGTCGATCACGTCCTCGGCAAGGGCGAGGGTGTCCGTGTACAGCTCGACCGTGGGGGGCCGTGAGGTGTAGCGGGCGAGCAGCAGCCGCTCCCGGCCGTCGTGCCGTTCGATCACGCGGGCGGTGGACGGGACCGGGGTCAGGGCGAGCCGGGCCCCGAACTCGTCGGCCCTGGAGGCCCATTCACGCAGGAGCGCGTGGTCGCGTCCCTCGTGGGTGGGGGTGGCGGCCAGCAGCCGGACGGCCCATCCGAGGTCGTCGACGGTGGCGAGATCCGGGTTCGTCATGACCGCACCTCCAGGACGGCGACCACCGGTTCGTCGCCCGCGCGGGTGCGCAGTTCGCTGCGGGCCAGGGCCAGCAGCGGGCCGGGGTCGAGGACGCCGGACAGGTCGGCGATCCGGGAGCCGACCAGCAGCCGCAGCGCAGGAGCGCGGACCCCGCCGTCGCCGTAGGAGGTGGACTCCCCCACCAGCCGGGCGAGCGTCTCGGGGGCGGCGGACACGGTGGTGGTCTCCACGCGGGCGTCGGGGGCGTGGTGGCGTACGACGCCGTCCATGTCGACGATCCGGACGGGGCGGCGGGCGGGTCGCAGGCGGCGGGGTGTCTCGGTGCCGTAGACGGTGTGGGCGGGGGTGGCCGCGAGGATGTGGACCGCTGCCGGGTCGGTCTTGAGGCTGGCGGCTGCCGCGTGGAGGCGTTCGGTGGCGTCGGCGTGGTGGGCGCGGTTGTGGGTGCGTAGTTCGGTGGCGCCGGTGGCGGTCGCGCGAACGGTGGAGGTCTGGGGGTCGACGGTGACCTCGACCTCGACGCCGTCGGGGGCGGCGCCTTGGGCGACGACCGCGCGCTCGGCCTCGGCGCGGACGGCGAGGATCTGTTCCTGCGTGGCGCCGGGGACGATGCGCTCGACCTGTTCGCGGACGAGGGCGAGGGCGACGCCGATGGGGCTGATGACCTCGTTGTGCCGGGCGATCCGCCCCTCCATGCCGGTGGTGAGGGCGAGGTGCGGGGTCACGGACGCGGCGCCGCCGCCCCCGCCGACGACGACGGCCGTGTCCTTGTCGAGCCGGTAGTCGCGGACCAGGGCGTCCACCACGGCCTTCACCTGGGCCACACCCGCGTCGAGGATCTGCGTGGCCGCCGTCGCGACGTCGGTGCCGAGCAGGGCGGCCAGCGGCGCGATAGCGGCCCGCGCGCTCTCGGGGTCGCTGCGCGCGAAGTCCCCCTCGGGGACCCGGCCGAGGGCGTTGGCGGCGCAGGTCAGGGTGACGGCGAACCGCCGGCCCGCCGCGTCGAGGACGACGTGGTCGTCAGAGTCGCCGTCCACCGGCCGGACCGTGGTCACCACGGCGTCGCGCAGCTCGCCGGGGTCGGCGAAGCAGGCGTACGGCAGCCCCGCGATGTGCGCGCTGCGCGGCCCGACCCCGGTCACGCGGCCCGCGCCGATCCGCACCAGGGACCCGCCGCCGACGCCGACGGTGCGGACGTCGAGGGCGTTGAGGTAGGAGGTGCGGCCGAGGACGGTGGCGTGGCGGACGGCGACCTTGCCGCGCCGGACGACGCTGATGTCGGTCGAGGTGCCGCCGGTCTCCAGGAACACGCCCTCGCCGACCCGCTCCCGCATCAGCGCGCCCGCGACTCCGGCGGCCGGGCCCGACAGGACCGTCAGGAGGGGGCGGCGGCGCATCTCGTCGAGGGACATCACCCCTCCGTCGCAGCGCATCACCATCAGGGGCGCGGTCACACCGGCCTTGGTGACGGCGGCGTCGACGAGGTCGGCGGTGGCCAGCATGCGGGGCAGGATCGCCGCGTTGACGACGGCGGTGCGGGTGCGTTTGCGCAGTCCGTACAGGGAGGTGATCTCGTGGGCGGCGGTCATCGGCAGCCCGTACGGCCGCGCCGCGTCCAGGACGGCCCGCTCGCCCTCGGGCCGGTCGACGCTGAACGGCTGGCTGGCGACGAGGACCTGGGCGCCGGCGTCCTTGAGGTGCTCGACGGCGCGGTGGACGGCTGCCGTGTCGGCGGGGTCGGTGACGTGCGCGTAGTGCAGCGGTAGCCGTCTGCCGGGGGCGAGTTCGAGCTTGGCGAAGGAGGCGAGGCGGCGGGTGAACACCGCCGAGGGGCCGGCGCCGATGCCGATCAGGCCGACGGTCGCCACGTCGCCCTCCAGGAGGGCGTTGGTGGCCTGGGTGGTGCCGTGGGCGAGAAAAGCGATGTCGGCCGCCGCACGACCGGTCTGCTCCAGCAGGCGATCCAGCGCCTCGACGATGCCGTGGGCGACGCCGTCCGGGTGACGGTGGCTGGTGGGGACCTTGGCCTGTCCCAGGAGTTCGAGGGTCGCGGCGTCCACGGCCACGGCGTCGGTGAAGGTTCCGCCCACGTCGACGCCGACGCGAATGCGGGATGTGCTCATGTCAGATTTCATGCCGGGACACCTCCTTGTGCCGTGCGGGTACGGAGAGTTCAGTAGCCGCGTACGTCCGGCCAATGGCGCTGCACCCCGGCGCGGTCGAGCAGGCGCGCGAACTCCTCGAACCGCTTCCCGTCCGCCTGCACCTGCCGCGGTTCGACGCCCTCGGCCAGGCAGTGCGCGGCCAGCGCCCCGGCGACCTCGCCGACGTTCCACTCCACCGGGTGCAGGCGGTAGCAGCCGTTGGTGATGTGGGTGGTGCCGATGTTCTTGCCGGCCGGCAGCAGGTTGCGCACCCGGCGCGGTACGAGCGCGCCGAGCGGGATCTCGAACGGCACCGACCCGATGTCGACGTAGGTGTCACCGCCGGTCGAGGGGTGCAGGTCGATGCGGTAGCCGCCCACTCCTACGGAGTCCTCGTACCGGGTGCCGCCGTACGGGCCGACGATGTCGATCGCCACGTCGTCCTCGGCGACCGTGGTGACGGCCTTGATCCGGCGCGACTCGCGGACGTACGGCGCCTTGGCGAGCCCGTCCGGTGTACCGGTCACGTCCGGGCGGATCCTCAGGCCCGGGAAGCCGGTGCCGCCGTCCTCGCGGGGCGCCTCGGTCTGGAGCCAGTACAGCAGCGACAGCGACAACTGCCGTGCCCCGTGCAGGGCTTCGGCCTCCTGGCCGACGTACGGCTTCAGCCAGTAGTCGTTCAGCGGCCAGTTGACGAGCGTGATGTCGGAGTCGAAGGCGCCCGGCGCGTGCATCCGGCGGGCGAGGATACGGCGGAAGCCCCACAGCTCCTTGTCACCGGCGTCGGCGCTCTGGTCGGCGCGGACGGCGAGCGGGTCGAGGTCGGGGTTCGGTACGAAGGTCCGCGCCACCGGCTCCAGCGTGCGCGGGTCGGGTGCCTCGAAGCCGAGGAGCGGGCCGGGCCAGAACGGGGGGCGGTACTCGCGCCAGAAGGCGTAGTCGTCCGGGCGGTCGATGGTGTGGTTCTCGCCCTCGTGGTGGGAGAGGGCTAAGCAGACCGTGATGCCCTGCTGGTTGTCGGGCTGGGCCTCGTCCGGGGCGTGCGGTTCGTCGAACTCGGCGCGCGCCTCGGCTCCGCTCGCGTGCTCGACGCCCGCGAGGTGCAGGAGTTCACCGGTCTCGGTGGCGTCCAGGACGTACCGCGCGGTGAGGGTGCGCCGGGTCCCGTCGCGTACGTCCCGCAGGGTCACCGACCGGACGACGTCGCGGTCGGACTCGGCGGCCACCGGCCGGTGTTCGGTCAGGACCGTCAGCCGGCCCGCCGCCCGGTGCGGCGCGAGCATGCCCTCCAGGACCGCGAGGGCGACCCTCGGCTCGTGGCAGAGCTTGCTGACGCGGCCCGCGCCCGGGTTGAGGTCGGGCAGCGCCCGCGCCTCGGCGCGCAGCGGGTACCAGTGCCGGTAGTAGCGCCGGATCTCCTCGCGCAGCCGCCGGTACGAGGCGGTCGTACCGAAGCTCTCCACCCACGGGTGCTCGTCCGGCGGTACGGCCTGGCTGGTGAGCTGGCCGCCGATCCAGTCCGTCTCCTCCGTCAGCACGACGCTGCGCCCCGCCCGGCAGGCGGCGAGCGCCGCGGCCACGCCACCGAGGCCGCCGCCCACGACGAGGATGTCCGCTTCGGGTATCACGCTGCTCCTAGCTGGTGCTTCACGGGGGGCGGTCAGGGTGGGAAGGCGAGCGGAACGCCCAGAAGGGCAGGTGCGCTCAGCGGCGGGAGGACGGCGGCGGTCCGGTCGTCGGCCCCGGCCGGAACACGCAGGCGACCAGCGGCTCACGGGCTCGTGTCGCCCCGCTGTCGCCTTCGTTCTCTACGAGTCCCGCCAGCAGCCGTACGGCCGCCGCCCCCAACCGCGCCCGGGGTATGTCGAACCCGGTCGGCATCGGCTCGTCCGCCAGATCGGAGGGCGGGCTCCCGAGCAGCGCGAGCGATACGTCCCCGGGGCAGTCGAGACCCGCTCCGCGTACGGCGGACAGCAGGCCCCGCCAGGCCGCGCTGGTGTCGGTCTCCTCCGCGACGAAGGCCGTCACCCCCTCGTCAGACCAGGCGCGCAGCCGCTCGGGGGTGAGGTCCCGGTGCGGGTCGGCGGTGCGGTAGACAGACGCGGGCAGACCTGCCGCCTGCACGCCCTCCAGGAAACCCTGCTGGCGGTCCGCCGAGGCGAGCGCGTCGTCGTCCTCGCGGACCAGGACGATGCGCTGGTGCCCCAGCCCGGCGAGATGGGCCACGACTTCACGGGTCGCCTCGACGTAGTCCGCGCCCACCGACGCCATGCCCTCCAGCTCCTCGCGGCGGCCCAGGTGCACCACCGGGAAGCCGTCCTCGACCAGCCGCTTCAGCTCCGCGCGGGGTGTGTGCCGGCCCATGAAGAGGCAGCCGTCGGCGAGCCGGACCCGGCCCAGCGCGTCCGCGCCCGCGCTGCTCGACCCCGTGAACAGCACGAGGTCGTAGCCGAGCGCCGCCGCCTCGCGCTCCACGCCGACGAGGAACGGATAGTAGGAGTGCTGCACGTCGGTGGGGAACGTGGCGGTGAAACTGAAGACGCCGAGGAGGTTGTTGCGGGCGGCGGCCAGTCGCCGGGCGGCCGGGTCGGGGACGTATCCCAGGCTGCGGGCCGCTTCCAGGACGCGGTGGCGGGTCTCCTCGGAGATGATGCGGCCCTTGCCGTCGGGGTTCGGGGAGAGCACGAGGGAGACGGTCGCCTGCGAGACGCCCGCGAGGCGGGCGACCTCGGCCTGGCGTGGGCGTCCCGTACGCCCGGTCGGTGCGGGCGTACGGCCAGGGCGTTTCCTGGGTTCCACAGCGGCCTCCCCCGCGTTGTTAATGCGTATTAGGTAATGCGCATTAACGCGGACTGTAGCACTACCGACCGACATCGAGGAGCGTGTCCCGCAGCCCCCTCACCATCGCCTCGTCCACGCCCAGCCCCTCGTACAGATAGGCGTCGAACGACCCGTACAGCCGGTCCGCCTCGGCGAAGGACGCGGCGAGGTAGCGGGGGTCGGCGACGGTCAGCGGGGCCATCAGGGCCGGGTCGTGGACGCCCTGTCGCGCGCACAGCGTCTCCAGGGCGCCGCGGACGGCCGGGCCCAGGCAGGCGTTGGTGCGCAGGTAGTCGGCGAGGACGTCGGCGCGGGGCACGCCGAGGGCGGTGAGCAGGATCGCGGCGAGCCAGCCGGTGCGGTCCTTGCCGGCCGTGCAGTGGAACAGCAGCGGGCGGGCCGCGGGGTCGGCGACGAGGGCCAGGGCGTCGGCGAACGCGGTCCGCAGGGAGGGCAGCGCGACGAAGGCCCGGTACAGGTCGATCATGGCGCGCTCGGCGCCGCCGTCCGCGAGGAGGCGGTTCCAGTGGCCCGGAGGTGTGCCGTCCGGCGGGGCGCAGACCAGGGCGAAGGCGGTGACGTCCGGGTCGTGGACGGGCAGGTTCACCAGCGCGGGGCCCGGCGGCAGCCGGTCCGGGCCGAGCGTCGCGATCTCGTGCGGGCCGCGCAGGTCGATCACGTGGCGCAGGCCCATCGTCCGCAGCGTGGACACGTCGTGCGCGGTCAGGGCGCCCAGGCCGGAGGAGCGCAGCAGCAGGCCCTCACGCGTCAGCCGGCCACCGTCACCGGCCAGGCCACCCAGGCACCTGCTGTTCGGCGCACCGGCCAGTCCACCACTCACCATGCGAAAAACCGCCTATCGCCCTATAAGTGACACACGCGACTCTCAAGGAGTAACCCATGACCAGCACCCTCCGCGACCGCAAACTCTCCAAGCGCTTCGACCAGTTGGACGCCGACGGCAACGGCTTCCTCGAATGGGACGACTTCGAGGCCCACGCCCGCCGCCTGGCCCTCGCCTTCGCCCACCCCGCCGACTCCCCCACCGCACGGCAACTCCTCGCCGCCTACCGCGACTTCTGGGTGAACTTCATCCTCCCGATGGACACCGACGGCGACGGACGGGTCGCCAGGGAGGAGTTCGTCGCCTCGGTGGAGCACGGCATCACCGACCGCGCGTCCTTCGACCGGGTGTACGGCCCGCATGTGGCGATCGTCGCGGCCCTCGCCGACACCGACGGCGACGGGCACCTCGACGTCCACGAGTACCGGCGCCTCATGCGCGTCTACGGCGTCGCCGAGGACGAGGCCACCGAAGCGTTCGCCGCCCTGGACACCGACGGCGACGGATTCCTGACCGTCACCGAGCTCATGGACGCGGCGCGCGCCTTCTACCTGGACTCCGCGCCCGACAGCCGGGGGAACCTGCTGATGGGCCGGGTCTGACAGAGGCGATGGCCCCTTCCCCGATGGCTGAACCGTCGAACGCGCTCCCTTCACCCCTTCGCGCCCCCGGAGCGGATCCGTCCTCCCTTGCCTGGGCGCTCCTTGGTCGCCATGCTCACCGCACCCGCCCAAGGAGCGCCCACGCCTGTCATCACTCCGGGACGCAAACATCCGAGACACCGCCCGATGCGCGTCGCCGCCGTCACCGCGTCCGCCCTGCTGGCGGTCGCTTTCGCCCAGGCGCCCGCGCACGCCTCGTACAACGTCACCGTGTCCTACACCTGCACGGGCGTGGAGGTGCAGAACTTCACGCCCTCCCTGACCAACACCGTGCAGAGCCACACGATCCACATCCAGGGCACGTACACCTGCGGCATACACGTATCCGCCGGCAACGAGAACTACGCCGTCCTGTCCTACGACTACACCAGCACCGACATCACCACGTCCTGCACGACGGTGCTCGCCGCGAGCCTGGGCACCATCCAGCTGAAGTGGCACTACGGCGACGTCAACGTCTCGGCGAAGGGCACCTACCGCTTCGAACGCACGATGACGACGGTCAACGGGCAGTTCGTCTACGCCAACACCGGCACGATCACCAACGGCCAGTTCCAGGACGCGACCGTCGCCGGGACCGTGGCGATCACCACCCCCCAGGTGACCGACTGCGCGGGCGCCGGAGTCAACCAACTCTCCTCGGCCACCGCCCCGTTCACCGCGCTGAAGGTGCTGTGATGCCGATGCCCCGCACTCTCGCCGCCCCGGCCGCCGCGCTCCTCCTCACGGCCGCCGCCGCTCTGGCCACCGCACCCGCCGCCCGCGCGGCGGACCCCGCGCTCCTCGTCTGCACCGGCAGCAACACCACCGACTTCACCCCCGCTCTGACCCTCACCACCCAGTCCGTCACGGTCAAAGACGAGGCCCTGTCGGCCGCCTGCCTCAACTCCGACGGCACCGCGAACGCCACCTACAAGACGGCCTACTGGAACGAGACCGCCAGCCAGAACCTCTCCTGCGTCCTGCCCTCCTCCACCCGCACGGGCACCCGCAACGTCAACTGGAACTTCGGCTCCCCCACCACCAGCGTGTTCACCTACAGCCTCACCACCACCGTCGTGGCGGGCCAAATCGTCCAGACCTGCACCGGCACCATCACCTCCGGCTCCTTCTCCACGAAGAGCGCCAAAATCATCGTCGTCCTCAGCCCGCCCGGCCTCGGCAGCTGCCTCCTCACCCCGCTCACCACCGCGTCGGGTCAGGCCGTACTCGAAATCGGCCTCTGACCGAGGTTGCCGTCACAGCACCGGCCGCCCCGGTGCCGGATGCGGGCGGTCCTGGGTGGCTGTCGCCACCGACTTGCCGCCGTCTATGCGCAGGGTCGTGCCGGTGATCCAGGAGGCGCGGGGGGAGAGGAGGAAGGCTGCCGCGTGGGCGACGTCCTGGGGTTCGCCGAGGCGGCCGAGGGGGTAGCTGGACGCCGCTGTCTCCGGGGGGACCGAGGTGATGGGTTCCATGAAGGAGGTGCGGATGAAGGCGGGGGCGAGGGCGTTGACCCGTACGCGTGGGGCGAGTTGGTCGGCGAGGTCCTCCGTGAGGCGGTGCAGGGCAGCCTTGCTCGCGCTGTACGCCGGCATCCGGAACGTGGCGTGCGCGGCGACCGTGTTGAGCATCAGCACCGAGCCGCCGTTCTCCTTCATCCAGGCGTCCCAGGCGAGTTGGGTGAAGTGGAGGGCGCCCAGCACGTTCGTCTCGAACATCCGGCGTACGCAGTCGAGGTCGAGGTCGACCGCCGGGAGGTCGAGGGCGGGGTTGATGCCGGTGGCGTAGACGAGCAGGTCGAGGCGGCCGAAGGTGTCCATCACCGCTTCGACGGCCGCCTGCCGGTCCTTCTGCTCCCTGCTGTGGGCAGTGATCGCGAGGGTGCGCCGGCCGGTCTCCTCGTGGATCCGGACGGCGGCCTCGCGCAGTGGGTCCTCGGTGCGGGCCGTGAGGGCCACCGAGGCGCCTTGGCGGGCGAGTTCGGCGGCGATGGCGTATCCGATGCCCCGGCTCGCGGAGACGACCAGTGCGGTGCGGTCCTCGAACAGGGCGCCGGTCACCGGTCGCCTCCGGGTGCGCAGGTCGCCATGTCGTCGAGGGCGCGGCGCCAGAGGCGGGGGATGGTCTCGGCGCCGGGCAGGGCGCGGTCGATCTGGAAGGAGGCGGTGGAGGTGTCGCCGTAGAGGAAGAGGCCGGTGGTGAGGGGGAAGCCGTCGGGGCAGCAGATGATCGGGGCGGCGCGGTCGACGGGGTCGCCGAGGTGGGTGAGGCGTTCGCGGATGCGGTACGTCGAGCCGACGAGGGTGAGGGAGCCGGGGGCGGCGGTGCGGGCGATCAACTGGGCGTATTCGGCGGGGTCCTGGCGGATCATCCGGTGCAGGGTGGGCCGGTGGGCCGGGTCCCGCAGCGGGGCGGTGGCGGCGAGGGTGCGGGTCAGGCGGCGGGCGGCGGTCATGGGGCCGCCGGGCAGGTCGAGGCGGGCGAGGAAGAAGCGGTTGCCGGGCAAGGCCGTCTCCTCGCGGGCGCGCAGGTTCACGGGGATCATCACCGGCAGCGGGTTCCGGTCGGCGTCGGGGCGGTGTTCGGCGGCCCAGCGGCCGAACGCGTGGGCGAGGGCCGCGAGATGGACGTCGTTGGTCGTCGCGTCGTACGCCTGGGCCGTCTCCCGCAGGAGCCGGGTGGGGACCTCCTCCCAGAGGATGTGCCGGCGGCCGGAGAGGGGGCGGTCCGGGTCGTTCCACAGGTCGTGCGGGTGGGTGTTGCGCCAGAGGTGTGCCGAGGTCTCCAGGAGCTGTCGCGGTTCGGGGGGCGGGATCGTGGCGACCGTCGGGTCGGCGAGCGGGGCGTCGTCGGAAGCGAGCAGGGTCTGAGCGACGGTCACGAGATTGGCGGCGTCCTGCACGGCGTGGGTGGTGATCAGGGCGAGGCAGTACGCGCGGGGTGCGTGGCCCGAGAGAACGGTCAGGCGCCAGGCGGGGGCGTCGGTGGGGAGGGGGCGGTGCAGGAGGGCGCGGACCGTGTCGTCCAGGTTCCCCGTGACCTGCTGTTCGGTGACGTGTGCGTCGAGGTCGGGGGCGGACGGGGTCCAGCGGGGCGGGCCCTCGTCGGCGTCCAGGACGTGGGTGAGGCAGGGCAGGCGGTGCAGCCGGCGGGCGACGCGCTCGCGCAGGCGGGGCAGGTCGGGGGTGGTGCCGGTGAGGTGGAGGACGATTCCGACGCGGGCGGTGGCCTCCGGGTGGGAGGCGTGGCGGTCCGCGGTGTGGAAGAGGAGGTCCACGGGGCCCGGGGCGGGCGGCGTGAGGACCGAGGAGAGGACGGTCATGTCAGTCGGCTCCAGCGGGGAGGGGGAGTTCGGTGATCCGCTCAGGCGTGTCGGTACGGGAGGCCAGCCGGGCGAGCGCGTCCCGTCGTACCCGGCGCCGGTCGACCTTGCCGGTCGCGGTGGTGGGCAGGGCGGGGACGGCGAGGAAGCGGCGTGGGCGTTTGTGGGCGGGGAGGCGTTCGCGGCAGAAACCAGCCAGGTCAGCCGGGTCCAGGTCGCCCGTCGCCGGCACCACACACGCCACCGGCCGGTCGAGGCCGTCCGGGTCGGGTGCGGCCACCACGCACGCCGCGGCCACGGCGGGGTGACGCAGGAGGAGGTTCTCGACCTCGGCCGGGGAGACCCAGATGCCACCGCTCTTGATCATGTCGCCGGCGCGTCCGTGACAGACGTAGTGACCGTCGGCGTCCCTGGTGAACAGGTCGCCGGTGTTGAGCCACTCCCCCTCGAACACGGTGCGGGTCGCGTCACTGCGGCACCAGTACCCGACGGCAGCGGATGGGGCCCGCACCTTGAGGACGCCGTCATCCTCGATGCGCAGGTCGTAGCCGGGTACGGGCGTGCCGAGGGTGCCGGGGCGGACCTCGCCGGGCCGCTGGGAGAGGAAGATGTGCAGGGCCTCGGTGGACCCCATCGCGTTGACGAGGTCGACGCCGAAACGGGCGCGGAAACGGTGCTGCAACTCGGCCGGGAGAGGTTCGCCCGCGGAGACGGCCACGCGTACGCCGCGAAAGGCGTCGCCGGGGATGCCGTCGGCCCTCAGGAGCGCCGCGTACGAGGTGGGGACGCCGAAGAACACCGTCGGCGCGTCCTCGGCGAGACGCCGGGCCATGGTCTCGGGCGTGGGCGGGGCGGGGTCGAGGACGGCGGCGGCACCGGCGGCGAGCGGGAAGAAGCAGGAGTTGCCGATGCCGTACGCGAAGAAGAGCTTGGCGACCGAGAAGCAGCGGTCGTCCGGGCGCAGCCCCAGCACCTGCTGCCCGTACCGCTCGGCGACGAAACGGATGCTCCCGTGCCGGTGCATCGCCGCCTTCGGTGTGCCGGTCGTGCCTGAGGTGTAGAGCCACAGGGCCGGGGAGTCCTCGGTGGTGCGATCGGCCGCGCGGTCGGCGGGCCCCGCCGCCTCCCCGGCCGCGATCAGGTGCTCCCAGCGGATGCGCGGAAGATCACGCGGAGGCTGCACGGGCGCGTCGTCCAGCACGACGACCCCCACCAGGTCGGGAACGGCCGCGCAGTCCCGTACGGCCGTCTGCACCCGGTCGCAGAACTCCGGCCCGGCGAGCACGTGACGGCAACGGGAGTCCGCGATCAGCGCGGTCAGTTCGGCGGGGGTGCTCATGGTGGACACCGGGACGGGTACGGCGCCCATGCGCATCAGCGCGAGCAGGGCGACGACGGTGTCCGGGGCGTCGGCCGCGTGGATCAGGACGCGTTCCTCGGGCCGGACCCCGAGGGCCCGCCAGCCGGCGCAGGCGACGGCGACGCGGGTGGCGAGTTCGGCGTACGTCAGGGTGGTTCGGGGGCCTATGAGGGCGGGGCGGTCGGCGAGGCCGCGGGATATCTGGCGGTCGACGAGGTAGGTGGCGGCGTTGAAGGGGACGTTCATGGGGCTTCCTTCACGACGGGGGGGTCGGGGTGAGGTGAGGGGAGCGAGGGCGGGCGGGGGGCTGGGTGCGGGGCTCTGGCCGGTCAGGGGTGGCCGTGAGGGCTGAGGCGAGGTGGCGCGTGGGGTTCGCGCATCGCGGCGGAGGGGAGAGGCAGGTCCGGGGGTCCGGGGGTCCGGGGGTCCGGGGGTCCGGGGGCCGGGGTTCAGGAGGTCCGGGGGGGGCGGAGGGTTCGTCAATTGGTCGGCGGCACAACGGAGCCGGGCTGAGGGAGAGGGCCGGCGTCGGGCCGGGCGGAGCCCAGGGGCGTCGGGTGGTTCGAAGGGCAGGCCGGGTTCGACGCCCGCGCCGACCGCCGGAGCCGTCTCCGCGTCCGAGTCCGAGTCCGAGTCCGAGTCCGAGTCCGAGTCCGAGTCCGCCGGGATGATGAACCCCCGCCTCACCCCCGGAGGGTCACGTGTCGCCCTTGCACATCCGCAGGAGTTCCAGGGCCAGGCGGGTGCCGTCCTGGCCGAGGCGGTGGTGGAAGCGTTCGACGATCTCGCGTTCGCGGGCGAGGTCGGTGCGGGACATGGCGCCTTCGAGGCGGGAGCGGCGGATGCCGCGGCTGACTCCGCCGCGGGCGGTGATCAGGCCCATCAGGTCGTCGTCGAGGGCGTCGATCAGGGCGCGTTGGCGCACGATCTGCGCGGCGGCGGAGCGGCGGGGCGGGGTGGGGGCACCGGGTCGGCCGCCGCTGCGGGGGCGGCGCTGCCAGTCGGCGGTGGCCGCCAGCAGCGCGTCCAGGTCGGCAAGGGTGTTGTAGAGGTGGCAGCTGACCCGCACGCCGCCCACCCCGGAGGTGAAGCGGACGCTGACCGCGACGCCCGCCGCGAGCAGCGCGCCCATGAGGGCGACGTCGGCAGTGGGGCGTCCGGTGGTGAAGGTGACGATGCCGGAGCGGTGCCGGGGTTCGCGCGGGCTGACGACGGTGAGGCCGAGGCGGTCGAGGCCGCCGGTCACATGGTCGGTGAGGGCGCGCAGATGGTCTTCGATGTGCTGGGGGCCGAGTTCGAGCAGGAGGGAAAGGGCGGCCGAAAGTCCCACCGCGCCGGGGTAGTTGCCGGTGCCGCCGGTCTCCCAGGCGTAGGCGTCCTCGCTGAACTCGTAGTCCTGCACCGGCGTGAGGTCGGGTCTCAGGAACGCCTCGCCCCAGGTACGGGCGGGCGGCCTCGCCGCGAAGAAGCCGGCGAGTGGGCGGCGCAGGCGGGGACGGGCCTCGGGGTTCAGATAGAGGAAGCCCGTGCCGAACGGTGCGCACAGCCATTTGTGTCCGCCGCAGACCAGGATGTCTACGGGGGTACGGCGGACGTCCAGCGGCAGCGCGCCGAGGTGCTGGGCCGCGTCGACGACCAGCCAGACATCCCGCTTCCGGCACAGCTCGGACAGCGCCGCGAGATCGGCCCGGAAGCCGTTGGTCCACTGGACCGAGCTCAGCGCAAGTACCTTGACTTCCCTGGTGAGTTCGGCTCGTGCGGCGTCCACCCCGATCCGGCCCGCCTCGTCGTGCGGGACGGTCCGCACCGTGATGCCACGGTCCTTGAGCTGCCGCCACATGACGCCCATCTGGATGAACTCCAGGTCGGGGATGAGGACTTCGTCGCCGGCGCCGAGCGGAAGGGACTCCAGCGCGATCTTCAGACCGTGGGTCGCGCTCTCGGTCAGCGCGATGTCACTCGTCTGCGCGCCGATGAGCCGCGCGGCCAAGGGTCTTGTCAGGGCCCGCAGTTCGTTCAGCCGGCCGTGCATGGCGGTGCCCGATTCCGCCGGGCAGTACTGCATTCCCTGCACGAGATCCGTCACGGCCCGAACCGCCCTCAGCGGCGCCACCCCGATGCACGCGCTGTCGAGATACGCCTTGTGCGCCAGCGCCGGGAATTCCCGTCTCACGCACGCCGTGAAGTCGCCGGAAAGGTATTCCTCGGCCATCGGGAACTCCCCCACTGATACGGAATCCAACCTGTCGTCCGGTATTCAGTCCAGCCGACGGGGGTGAACCGCTTCAAGGGCGTGCGAGCGGCGCTCAGTGCATTCCGTAGGCACGCACAGCGCACACGTATTCATACGACCATCCGGTTAACCTCGGCATGACGCGCCTTCAGCTGAAGAACACCCCGATCGTGGCCGCCAGCATCAGTCCCGCGTAGAGCGGCCAGTACAGGACTCGTGCCACGAGGTGGCCCCAGGCGGGGAAGGCCGAGCCGGGTGGGGCGAGGGCGATGAGGAGGGCGTTCGCGGTGGCCAACAGAAGCAGCAGGTAGATGCCGAAGTAGACGTACTCCAGGTACATGACCGCGCCGTCGGCGGAGATGTCCCGTACGGCGTTGCGCTTGACGACCAGGACCAGCAGGATCGTCATCAGGCACGCGATCACCGCGAACAGGTTGGAGCCGAACGCGCCCAGCCGTTCGCGGGTGCACACGAACAGCGAGGCGAAGACGACGAGGGTGATCAGCGCGGCCGGCATCAGGCTGCCGACGACCTCGCCGGTGCGGGTCCGCTCGTACACCATGTTGAAGTACAGGTCGGGATAGTCGACCGGCCGGTCGTAGGCGCCGAGCCCGAAGCTGCTGGTGTAGCCGTGGCGGGCGTAGCTGTAGGCGGTGTAGCGGGCCCGCCACTCCCCCGTCGCCATCTCCGGGTCCGTCGCCAGCATCTGCTGATCGTGCCAGGGCGGATAGGAGGAGAAGTCGGGGACGAGGACGGCGTCTTCGGCGAAGTCCGGCTGCCACATGCGCAGCCACACGTTCTGCCGGTCCAGGGGGTAGGAGCCGTAGTCGAAGCACTGGCGCAGGACGACGTTGTAGACGCCGGTGGGGACGAGGGTGATCCGTCGGCCCGCCATCATGCCGGCGTCGTGGTGGCGGGCCTGCGGGTCGGTGCGCACGATGTGGCCGGGCGACAGGTTGCGGCCGTCGCTGTGGCCGATGACGTTCCAGCACAGCGGGAGGGCCGCCACGCAGGCGAGGGTGCAGGCGGCGCCGGCCGCCCACAGCCGGGCGGGCGGCGCCGTCCAGGGCCGGGCGGGCCAGGGTCTCCGTACTCATCGCGACGACGGTGCCGAAGGCCACGGCGGCGCCGAACCACGGGTCGCCGAGCGCCGCCGGGCCCCGCGAGCGCCACTCGGCGGCGCTGAGGAAGCAGCCTGCCAGCGCCCACAGGGTGCACAGCAGGGTCACGGCGGCGGGCCGGCACACTCTCCCGGCCCCCGTGACCGGCGTCTCGACGTCCGTCAAGTTCTCGCCGCCCGGTGCACCTCCAGCGCGGCCCGCACCCCCGACTCGACCGCGCCCTCGATCCAGGACGGTTTGACGGAGGTGTGGTCGCCCGCGAAGTGCAGCGGGCCTTCGGGGGTGCGGATGGCTGCGAGGAGTTCGGTGTGCTGGCCGGGGAGGAGCACCGACGCCTCGCCGTACGCGTAGGGGTCGCGCAGCCAGCTCTGGGTGCGGCCGGCGCCGGTGTAGAAGACCTCGACGCGCTGGCCGTAGACCTGTTGGAGGCCGCGCAGGGCGTGCGGGTAGCGGGCGTCGTCGGGCAGGGAGTCCCAGCGGGAGGCGTCGTCGGCCCAGCTGTAGGAGGCGAGGAGGACACCGCCCTGGCTGCCGGGCACCGGGTGCGAGGGGTGGATCATGAACCGGTTGGAGTTGTCGGCGACCGAGCCGCCGCCGACGACGTGCGCGGCCTCGGGCTGTTCGCGGGTGTCCCAGCGGGTGGCGGCGTAGTGGGCGCGCTGGGCGTCGCTGATGTGCCCTGAGGGTACGGAGGGATGGGCGCCGAGGAGACTGCCGTCGTCCGGCGCCTTCCCGGCCCGGTACTCCTCGTACAGCCCGGGCCGCACCGCGTCCAGCTCCCGCCTCCAGTCGTCCTCGCTGAACTCCCACCAGCGGCGCCCGAATTCGAGGAGCACCTTGGTGGCGCTGTCGTAGTGCAGTTCGGCGATCGCGCGGCGTTTGCCGTACGACATCAGGGGGCTGATCTGCACCTGCCGCAGCCCGGAGAACGGCACGGTGACGATCGCGAGGTCGCCGGTGAACCGTTCGCGGACGACCGTGCCGTCGCGGCCCTCGGAGACGGTGTCGACGGACACGCCCCGGCCGTACTCGATGCGGGTGGCGCGGCGGTCGGTGCGCAGGACGTCACGGACGTGTTCGAGGAGCGCGTCCGGCAGGCTCGCGGTGCCGCCGACGAGCTCCCAGAACACGGTGTCCGGGCTGATCAGCGACTGGCTGATGAAGCTGTGCACGAAGGACAGCGGCAGCCGTGAGGTGAGGTTCTCCAGGGTGCCGACGAGATCGACCGTGCGCTCGTCGAAGCCGGCCTCCTCGGTCAGGAACCGGTACATCGACCAGTCCCCGAACCGCTGGATCACCCGCGCCCACCCCCGCACCCGTTCCGGCAGCGGCTTGTCGACGCGCTTGCCGTCGGCTCCGACAGTGCTGAACTCGTCGCGTACGGGGTCCAGGGCGCGGCGCAGGATCGTCGCCGACGGTGTGTCCCACAGGTCGCGCGGGACGCCGAAGGAGCGGTTGACGCGGCGCGGGGAGCGGGCGTACGCGGACCGGCGGACGCGGACGCCGTTGACGTACAGCCAGCTGTTGTTGACCGGCTTGCCCTGGCCGTCGACGTCCTGGAGGTGGAACGGCTGTCGTTTCACGCCGAGTTGGTCGATGAGGGACATCACCAGCGGATGGCTGCCGGGGATGCGCATGGCGCCGGCCTCGGCGTACTGGCGGGGGTCGGCGAAGGGCTGCGCCGCCTGTTCGTGGCCGCCGGTGCGGAAGGTCTTGATCCGGCCGCCGACGCGGTTGCCGTTGGCCTCGATCAGCGTCACCTTGTGCCCGGCCCGCTTCAGCAGCCAGGCGGCGACGAGGCCGGCGGGCCCGGCGCCGACGACGAGGACCCGCCTCGCCTTCGCGCCGGCGTGGGGCAGGCCGTCGGTGAGGTACCTCTCGTACGCGGGGGCGAGGGGGCGGTCGTCCTCGTCGACGAGCAACAACGCTCGCGCTACTGCGAGGCAGGTGTCCCAGTCGGCGGTCTGCTTCGAGGGTGCGGCGGTGGCTGGGACGGCCGCCGCCGGGGTGAGGAGTGCGGCGGTCGTGGCGGCTGCGGTGAACCGGCGGCGCGAGAGCGGGAGTCGGTGGTCGCGAAGATCGTCCATGCTCCCTGGATACGGCGTCCGGTCGCGGGACAGCAGGGACCTGAGTGCCGGTCACCGCATCGTGTAGGCGCGCGGGCGCGTAAACGTGCGCGCGGGAGCCTCCCGGCGGGTTCGACGTGCCTACACCGACATCAGCCCGAACTTGCGGTGCGCGGTGGACCGATCGCCCTGGGTGTCGGTGCCCGTCGGCACGATGATGCCCTGGACCTTCGTCGGGCCGACGGGAGCGCCGGCCGCGATCCGGAAGGGGATCTCGACGGTGTGGGGCCTGCCCGTGGGGCCGGGTGGGATCTCCAGCTGGTGGACGGAGGGGATCGTCGGGTCGCTGGTGTTCTCGTAGAGGGCGGTGAGGTCCGGGGGCCGGTCTTCGGTGGGGATGTCGCAGTGGTACGGCGTGCAGAAGGTGAAGCGGGCGGGGTGCCGGGTGCAGGTCCCGGCCAGGTTGACGAAGCTGAACGGGATCTTCACCGCGTCTCCGCCCGCGACGAGGGGGAACGAGCGGTGGCTGAACGCCAGGTTGGCGGTGCCCGGCGGAGGTGTGGTCAGCGCGGAGCGGACCGGGCGGACGGTCGGGGCGTCGCGGCTGGTGTCGATGTCCACGTCGCAGGTGTCGCCGGGGTCGGTGCTGAACACGGCCCGGCCCGAGGGCGGGGCAGCGGTCGTCCACGACAGCCGTGAAGGACACGGCCCGGGTGGTGCCGGCCTTGATGCCGCACGGGAAGCGGACCCGGAAGACCGACGGCGGTGAAGTAGTGCAGCCAGTCCACGCAGGCGCCGGGGACGGCCGGCAGGGCGGGGACGTCGAAGTACGGCGGCAGCACGAACTTCAGCGAGACGGGACCCCACGCGTCGTCGGGGCCGAAGTTCCCGCAGACCACCTCGGCGGTGCCGGTGCCGTCGGCGCCGATGACCACGGGGTCGATCTGGCTGTACAGGTTGACCTGGTTGGTGCGGGCCGGTGAGGCCGTGGCCCGGGTCGGGGCGGCGGGCAGGGCCAGCCGAGGGCGGCGACGACAAAGGTACGGCGGCGGGGTTCAGCGTTCGTCATGCGGCTCCTCCGTCGACCGACAGCAGTCCGAACAGGTGGTGCGCGGCGGACCGGTTGCCCTGGGTGCCCCGGCCGGTGGGGACGACGATCCCCATGGCCCGCAGCGCTCCGCGCGGCGCGTCGGACGCCACTCGAAAGAAAGGACGTCCTGAAGGCCGTGGACCCGGCGGCGAAGACAGTGGGAGCCGCGCTGGAGCTGCCGGGTACGGTCTCCGCGCTGACGGTGAGTCCGGACGGGACGTACGTCTACACCGTCAGCACCGCGGACAACACGATCTCGGTGGTCGACACCGCCTCCCGCGCCGTCACCACCCTGGACTACGTCGCGGGGGTCGACGACCAGGAGGACGGCAGGCTCTGGAAGATCAACGAGACACGTGACGGCCTCACCCCGGTCCGCACCCTCACCGGCTGCGGCAACGTCCCCTTCGAGGACGGCGGCGGTCTCCGGGGCGTACGCGTACGTCAGTTGCCCCAACCACCGGGGAGATCGCCATGGTGAACCTGGACGCGTCCGACAGCCCCGCCAGGTTCCTCGGCACCGGACCGGCCGGCGAGGTGACCGGCCTCGCCGCGTTCACCAGCCGCCCCTGAACAACCTCCCGGTGGAGGCGAAGTCGGCTCGGGCTCGAACCTCGGCGGGCGATGCCCGGACCCGCTCCGCACCCGATCACGCGGACTCCGCGTCGCCCACGCGGCGCGACGGCTGATGGGGTGACCTGCGGGCGGGTCGGATCACCGGGTCCGGGAATCGTCGCGCACGATCCGATCATGCTGCCGGGATTCCTGACCAAGACGATCGAGTTGCTGCCCGGCAGGGAGGGCCGTTCCCTGCACGTCAAGGCGGCCGGGAGCGCGACCGCGGCCCTGATCGTGACGATGCCGGCCGGCTCGTGGGCGGCCGTCGCCGCGGAATCGGGCACGAAAGGCGCCACCCTGACGTCGTATCCCAAGGCCCTGTGGTAGTCGGTCGAGACGGCGACCACGGTGGGTTACGGCGACTTCTACCCGGTGACCCCGTGGGGGCGGGTGGTCGGCGCGGTGGTGATGGTCGTCGATATCACCGCGTACGGCATGGTCACCGCCGCGTTCGCGACGTGGTTCGTCGGCCGGGAGACGAAACGCCGTCATCACCTCGTCCGGAGCGCCGAGGCGGACGCGCAGCGACTGTGGGCCGAGACCGCCCGCACCCTGCACGAACGTTTCGACCGGCTGGAACATCTGGTGAACGACGCGGGAGAACGCTGATGAACGAGACCGTACGGTCGCTGGTGCCCGCCCGGATCGACCGCCTGTCCTGGTCGCCGTTCCACACCCGGATGGTGGTCGCGCTCGGCATCGCCTGGGTGCTGGACGGGCTGGAGATCACCGTGGCGAGCGCGGTCGGCCCGGTGCTGCAACGGGCCGACACCCTGCACCTGAGCAGCTATCAGGTCGGACTGACAGCGACGGTCTACCTGGTCGGGCAGGTGCTCGCTCGTCTTCGGCGACCTGTCCGACCGGCTGGGGCGGCGCAAACTGTTCCTGCTCACCCTCGGCCTGTATCTGGTCGCCAGCGGACTGACCGCCCTGTCCTGGGACTTCTGGATCTTCCTCGTCCTGCGCTTCGTGGCCGGGCTCGGCATCGGCGGCGAGTACGCGGCGATCAACTCCGCGATCGACGAGATGATCCCGGCCCGCTACCGGGGCCGTACCGACCTCGCCGTCAACGGCACGTACTGGCTCGGCTCGATCATCGGCACCCTCGGTACGTACGTCCTGCTCGACCCCGACCTCCTCGGCTCCGACGTGGGCTGGCGCATCGGCTTCCTCATCGGCCCGCTCCTCGCCCTCGCGGTGTGGCCGCTGCGCCGCCGTATCCCGGAGTCCCCGCGCTGGCTGCTGCTGCACGGCAGGGAGCGGGAGGCCGAGGAGGCGGCCGCGGAGATGGAACGCGGCGTGGGGAAAGGGGAGTTGGCGCCGGTCGACCCCGCGCGGGCGATCGAGATCCGGCCTCAGCCCAGGACCCCGCTGACGGCCGTCGCCCGCACGCTCTTCCGGGACTACCCGTCGCGCTCGCTGCTCGGCGCGACCCTGATGATCAGCCAGTCGTTCCTCTACAACGCGGTCTTCTTCACCTACGCACTGGTGTTGACACACTTCTACGGCGTCCCCGACCACCAGACCCCGAAGTACCTGTTCGCCTTCGCCGTCGGAAATCTGCTCGGTCCGCTGGTGCTGGGCCGGTTCTTCGACACCGTGGGCCGCAAGCCGATGATCAGCGGCACGTACATCGTCTCCGGGGCGCTGCTGGCGGTCAGCGGTTTCCTCTTCCACGCCGGAGTGCTGGACGCCACCACCCAGACGGTCCGGTGGGTGGTCGTCTTCTTCATCGCCTCGGCCGCGGCGAGTTCGGCGTACCTGACGGTCAGCGAGATCTTCCCGGTCGAGGTACGGGCCCGCGCGATCTCCCTGTTCTTCGCGATCGGCCAGCTCGTGGGGGCGGCCGGGCCGACCGTGTTCGCCGCGCTCATCGGCGACGAGGCCCACCCGGACCCGACCCGGCTGCTCGGCGGCTACCTCTTCGCCGCCGCCGTCATGATCGCCGGCGGACTGCTGGAGGCGTTCGTCGGCGTCAAGGCGGAACGGGCCCCGCTGGAGGATGTCGCGGCCCCGCTCGGCGCGGCGGCCGGGGAGCGCCGGTGACCCTGCGGGAGCGGCTCCTCGACGAACGGGAACGGCCCGAGTGGGTGCGCGCGTCGCCGTACTCGTGGCGACTGGCCGTGGTGGCGGTGTGTTTCGGCGCGTTCATGGGGCAGTTGGACGCCAGCATCGTCACGCTCATCTACCCCAGCCTGGAGAAGGAGTTCGGCGAGCGGGTGGCCACCGTGCAGTGGGTCTCCCTGGCCTACCTGCTGGTCCTGGCCGCGGCGATGGTCACGGTCGGCCACCTCTCCGACCTGCTCGGCCGCAAACTCCTCTACCTGTACGGCTTCGCGGTGTTCACCGTCTCCTGGGCGGCCTGCTCCCTCTCCCCGAACCTGACGGTCCTGGTGTGCTGCCGGGTCGTCCAGGCGCTCGGCGCGGTGATGCTGTCCGCCAACAGCGTCGCCCTCGTCACCCTGGCCGCACCCTGGGAGAAGCTGCGTACGGCGCTGGGGGTGCAGGCGGCCGGGCAGGCGCTGGGGCTCGCGGTGGGGCCGACGGTCGGTGGTGTGCTGGTCTCGACGGTCGGCTGGCGGTGGGTGTTCTGGATCAACGTCCCGGTCGGCGTCGCCGCCATCCTCCTCGGCCGGTACCTCCTGCCCCGTACGGTCGAACGCGCCGACGACGCCCGCTTCGACCTGCGCGGTACGGCGTGGCTCGCGGCGGCCGTGGCGACGCTCCTCGCCGGGGTCTCCGTGTTCTCCGGACTCCCCGTCCCGGGCTGGGCGGGCCTCACGCTGATCGCCGTCTCCGCGCTGGGCTTCGCCGGTTTCCTTCGCCGGGAGAGCCGGGCACCCGCACCGCTCGTCTCCCCCGCGCTGCTGCGGGAACGGCACATCGCCTGGGGACTGCTCGGCGCGCTCGCCGGGTACCTGGTGCTGTTCGGCCCGCTGGTCCTCGTCCCGCTCGCGCTCGTACGACACGTCGGCGAGGACGAGATGCGCGCCGGGCTCCTGCTGGCCGCGCTGCCCGCCGGGTTCGCGCTCGCCTCCAACCTCCAGGAGCGGCTGCTGCCCCGGCGCTGGGGCAACAGCGTCCGCTGCCTGGCGGGAGCCGCCCTGTCCCTGACGGGACTCGCCGGGCTCGCCTTCGCCGCCCCCGCCGACGGATGGCTGGTCGCCTGGCTCGCGGTCCTCGGCATCGGGCTGGGCGTCTTCACCCCGCCCAACAACACCATGGTCATGGCCGCCGTGCCGGCCCACCTCGCGGGCACGGGCGGCGGCATGATCAACATGGTCCGGACTCTGGGCACGGCCCTCGGTGTCGCCCTGATCACCCTCGCCTTCCACCTGGGCGGGGAGGGCACCTGGAACTCGGTGCTGCCGCCGCTGCCGCTGTTCGTCCTGATGGGCGCCGTGCTGCTGATGGGGGTGTCGGCGGTGTGGAGCAGCCGAACGGCCTTGTGAGGCAAGGGAGTTCACGCTTCATGGCGTCGAGGGACCTCGCGTCCGAGCACTCGCCTCTCCGCCCCGGTGCACCCGGCCGCTCCTCCGGGAGGCGTTCCTTCACTCAGCGTGACCGTCGCGCCGATGTCTCGTTACCCCGGCGTGAAAAGCGATCTTGCTGTGGGGACCGCGGTCGGCAACATGTCACCCCCGGTGGACAGTCGCCGGGTGACCGATCTGCTGTGCGGGTTCGGCGGGCTGGCGGTGTGTTCCTCGGCCGTAGGGCTGTTGGATCCGCTGGGGCCGTCGGCTCAACTGGCCCTGGCCGTGGGGATCGGTGCGGTGGCCGTAGGGCTGCTCCTGCGCGAGGGCGCGCTGGTCCGTACGCAGACGCTGATGGTCGTCGTGATCACCTCCGTGGTGGAGGTGATGGCCACCCGGTGGCTGGGGCTGTGGGACTACCGCCTGGGCAACCTGCCCGTGTACCTTCCCGCGCTGCATGCCGTCATCTTCCTGGCGGTCGTCGCGGTGACCCGTGCTCTGCCGGCGCGGCGGCTCACGGTCGGTTGTGCGCTCGCCGGAGTCGGGCTGTGGGCGGCCTGGGACCTGCTGCTGGGCGAGCGCGGCGACACGGTCGACGTTCTCTGGTTCGTGGTGCTCCTGGGCCTGTGCCGGCATGCGGAGACCGCCGCGCGGGTTCCCGCGACCGTCGCTCTGACGGTTCCGCACGACCTCGTGGCGACCGGCTCGGGCATGGTGAGCTACCGCCCCCATGACGTGACCGGCCTCCTGTCCATCTCCGCTCAGCCGTCCGCGATCGTCGGCGGATACGCCTTCATCTACTGCCTCGCGTCCCTCACGGCGCCGCTGCTGCTGGGCCTGCGGCAGCGCCCGGCGTCATGAGGAGAGCCGTGGTGATCGGCGGGAGCATGGCGGGGCTGCTCGCCGCCCGTGCGCTGGCCGGCACTTACGAGGAGGTGCTGATCGTCGACCGGGACGTTCTGCCGTCCGGTCCCGTGCACCGCGCCGGGGTGCCGCAGTCCCGCCACGCGCACTGGCTGCTGGCCGGCGGGCTGGAGGCGCTGGAGTCCTTCTTCCCGGGGATCTCCGGGGAACTGGTCGCAGAGGGCGCTACGTCGCTCGATCCCCAGCAGGACTGTGCGTGGTTCTTCGACGGGCACCCGGTCGAGCGCGCCCCCTCGGACATGACCTGCCTGATGATGAGCCGAACCCTCCTGGAGAGCCGGGTCCGGGCTCGCACCGAGGGCCTGCCCGGCGTACGGACGCTGCCCCGGCACGAGGTGACCGGTCTGCTGGCGACCACCGGGGGCGGCAGGATCGACGGGGTGCGCGCGGTACGGCGCGGTCGGCCCGGACCGGTCCTGGAGCTGCGGGCGGACCTGGTGGTCGACGCCTCGGGACGGGCCTCCCGTACCCCCCTGTGGCTGAGGGAGCTGGGGTACCGGCCGCCGCGCGAGGACCGGGTCCGGGTCGGGGTGACGTACGTGACCCGGCGCTACCGGCGCGCATCCCACCACCTGCCCGGCATCCTCGCGATCGGACGGCACGTCACACCGGACCGGCGCCGAGGCGCGGCTCTGTACCCCTCGGAGGACGGCTGCTGGATGGTCACGCTCGCCGGCGTCCTCGACCAGGAACCGCCGCTGGACACCGACGCGTTCACGGCGTACGGCTGCTCCCTCGGAGACCCGGGCCTGCGGCAGATCCTCGGGGAGGCGGAGCCGCTCGACGTACCCGTCCGGGCCCGGTTCCCCGAGGCTTTCCGCCGTCGTTACGAGCGGTTGCGCAGGCCGCCCGAGGGCCTGGTCGTCATCGGTGACGCGATGTGCGCCACCAACCCCACCCTGGCCCACGGCATGTCGGTCGCCGCGCTCCAGGCACAGGCTCTGCGCGACTGTCTGCGCACCGGGACCGCGGGGCTGGCCCGGCGCTACCACCGCAGGGCCGCGCGGGTGCTGACCGTGCCGTGGACCGCCACCCGCACCTCCGATGTGGGGCCGTACGCGTCCGGGCGTCGGCGGTCCGCGTTCCTGTGGGCGGCCGACCTCGCACGCACCGCCCTGTGCGCCGCCATGGAACGGGACGCCGCCGTGACCCGGGCCTGCCTGCGGCTCGCGCATCTGACGCGGGGGCGGCGGGTGCTGTTCTCGCCGCGGGTCCTGGCCGGGGTCGTGTCCGCCCTCGCGAGGCTCGCGCTGCCGTCGGTGCCTTCAGGTCAGGGCGGCGGGCCGCCGTCAGGCCGGCCGCCGCAACCACGGCGCACCCCCGACCGGGACCACGAGATCGAAACCCGGCTCCCCCTCCCCTAACTCCCTCACCCGCCCCCGTCGGACCGTTCGTCCGCCCTCGTCGAAGGAAGCCGCCGTTGCCCCGCATCCCCGCTCAGGCCGCCGTCGACGACCCCGCACTGCGGGCCGCGTACACGGCGTGCGGCAGATTCGCCCAGGCCGCCAACCCGACGGAGTACGCGCTGATGCAGCTCATGCCCGCCGCGCTGCGCCCCGCGTGCTGGGCCCTGTGGACGGCGCTCAGCGTCCCCGACAACATCATCGACTCCACGGACGGAACTCCCGCCGAGCGGATCGCGCGGATGCGGGCCTGGGTCGGGCGGCTGGAGGAGGACCTCGACGAGGGCACCAGCGACGATCCCTACCGCCGGGCGATCGTCGACACGGTCCGACGATGGCACCTCGCCCCACGCGACCTGCACATCTCGTACGCGGCCATCGAAGCCGACGCTACCGGCAGCCGCTCGGCGACCTGGGCGGACTGGAGCACCCGGGTCCAGCACAGCAACGTCACCTGGGCGGCCCAGTGCCTGACCCTGCTCGGCCGCGCGGGCCTGTACATCCCGCTCCGGCCCCAGTACCAGCGTGACTTCGCCCGCTTCCTGGACGGCGTCTACCTCACCGACACCCTCGTCGACCTCTCCGCCGACCTCGACAGGGGTGTGCTGCACCTGCCCAACGAGGTGGTCGAACACCACGGTGTCCAGGCGTCCGACCTGCTGGAACGGCGCTGGAGCCAGGACGTCCAGGCGCTGATCGCCCATCTCGTCGCCCGGGCCCGCCGCCAGGTGGAGGCGCCTCGGTTCGTCACGTCGGTGCACCCGGGAGCCGTCATCCTGCTCAGAGCCGTCAGCGACCTCTTCCGGGCCAGGCTGCGGGCCGTCGAACGCGCGGGACCCCGCCTGCTGCACGCCGGTCCGCGCCTCGGGCCGGTCACCCGGGCGCGGATCCTCGCCCCCGCCCGGACGAAGGCCGCCGCGGCCTGGACGCTGACCCCCGTCGAGGTCCCCGTCACCCCCGCGCCACCACCGGTCCGGCCGACCACGGTCCCACCGCAGCCCTCAGCCCGTGCCGTCCCGCGCCGTGGCCCGCTCCCCCACCCCACCCGTGTCCGCCCGCCGGTGATCGATCCCGAGCGCATGCCCGGGCACGTCGCCATCATCATGGACGGCAACGGCCGTTGGGCGACCGAGCGCGGCCTGCCCCGCCACGAGGGCCACCGCGCCGGCCACACCGCGCTGCGCGACGTCGTCCACGGCGCGCTGGAGATCGGCCTGAGACACCTGACGATCTACGCCTTCTCCAGCGAGAACTGGCGACGCTCACCGGCCGAGATCGCCAAGCTGTTCGAGATGCTCGCGCAGGAGAGATGCGACTTCGAGGCCGACGGCGTACGGCTGTGCTGGGCCGGGAGTCCCGACGGGCTGCCGGAGGACCTGGTCGAGGGGTTGCAGCGCACCGAGCGTGAGACCCGGGGCGAGTCGGATCTCGTACTGACCGTCTGTCTCAACTACGGCGGCCGCGCGGAACTCGCCGACGCCGCGGCCGGGATCGCCCGGGCCGCCGTCGCGGGCGACCTCGACCCGAACCGCGTCTCCGAACACCTCCTGGCCCGCTATCTGCCGTATCCGGACATGCCCGATGTGGATCTGCTGTGGCGTACCGGCGGAGAGCGCCGCACCTCCAACTTCCTTCCCTGGCAGGCGACTTACGCCGAGCTTCACTTCACCGACGGCTACTGGCCCGACGTGGACCGCCGGGATCTGTGGCAGGCGCTGCTCGCCTTCGGGCGCCGCGAGCGCCGGTACGGGACGGTGCCCGCCGCGCCGCGCCCGCCGGTGCTCATCGGCCCGGCCGGCGGAGAGGAGTGACGCTCGTGGCGCGCGGTGGACGGCTGTGTGTGGCGGTGTGGGCGGTCGTGGTCCTGGCCGCCGTGCTGGTACTGCCGGTCGGGCTCGCCCATGTGCGGGGCGCGATCGTGCAGGTGGAGGGGAGTTCGTCGGCGCGGGCCACGGCGCTCATCGCGCGCGGGATGCCGTCGTTCGGCGCCGAACAGGTGTCCCTCGCCTTCGACTCCCGCACGCTCACGGCCGACAGCGAGCCGTACCAGCGGGCGCTGGTCGCGGCGGCCGGGGCGGCGGACGGTGTGCCCGGCACGACCCAGGTCATCCCGGTGCCGGACGCCCCGGACCGCGACCCGCACCACGCCTACCTGGCCGTCGGGATCGACAGTGACGCCGACGTGCGCCGGGAGGTGTTGGCCGAGCTGGGCGCGGCGAGCGGCCGGGCGGTGGCGGCGGCCTCCCAGGGCCGGGTGACCGTCGCCCTGACCGGTGCCACCCCCGTCTTCGTCGAGCAGATCAAGGCGGACCTGGACGACCTGCGGTCCGTGGAGGCGGTCACGGTGCCGGCCGCGCTGCTGCTGCTCGTCGTCGGACTGGGCTCCTTCGGCTCGGCCCTGACGGTCCTGGCGACGGCTGCCGTGGGTGTCCTGGTCAGCACGGGCGCGGTGGCGGCCCTCGCCCTGGTGCTGGACATCGACAGTCTGATGGTGACCGTCGTCACCACCGTCGGCTTCGGACTGGGCCTCGACTACGCCCTGTTGCTCCTGCTGCGCTACCGGAGCCTGCGCGACGACGGGCTCGCCCCGCAGCAGGCGAGCGCCGCCGCCATCAGGTCGGCCGGGCGTGCCGTGCTGTGGTGCGCCGCTGCGGTGCTGGTCACCAGCGCCGCGCTCCTGGCGACCCCGCTGGCGCTCGCCCGCACGGCGGCCCTGGTCGCCGGGCTCACCGCCGCTGTCACCGCCGCTGCGGCCACCACCCTGCTGCCCGCCGTCCTGCCCCGCCTCGACCCGCTGCTCGACCGGGGCAGGGTGCGCCGCCGGGACCGTACGGACCGGCAAGACCACTGGGCCCGTTGGGCACGGCGGCTGATGGACCGCCCCTGGCCCTATCTCCTCGCCGCCCTCGCGATCCTGCTCGTCGCGGCGGCTCCGGTGGGCTCCCTGCGCACCGGGCTCCAGATGAACCGGAGCGTCATCGCGGACACCGAAGCGGGCCGGGGCCTCGCCCAGATGGAACAGGACGGCCTGGCCAATGTCACCCTGCTCGCCCTGCCGCACCGGCCGGCGGCGGGCCCGGTGGACACCACCGACCTGACCGACGCCCTGCACGCCGACCCGCGCGTCACCACGGTCGCGACCCTCGACAACGGCCGCGACCTGACCGTGGTCACCGTCACCGACCGCATCACGACCGACCACCCCGAAGCCGAACGCCTGGTCGACCGCATCCGCGTACTCGCCGCCCGCACCCTGCCGTCCGGGCAGCCGGCGTACACCACCGGCCCGGCCGCCCAACTCGCCGACTTCCACCAGGCGTTGCGCCCCGCACTGCGCCGGACAGCCGTCATCGTCCTGGTCGGCGCCTTCCTGCTCATGCTGCTGGCCTTCCGCAGCCTGCTCCTGCCGCTCAAGGCGATCGTCATGAACGTCCTGTCCCTGGCGGCCTCCTTCGGCCTGCTCGTCTGGATGACCGGGCACACGGCACACCCCATCCACCTCGCGATCCCCCTGCTGGCCGCGACCGTTGTGTTCGGTCTCTCCCTGGACTACGAGGTCTTCCTCGTCCACCGCATCACCACGCACTACCGGGCCACCGGAGACTGCCGCCTGGCCGTCGCCCGGGGCCTCGGCGAGACGGCACGCCCGATCACCCTCACGGCGGCCACCATGGCCACCGTCTTCGCCGGCCTCATGGTCACCCGCCGCGAGGACTTCCGGCAGACCGGATTCCTGGTCGCCATCGCCGTGCTCCTCGACGCCACGCTCATCCGCATGGTCGTCGTCCCGACCCTGATGCGTCTGCTGGGCCACCGCAACTGGTGGCTGCCGGCCCCGGTGAGCCGGTTCCTTCCCCCGCCTCACGTGCCGCCCGCCGACGTTCCCCCACCGCGCCCGGACGCCGATGCCCAGGCGCACCCCCATCCCGTCACCTACCACCAAGGAGACCGCCGGTGAATTCCCTTGCCGCCCTGAAAGCCGCCGCCACAGCCCTGGTCACCCTCACCGCGCTCGCCGCCCCAGCCACCGCCACAGCCCACCAGAAGACAGCGGCCACCCTGCGCTGCCGGGTCCAGACCGTCCCGGGCCACCCCATCACCTTCTCCCCGAAACTCACCCTCCGGACCCGGACCGTCAAGGTATCCGGAACCTTCGAACTGACAGGCTGCGTCTGGTCCGACGGCACGGCCTCACGACTGCGCATGGGCACCGGAACGGCCACCGGCACAGGCCGCGCGAGCTGCGGCGGCGCATCAGGGATCAGCGGCTCAGGGACCATCAAGTGGTACGACCGCTCCGGCCGCCCGGCCGGCACATCCACCCTCAAGCCCACGCTCACGTCGGTGAACACCTACAACCCCGGGGACTCCCTGCTCGCCGGCAAGATCACCGGCGGTCCCCTGTCCGGCCACCGTACCGCGGGGAGCGTCACCCCGACCAGTGACGTGACCCCCTGCGCGGGCAGGGGACTGGGCTCGGTGCACGGGACGGGGACGTTCCGGGTGCTGGGGTGAGACCGTTCCCGGGGACTGTGCGGGGACAACGCGGCTACTCCCCCGCAAGCACGTCCTGGAGCCGCTCGGCCCCCAGGCGTACCGCCTGCTCGGTCGAGTCGGTCTCGATGCCGTCGAGGCCGCCGTTGGTGAGGGTGATCGCGTTCGGACCGACGCGGACGGCGGCGGCGTCGAGGGTGAGTGTGGCGGGTGCGCCGTTCGACTGGCCCTGGACGGTCACGCGCAGCCCCTGCCGGGCGTCACCGACGGCAGGGAGCGGGTTCTCGACGACCTGGACGGTGCGGGTGCCTCCGGAGCCGCCGGTGACGGTGAACTGGGCGCAGGTGACGGGGAGTTGCTTCAGCCAGGCCAACTCGGTGTCGAGGGCGCGCGAGTCGTAGGCGGCGGTCTGGTAGTACAGCCGGGAGTCGTCCTCCTGGAAACCGGTGACCGCCGACGCGCCGGAGACCTTGCCGAGGAGGTCGTCGTCGTAGAGGGCGTCGAGGAGGCGCTGGCAGTCGGCGGCGTCCGCCTTGCCCGCCCAGCCGGCGAGGAAGGCGGCGACGTCGACCTTCCCGAGGAGCAGAGTGTCGCGCCAGGTCGCCGCGTTCGTGACCTGGGTCCAGTCGTCCTCCAGGTCGGTCGCGGTGACGAGCGCGGCCTTCGCCTGGGCCTCGGTCAGCCGCTGGGTGATGCGGGGCGTCGCGGAGCTCTCGGCCACGGGTGCCGCGGACACCTCCTCGGCCTGCGCGTCGTCGCCCGTGGAGCAGTCGCCCAGGGCCAGCACGGCCGTCGCGGCCAGGAGCGGGGGGAGGACCCGGGCGGTGCGGCGGGGAGGGCGGGGCATCGGGAGCTCCTGTCGGCCGGCCTCGGGGCGGGCACGATGTGGTGGTCCGGTCCTCCCTACGGCATCACCGGCCCGCCGGGTCCACCAGCGCACTGGCCCGGACGGGTGAGGTGTCAGGTGTCGTGCGGTGCGCCGTGCCGGAAGTGCGGCAGGTGGTGGCGGTGGTGCGCGGGGTGCGGCTACTCGCCGGAGGGTGACGCGATGCGGACGCGACGGCTGCCGCACACGGCACATACGGCGTCCGCCAGGGGTGTCGCGAGGGCCTTGCCGTCGGCGTCGACGTACTCCTGGGTGGTCAGGCCCGTGGTGTCCATCGGGTCGGTGAAGAACATGACCTGGAAGGTGGCTTCCCAGGTCGTGGCGCAGTCGCCGCAGGTGAAGACGAAGGTCTCGGGGACTGTCCGGGACTGCTGGTCCGCCATGGGGTACCGGCCCTTTCTCGCGCTCGCCCCCGGCTTCAGGGCACTACGGGTCGGGGTGTGCGGCAACTCGGAGCGGACAAAGGTGGCGCCGGCTCAGATCAGTACGGTCTCCAGGGTCGACGGGATTCCCTTCAGTGCCCTGCTGACCGGGCAGCGCTGCTCGGCGGTGGTGGCGGCCCGGCGGAGGTCCTCGTCGGTGATGCCCGGGACCTCGGCGCGTACGCGGATGGTGATGCCTGTGAAGCCGGTGCCGACGCTGAGGGTCGCCTCGCAGTCCGTGGTGACGCTGCTCGGCGGGGTGCCGCCTTCCGTCAGCACGTGGGAGAGCATCATCGTGAAGCAGGCACCCTGCGCGGCGGCGATCAACTCCTCGGGGGACGTGGCCTGTTGGGCCGGTATGCGGCTGAGTGGGTAGCGCAGGTCCAGGGTCGCCGCGCCGGAACCGAAGTCCATGCGGCCCAGCCCTTCACTCAGGGAGCCTTCCCAACTGGTGCGTGTGGTTCCGGTGATCTCCATGCCTTCCCCTTCGGCCGTGCCGACAGCGACGCCCGGTTTCTTGCCAACGCCGGTGAGCGGTAATCCGATTCGCCCTGTCAAGCGCACAAAAAGGTGATTTACGGCCTCTGTACCGCGGGCATCCACCGAGTACGAACCCGGGAGGAATCCTTGGCCAGCGAGACCCTCGACGACCCTTCACCCACCCCCTCCAGCCTCGGCACCCGTGCGGCCCGGACCATCGCCAGCACCACGAAGATCCCGGCCCAACTGGCCCTGACCACCCCACGCTGGCTGCTCAGGCTGCTGCCCTGGGTCGCCGTGGAAGCGGGCGCCTACCGCGTCAACCGCTACGTCGCGTACGCCGTCGGCGACGGCCGGATCACCCTGCGCGCCGGCGCCGACGGGTCACGCATCCTGGTGGAGGACCTGCGGGAACTCGTCGCCCTGCACGAGATCGCGGACAGCACCGTCCTGGCCGCGGTCGCCGACGCGTTCCGTACCCGCCATGTCGCCGCCGGGACGGTCCTCGCCGAGGCGGGGCGTCCGTCGGACGGTCTGTACATCGTCACGCAGGGCCGCCTGGAGCGGCGGGGCACCGGGTACTCCGGGGAGCCGACCGTCCTCGGGATCCTCGGTAAGGAGGAGTTCTTCGGCGAGGACGAGGCGCTGTGCGGCGACGCCTGGGCGCACACGGTGGTCGCGCTGACCAACAGCACGCTGCTGGCCCTGGACCCCGACCGGATCCGCGAGTTGGAGAACGGCCACCCCGAACTGGCCCGGGCCCTGGAGCAGTACCGGCGCGGTCGAGGGTCCGGGTCCGAAGCGACGCCGGCCGTGGCCTCGGGGCATCACGGCGAGGCGGAACTCCCGGAGACCTTCGTGGACTACGACGCCGAACCGCCCGAACGGGAACTCTCCGTCGCCCAGACCGTGCTGCGCATGCACTCCCGGGTCTCGGACCTCTACAACGTGCCCCTCGACCAGCACCGGGAACAACTCCGGCTGACCATCGAGCTGATCCTCGAACAGCAGGAGCGCGAACTGCTCAACGACCCGGAGTTCGGACTGCTGCACAACGTCGGCCCCGCCTTCCGCGTCCGCCCCCGCACCGGCCCGCCCACCCCGGACGACATGGACGAACTCCTCGCCGTCGTCTGGAAACAGCCGGCGTTCTTCCTCGCCCACCCCCGCGCCATCGCCGCCTTCGGCCGGGAGTGCACCCGGCGCGGGGTACCTCCGGTGATCTTCGAGATGTACGGCAGCCCCTTCCTGAGCTGGCGCGGTGTCCCGATCGTCCCCACCGACAAGATCCCCGTCGACCCGGTCGACTCCACCTCCAGCATCCTGCTGCTGCGCACCGGCGAGGACAACCGCGGCGTGGTCGGACTGCGCCCCGACCGGCTGCCGCACGAACACGCCCCCGGCATCGCCGTACAGCCGATGGGAGTCGACCGGCGGGCGGTCGCCTCACACCTGGTCAGCTCGTACTTCTCGGCGGCCGTGCTCGTCGACGACGCGATCGGCATGCTGGAGCGGGTCCAGGTCGCGCACTACCACGAGTACGCGTGACCAGGCCCCCCACCGCACCCACCCGGTACTGGCTGGAGCGGCCCGCGCGGTTCTTCCCGGTCGATGCCGTGCGGGCCGACTTCCCGGCGCTGGCCCAGACCGTGCACGGTCGGCGGCTCGTCTGGCTCGACAGCGCGGCCACCGCGCACAAACCCCGTCAAGTGATTGACGCCGTACGGGACTTCTACGCCCGCCACAACTCCAACGTCCACCGGGGTGCGCACACCCTCGCGCGCGAGGCCACCGAGCTGCTGGAGAGCGCGCGGGCGCGGATCGGTGCCTTCGTCGGCGCGGCGCGGGCCGAGGAGATCGTCTTCGTGCGCGGCGCGACCGAGGGCATCAACCTCGTCGCCCAGACCTGCGGCCGGACCCGGGTGGGGCCCGGCGACGAGATCGTGCTCACCACCCTCGAACACCACGCCAACATCGTCCCCTGGCAGATGCTGTGCGCCGAGCGGGGCGCCCGGCTGCGGGTGGTCCCGCTGCACGACGACGGCACCGTGGACCTGGCCGCCTATCTGGGCCTCCTCGGGCCGCGGACGAGGATCGTGGCGCTCGCGCACACCTCGAACGTGCTGGGCACCGTCCTGCCGGTGCGGGCCATGGCCGACGCCGCGCACGCCCACGGTGCGGTGGTGGTCGTCGACGGCGCCCAGGCCGTACCCCATCTGCGGGTCGACGTCACCGCGCTGGGCGCCGACTTCTACACCTTCTCCGGGCACAAGCTCTGCGGCCCGACGGGCATCGGTGTCCTGTACGGCCGTACGGAGCTGCTGGAGGAGCTGCCGCCGTGGCAGGGCGGCGGTTCGATGATCGCGTCGGTCACCTTCGAGCACACGCGGTACGCGCCGCCGCCGCAGAAGTTCGAGGCCGGCACCGAGCATATCGCGGGCGCGGTGGGGCTCGGCGCCGCCGTCGACTATCTGGAGTGCATCGGCCTAGACGCGGCGCACGGCCACGAAAAGGCCCTGGTCGCATACGCCCGGCGACGGCTCACCGACGACGTACCGGGGCTACGGCTGCTCGGCCCCGGGGACGGTGTCGGGGTGTGCACCTTCGTCATCGGCGCCACCGATCCCGCGCGCGTCGCCGACGCCCTCGACACCGCCGGGATCGCGGTCCGCGCCGGCCACCACTGCGCCCAGCCCGTTCTGCGCCGGTACGGCCTGACGGCCGCCGTCCGGGCGTCCTTCGCCTTCTACAACACCCACGACGAAGTCGACCTCCTCGTCCAGGCGCTGAGGACCGCCACCCGCCGCCTCTGATCACCCTGCTCACTTTGAACGGAACAAACGTGACCTCTCCTCGGCAGCCGTCGACCCGCACCCGTCGGGAGGTGGTCGCGTCGATCTGCCGCAGTGCCACCGAGAGCCGCTGGTTCACCACGGGGGTCTGCTGGCTGATCCTCGCCAACGCCGTCGTCCTCGGCGTCGAGACGTACCCGGCAGCCGTCGAGGCCGGCCAGGTGAGGATCAAGGCGGCCGAATACACCTTCTTCACCGCGTTCACCATCGAGGCCGCCGTGCGGGCCGGGGCGCACGCCGAGCGTCCGAGCGGCTACTTCCGCAGCCCGTGGAACCTCTTCGACCTGACCCTCCTCGTCCTGATCGGCCTTCCGTTCCTCAGCGAGAACGCCACCGCGCTGCGGCTGCTGCGGCTCGGCCGGGTGCTGCGCGCCGCGCGGATGCTCCCGCAGCTGCGGATCATCTTCGTCGCCATCGGCCGGAGCATCCCCGGCGCGATGGCGTTCGTCCTGGCCGGCGCCCTGCTGCTCTACATGTACGCCATGTTCGGCTGGATGTTCTTCGCCGAACGCGACCCCGAGCACTACGGGACCCTCGGCCGGGCGATCCTCAACCTCTTCCTCCTCGCCACGCTGGACGGCCTGAGCGACGCGGTCCGCGCGGGCCTCGCGATCTCGCCGTGGAGCATCCTCTACTACGCCTCGTACGTCCTGCTCACGTCCTTCGTGCTGGTGAACGTCCTCATCGGGGTCGTCATCAACTCCCTTGAGGAAGCACGGCGGTTGGAGACCCCCGGCGCCGCCGGCGAAACCGCCGGGAAGGAGAGACAGCTACGGGAGTACCTCGTCCAGGCGCGCGGCGCCCTCGACGACCTCGAATACACCATCGCCGGTCCGCCACCACCCCAGGGGGAGCGAACCGAACCCTCCCGCGACACGTCCCCGTGACCGATACGGGCCGAATTCCCCGGAGGCCGCCCGTATCACGGCCGCCTGCCGGCACATGTGGGAGACGCTGCTCGCGCCCATGGACACCGACCACGACGGCCGGGTGAGCCTCGAGGAGTTCCGCGACGCCCTGGCGAGCGGCCTGGCCGACTCCCCCGAGAACTACCGGCGTTCGGTGGGACCGGCGGCCGACCTCTACTTCACCCTCGCCGACCGCGACGGGGACGACCTGCTCAGCGAGACGGAGTTCAGCCGCCTGTACCACGGCGCGTTCGGCCTGCCGCGAACGGTCACCCGCCAGGCGTTCGCCCACTTGGACACGGACGGCTCCGGCTTTCTCACCCGCGAGCAGTACCAGCAGCGCGTCATCGAGTACCTCTGCCTGGACGACCCGGACGCTCCCGGAAACTGGCTCTTCGGCCCTCTGGACCAGCCGTTCTCCCGCACCCCGTCCTGGACTGCCGAACCTCCGGAGTGAACCAGCCCCTGCGCCCTCAGAATCCGCACACCGCCCTCGCGTCCTGGAACCGTTCAGGATGCCGTCGCCGGTACTCGGCCAGGCACTGGGCCGCGGCGGCCCCCTCGCCCACGGCGGCGCCCACCCGTTTGACCGAGCCCGACCGTACGTCGCCGACGGCGAAGACCCCGGGCAGGCTGGTCTCCATCGGCAGCGCGTCGGGGCCGGGTCCGCCGCTGCCGGTCAGGATGTATCCCCGGTCGTCGAGTCGGAGGACCCCGCTGAGCCAGTCGGTCGAGGGGCGGCCGCCGATCAGGACATACAGGCACTGTGCCGGGACGGTCTGTTCGCCGCCCTCGCGGTCACGCAGCCGGAGGCCGGTGAGGGACTCGTCGCCGAGGCATTCGGCCACCTCGGTTCCGAGCAGGACCCTCAGATTCGGGGTCTGCTCGATGCGCTGCACCAGGTAGTTCGACATGGAGGCGCCGAGGCCGGTGCCGCGGACGAGCAGGGTGACCGTGCGGGCGTAGCGCGCGAAGTAGAGGGCGGCCTGTCCGGCGGAGTTGCCCGCGCCCACCATGTACACGTCCTCCCCAGCGGTCGCCGGGGCATCGGAGAGGCAGGCGCCGTAGTAGACACCGGAGTTGAGGAACCGGTCGACGCCTGAGGCCGCCAGCCGGTTCCATGCCACGCCGGTGGCGACCACCACGGCCGCCGCCGAGATCGAGTCCGTCTCGTCCGTGCCCGCTTTGACGAAGTCGATGGTGTGGTCCCCGCTTTCGTCGGGCGTCAGTCGCGTGGCCACACGGGTCGGCTGCCACTCCACACGGGCCCGCCGTGCCTGCTGCAGGGCTCGTTGGGCCAGATCGCCACCGGTGAGCCCGACGGGGAAGCCGAGGTAGTTCTCGATCCGGGAGGTCGAACCCGCCTGCCCGCCGGGAGCGTCGTCCTCGATGACGACCACGCTCATGCCTTCGGCAGCGGCGTACACAGCCGTGGAGAGCCCGCCGGGGCCACCTCCGATCACCGCGATGTCGTAGTGCGTCCGCTCGGCCGGCCGGATGAGACCGAGACGGTCCGCCAGCTCGCTGATCGGCGGATCGGTCAGTTCGGTGCCGTCGCCGAGCCGGACGGTCACCGGACGGTCCTGAGCGCTCTCCTCCGGCAGCCAGCGGAAGATCACACCGCTGCGGCCGAGGAAGTCCCGCACCTCGTAGGCGGCGGGAGAGAAGCGGCTCCCACGCACCTCGGCGGTGGGCAGGCCGCCATGGCGGTCGGTGTTCCATCCGCACAGGGCGTCGTCGAGAGCGGCCCGGAGACGGTCGGCGAGGCCGTCGCCGTCACGATCGACGACCTTGACGCCGACGTCGTCCCGCGTGTCTCCGCGCTCGGTGAGCAACAGCCAGCGCACGCCCGGGTGCTGTGCGGCGGCCGGCTCGGGAGCCCGGTCGGTGACCACGGCGGCCACGGGGACATGCCGCTCGGCCAGTGAACGCATCGCCGCGGCCGTCTCCTCCTGTCCGCCTGCCTGCAGGACGTGGAACGTCGCCCTGTACCACCGTTGCACCATCTCGCCCATCTCATGACGGCGGAGCGGATCGGGATCGGCCAGCAGGATCACCGGCAGCGCGTCATCGGCCATGGGGTCCTCCAGAGTGCGGTGGTACGAGGGATTCGGCGAGCCTCGACAGGAGGCGCACGGCGTCCGGATCGCCCCCGGGCAGGGGATCGCACAGGATCCGGGTGACGAGCCGGAGCAGTTGCGCGGCGAAGAACCGCTCGCACACGGGGTGTCGTACGACCCCGAAGAAGGCGTCGTGGAGCCCGAGTTCGACCGGTGTGGCCGTGCCGCCCGGGCATCGGCCCGATTCCTGCAGCAGGGAGCGTCCACCGGGCACGAGCCGTTCGGCCACCTCCATGTGGACCCGATGGCTGCGCCGGGCGGCCCGGGTGAGCGGGGCGACGGCCGGCGCGGGGTGCCTCGCCCGTACCGCCCGCAGCAGCTCCGGCACCGGAGCGTGGTCGCGGGCCCACTCGCCGCTGAACGCCGGGTGGCAGGCCGTCATGTCGGCCCGCACGGTGGCCGCGTAGCGCCGTGCCGAGCAACTTCCGGTGTGGCGCAGCAGGGCGCAGTAGACGTCGTACAAGAAGGCGGTGTGCTCGACGGCGAGAGGGCTGGGGGCGGAGGAGTCGGCGAGCGAACGCAGCGCATGGGTCTGGAGGTGCCATACGGCGAAGGCGGCGCGATGGCCCACCAGCCAGCGGTAGCGGGCGAGTTCGTCCAGGTCGCGCGGCGCGAGCAGGGTCAGCGGCGGCAGGCCCGACACGGCGCGGCGGACGAGGAGCAGGTCGCTCGCCAGAGGCTGGGGGCAGGTGTCGCAGACCGCGGCGGGCGTCCCGGGCAGCGGGAGCACCACGACGGCCGGCTCCGGTTCCTGCCACGGCTCTTCGACGTGGCGGCAGGGCGGTGCGGTGCGGAGGCCGTTCTTCCGGGCAGTGGGCGCCATGGCAGCTACGACAGTCCGCTCGTCGTCCGGTCGGCCGCCCGGTCCAGCAGATCGGCGGCCCGCCGTACGTCCTCGTCGAGCGGCCGGTCCGTGTCCACCGGGGCGATGAGGTCGGCCAGCCGGTCGTACAGGTCCGCGCAGTGGGGGGCCGTGGGGCGGCGGGCGCCGACGTGCACCGCCTGGCGCAGGGCGACGGCGAGGGAGCCGTGCAGCAGACGCAGTGAACGTGCCTGGTCCAGGGCATTGAGCGCCGCCTGCGTGCCGAAGGGGACGACGTCCTGGTTGTGCCAGTTGGTCGGCAGGCTCTGGATCGAGGCGGGTGTGGCCGAGCGGCGCATGTCCGCGACGATCGCCGTGGCCGCCAACTGGACGCCCTGCACGCCGTGCTGGCGTCCCGGCTCGGGCGTCAGCATGGGCGGCAGACCGCCGTTGCGGCGGGGATCGATCAGCAGGTCGAGCTGGCGCTCGGCCAGGTTGCCCAACTGGGTGGCCGCCAGCGAGAGCAGGTCGGCGGCGAACGCCACCGGCTGCCCGAAGAAGTTGCCGCCGTGCGCCACCAGGTCCCGTTCCGGAAAGAACAGCGGGTTGTCGCTGACCCCGTTCAGATCGTCGCCGACGACACCCGACGCGAACTCCAGCGCGGCACCGGCCGCTCCGATCAACTGGGGCGTGCAGCGGATGCTGTACGGCTCCTGCAGCGCCCGTGTGTCCGTGGGGACCAGCCCGTCGAGCCGGTCCCGCAGAATCGCGCCGGCCGCTGTCGCGCCCGGGTGGTTGAAGGCGTCGAGCAGCGGCGCCGCCAGGAACGCCGGCGCACAGCCCAGTACGTCGGTGAGCAGCGCGCTCAGCAGGAGGGCGGCGCGGTGGGACCGTACGAGCGAGAGCGTGGCCAGTCCGGCCGCCGCCGCGGTCAGCGACGTCCCGTTGACCAGGGCGAGCCCGTCCCGCCCGGCCGGCTCCAGTGGGTCGAGGCCGGTCCGGCGCAGGGCCTCGGCGGCGGGCATCCGGCGGCCCCCGGCATAGGCGTCGCCCTGGCCGCGCAGCGCCCGCGCGATGTAGGAGAGCGGGATCAGATCGCCGCTCGCGCCCAGGGATCCCAGCCTCGGCACCGCCGGGGCGAAGTCGGTGCGCAGGGCGGCGGTCAGGCTGTCGACGACGGCGAGGGAGACCCCGGACCGGGCCTGGCACAGGGAGTGCAGCCGGACGAGCATCGCCGCCCGCACGACGGCCGGGGCCAGGTCCGGGCCCTGCCCGGCGCCCAGATGGGCCAGCGCGTTGTCGCACTGCGCCGCCGCGCTGTCCCGGCCGTCGAACACCACCAGGGGGCCGAAACCGGTGGACGCCCCGTACACCGGCCGCTTCTCGGCGAGACAGCCGAGCATGAACGCGTGGCACGCGGCGACCCGCTCCCGCACCTCCGCGCCGATGCCGACGGCGACCGGGGCGGCGGCCCGCTCCAGATGGCCGGGGAGCAGCGGGAACGCGGGCGAGATGACGGCTGGGTTGGTCAGGGTCGACACGGAGTTCCTTGCGCGAGTGGAAGGTGGGGTCGGGACAGGGGACGGGGCGAGACGGGGCACAGGCGGCCTCGGTCAGGCCGTCGCCTTCGGCCGGCCGAAGGCCCAACTGCCGTGCGCTGTCGGGTCGTTGCTCGTGAAGCAGTCGTGGTACGCCTGCCTCAGCTGTGCCGAACCGGACGCGTGGCCGAGCGCCGTGGCGACCCGCTGTCCCTGAAGGACGTGGTCGTGCTCGGTCAGCGTGCCGTCGCCGTCGGCGTCGATACGGTCGAAGCCGGCGCGGATCTTCTCCATGGCATAGGGCTGAGCAGTCATGTCTCTGGTTCTCCTTGAAGTGGGAGCAGAGCGCGAGCGCCCCCCGAAAAGCGGCTCCACTCCGTACACTCAGGCTGTTGCAGAAGGTCACGACCCGCAACCGGGACTGTCCGGGGGGCACAGCACGTTGTGGTCCGCCGGTCGCGGATCTCGTCGGCGGGGCCGAAGCGAACGCTCACGGGCGTGTGCGGGCCCGGCGAGGTCCCGGGTGAACACCTGTGACGGCCTGGTGGTGACCGGTTCGGGCACGGCCTCGGCCAGGTGGGTGGCCTGGCCACGGCGTTCGCCCGCCTGCCCCCGTTCGTCAGCTCCAGCACCACGGCCCACTCACCCGCGTCCGACGGCGTGCGCCGGGCCGCGCTCCCGGAGATCATTCCCAAGCGCGCCGACGCTTCTCCCCGGACCGCCGACGACGTCTCGGTCCGGGCCTGTTCCTTCTCCAGTCGCTCGGCCGGCACTCGGGGAACGATGGCCATGCGCCCTGTTCCCGCGCGACCTCATCGCTTCCCTCGCATCTGCCCCGAAGCAGGGAACTGAAGCACCGTTCGAGATCCCTTCCCGGACGGCCTGCCGCCCCTGCTCACCGAGTACCACGCCACCGGGACGGTTCCCGACTGGGCCGACCCCGACCGCATCGCGGGCGCGTACGACTCCTTCAAGGACGACGGCGTGCAGCTCGCCGCCGCCCTGTGCCTGAGCGGGGTACCCGGCTCGTACGCCTCCCCGCACGCAGCGCGGGTGATGACCCAGACCCAGCGGCTGCGGCAGCCGGCCCGCCGGACGGCGGAGACGTTCCAGTTCATCCTCTATCTCATGGCCGAGGAACCGCTCGCGCCGAGCGGCCGGCTGATCCGCGCCTGCCGGAAGGTCCGGCTGGTCCACGCGACCGTACGGAAACATGGTCGCCCGCGAAGGCACCTGGGACCAGTCGCTCCCGATGCTCGTCACTCGCGCGGTCGGGTGACGAAAGGAAAGGCATGAGGGAAATGACGATCGATATTCGGGACTTGACCGAGACACAGCGGACCCACTGGCAGAACACCTACTCCGCCCACCCGGGCATGTACGGCGAGGCGCCGTCCGCGTCCGCCGTCCACGCCCTGATCGAGGGGCTCACCGCACGCGGCTACACCCTGGTGACCGTCCCCGAGCTCTTCGCAGGTCTGGAGCTGCGGCCCGGCCGCGACTACCGCCGCCGGGCGAACGCCCTCGCCCCGTACATCCCCGCGTCGGCTCCCGGAGCCGTCGTCCTGCGGTACGGGCCGACCCGGTCACCGCAGGACAACGACACGTTCCGCGCCGAACGCCCGTCCGCCGGCGTATGCCGCAGCGCTCAACTCACCAGCGGCGAGAGCGCCTTCGCGACGCGCAACGACACTCCGTACGACGTGGAAATGCACGCGGAACCCCGTTGCGCCGGAAAGCCGTTCGTCCTCGGACCGACGCACGAGCAGTACGGCCCTGTCCGCAGTTTCAGGGTCGTCGGGCCTGCGAGCGCCCCTCCTGCCGGCTCGCCGTGGTGAATGGCTTCCAGCCTCCGTCACGCCATTCGACGACGGTCAGCGCGTCGGCGTCCAGCCCGCTGTGGTCGTCCGGGCTCATCCGGTACACGCCGGTCGTGCCCACGTGCGTCATGTTCTCCAGCTCCGTGCGGGCGCGGACCCGGTCGCGGTGGCCGTAGAAAGCCTGGTGGAGCAGGGAGAGGGCGTCGGCGCCGTAGCCGACGTACGTGCCCACCGGGCCGTGGCCCGCGGCCTCGAAGCTCTTGGCGAACGCGCGCACGGCGTAGCCGTTGGGCAGCGTCGCCGGGGCCTGCTGGTGGGCGAGGAGCCAGGGGGCGATCACCCTGGCTCCCGTCGCGGCGGGACCCGCTGTTTCGGCGAAGCCGGGGTGGCCGGCGGCGGGGCTGAAGTACATCGGCCCGCTCCAGCCGAGCGCGCGGGCGTCGCGGGCGACGATGCCGTTGTAGGGCGGGGTCGTGAACACCGCGAGCACGTCCGGTCCGGCCTCGATCAGCGGCTTCAAGCCTGCTTCCAGGTTGTCGGCGGGAGGGACGAACTCCTTGTGGTCGACGAGTTCGAGTCCCAGGCCGGCCATCTCCTGCCGCATCTCGTCCCAGGCTTGCGGCGGCGAGTTGGACTCCGTGCTGAACGCGGCCACCCGGCGCAGTCCGGCCTGCGCGATGGCCTGGAGCATCCGGGTGGTGGTGAGCGCGATGGGGGCGCCGCTGCGGAAGACGTACGGCTGCGTCGCCCGGCCGCCCGCCGCCGGCATGACGACGGGGACGCCCGCAGCCTGGCCGATCTCACCGACTACGGCCGCAGTAGCGGGAGCCGATGTCCCCAGCAGGGCGTCCACCCGGTCCGTCTCCACCAGGTGCCGGGCCAGCGAACGGGTCTCGGCCGTACGGCCCCGGGTGTCCCTGACCAGCAGCTCCACCAGGTCACCGGCGGCCGCGTTCACCATCTGAGCCTGGTGCCGGACGCCGAGCAACTGCCGTGCGCCCTGGACCCGGCCGCGTCCGCTCGTGTCGAGGAGCACGCCGACACGCAACGGCTCCAGACCGTCCGCCGCCCGGCGCGTTCCGGGGGCCGCGACCGCGTGGGGTGACGCGGTGAGGGCGGCGGTCAGCAGTCCGGCGACGGCCGTGCGGCGGGAGACCGCGACAGGCCGAACAGAATCACCCATGCCTGTCCTCTTTCTCGAAGTCGAGGATTTCGATAATCACTCCGGAATTATGGCGCCGATCTGCGACCTGGTCCCGATAACTGTCGGCCGTCGAAGAAAAGACACATAAAAGTACCCCCACCCGGGTGGCCTACAGCCCTTTGACTCCCTCTGCGGATATCGACCACTATTTTTCACCGGGACCATAACGCCGTCCCGTTCTGATTATCGCCCGATTTCCCGGATGCCCAGAATTCACCGGAGAGGCGTTTCTTCAGTGACCGATCAGCTAGTGAAAGCGAAAGACGGCACACTCCTCGACCGCCCGCCGGGCAACACCGTGCTGTACGCCGCCCAGGGCGGTTACAGCGCCGTCCTCTCCGCGGTGAGCCCCACGCTCGCCGAGGCGCAGAAGACGTGGCCGATGTCGAACACGGCGATGGGGCTGTATCCGTCGCTGCTGGCCGGGACGATGATCGTGTCCGGGTTCGGCTACACGCGCTGGGCCGCGCGCAAGGGGCGGGCGTTCGTCCTGTCCGTGGCGGCGGGCGCGGTGGCGCTCGGTGCCGTTGCCGCCGCGCTCGCGCCCTCGCCGCCGGTGCTGCTGCTGGCCGTCGCGGGCCTCGGTCTGTCGACGACGGTTGTGCAGGCCGGTGTGATGTCCGCCCATGTCGACCGGGGTGCGGGGCATCAGGCGCGTCGGCTGGCGCTGAACGGTCTGTGCGCCAGTCTGGCGTCGCTCACCGGTCCGCTGGCGGTCACGGTCGCCGTGCACACGGGGCTGGGGTGGCGGGGTGCGTGGTGGTGGCTCGCCGTGGTGTTCGTCGTGCTCGCCGTCCTGCTGCCCTCGGCCGTACCCGACGGGCGTGGCGCCCCCTCCAGGGAGCGGAAGAGGGGCCGGCTGCCGTTGCCGTACTGGTGCGTGACGGCGGGGGTGGCCGGTGAGATCTGCGTGGTCTTCTTCTCGCCGCGGGCCGTTCCGGTGGCCGGTCTTGTCTCGTCCGGGTCGGTGCTTCTCCTGTACTACGCCGGGGAGTTGTGCGGCCGGGCGGTGAGTTACGGGGTCACGTTCCGGCCGGGTGCCGAGGGTCCGCTGCTGGCGGGCTCGTTGGTGCTGGCGCTGGGCGGGTTCGGCGCCTTCTGGCTGGCGGCGTCCACCGGGGTGCGGCTGGCCGGTCTCGTGGCCGCGGGCGCGGGGATCGCGAACTTCTTCCCGATCGGCGCCTCGGTGGTGTCGGCGCGGGCGCCCGGGGCGAGCGACCAGGCGATGTCCGGCCTGCACCTGCTGGTCGGAGCGGCGACTCTGACCGGCCCCCTCCTGCTGGGCACGGTGGCCGACCGGGCGGGGCTGCACGCCGCGTTCGCCCTGGTGCCCAGCCTGTTCCTGACCATGGCGGTCCTGCTCGGCGCGGGAACGCTCACCACCCGCCGACGGGATGTGGCTCGATGACACCGACCGAACTCCTCCTGATCCGCCACGCCGAGGCGTGGTGCAACATCGACGACACCGTGGGCGGTCCGCGCGGATGCCGCGGGCTGACACCGCGCGGACACGAGCAGGCTCGGCTGCTCGCCGCCCGGCTGGGCGAGGGGCACACCGGTGCCGGGCGGGTGGATGTGCTGTATGCCAGCCCTCGGCGGCGTGCGGCGCAGACGGCCGAGGCGATGTCCCGCACGCTGGACCTGCCGGTGCGGTTCCTGCCGGAGTTCCGCGAACAGGACCTCGGCGCGGCGGACGGCCTGTCACGGGCCGTCCTGCACAACGGGTTCGACGGCAACCCCGTCCTCGAACCGTGGCGCGTCCCGGCGTCCGGCGCGGAGTCCTGGTCCGCCTACGTGGCCCGTATCTCCGCCGCCTTGACAGCACTGGCGGAGGCCCACCGAGGCCATCGTGTCCTGGTCGTCACCCACGGCGAGGCGGTCAACGCCGCGCACCACGTCTTCCTCGGCCTGCCGCCGGACTGGCCCGGGCCGCTGCCCGTGACCGTGGACAACACCGCCGTCACCCGCTGGCGCGAGCAGCCGTGGGACCGGCACCGGCCCGCGCTCGGCCTGCGCTGGGACCTGTACGCCCACAACGACACCGCCCACCTCACCCAGCCCGTACCGACCACCCTCTGAACAAGGACGACCGGCACCACCATGCGTCTTCTGCTCATCTCCGACCACGCCGACCCGCTCGCCCAGCCGGGCAGCGGCTTCAGCGGCGGACAGAACGTCTACGTACGCAACCTCGCGGCCCGCCTGGCGGCCATGGGCAGCACCGTCGACGTCGTCACCCGCCAGGAGTCCGCCGCGCTCCCCCACCAGCAGCCGATCACCGACGGAGCGCGCGTCCTCCGGGTCCCGGCCGGTCAGTGCGGGCCGCTGCCCCGGGACCGTTTCGGCGAGGTGCTCGACGCGTTCACCCAGGCCGTCGACCAGGTGTTCCGGACGAACGGCCCCTACGACGTGGTGCACAGCCACTACTGGTACTCCGGTGAGACGGCGCTCACGCTCGCCGAACGCCACGGCGTGCCGGTCGTGCACACCCACCACTCCCTGGGCGCCGTACGCCGTACGGCCCTGGGCGGACGTCTCTCGCCTCATGCCCAGGAGCACTTCGATGTGCGGCACCGGGCCGAGAGCCGGATCGGGCGGCGGGCCTCGGCCCTCGTCGTCAACTGTCCGGCCGAGGCGGACGACGCGTACCGGCTGTGCGGGACGCCCCCTGAGCGGGTGCGGCTGGTGCCGCCGGGGGTGGACACCTCCGTCCTGCGCCCCGTGCCGCAGGAGGAGGCGCGTGCCGCCGTCGGCCTGCCTGTCGGGGTGCCCGTCGTGCTGTTCCTCGGGCGTCTCGAACAGCGCAAGGGGTGGGAGGAGGCCGTCGAGGCGTTCGCCCTGGTCCGCAGGCGGCTGCCCCGGGCGCGGCTGGTCGTCGTCGGCGGGGACAGCCACGGGCAGGGCACCGGTGCCCTGGTCGCGCTCGCGCGTGACCTCGGTGTCCTGGCCGGCCTCGACCTGCGGGGATCCGTGCCGCACGAGGAGACGGCGCTCTACTACAACGCCGCCGACGTCACGGCCGTCCCCTCGCGCTACGAGCCGTTCGGCCTGGTCGCCGTCGAGTCCATGGCCTGCGGAACCCCGGTCGCCGCGACCCGCGTGGGTGGTCTGGCCTGGTCGGTCGGGGACGAACGGGTCGGCGCCCTCGTCCCCGCCCGGGACTCCGCCGCCCTCGGCAACGCCCTGCTGGGCATCCTCGACAAGGGCCGCACCCACTTCCACCAGGCGTGCCTGGACCGGGTCGCCTCGACGTTCACCGCGCAGGCGTGGGCGAGCGGGGTCCGTGAGGTGTACCGGTCGGTCGCACACGGCTGACGCATCACGGCCGGCACGCCTGACCAGGGCCGCACCGAAGCTTCGTACCGGCGGCCGGCCCCTCGGTGCGCGGTCGACGGTGTCCTCTCCCCGCCTGTCGGTACCGCGAAAGCGAGTACGTTCGGCTACTGTGCGTCACAATCCTTCGTCACTCCAAGGAGTACTGTGCGCCACCTCTCCCCTCGATCCCGTCTCCTCGTCTGCGCCGTCGCCGCCCTCGCGGCCGCCGTGCCGACGCCGTCCTCGTACGCGAGCCCCGCCGGATCCGTCGACCTGTCCGTCAAGGCCGAGATGGTCCAGCAGGCACCCGGTACGACCGGCCGGCAACTGCTCACCGTGACCAACCAGGGCAGCGTGACCACCGGCAAGGCGCTCCTGACCTACGTCACACCGCCGTACACCAACGTCGACCGTGCCACCGCTCTGCCCGTCGGCTGCGCGATGCGGTACGAGAACCCCGACCCGACCGTTCCCGAAGTGGTCACCTGTGTCGTACCTGAAGGGCTCGGTACGGGAGAGCGGCAGGAGTTGGCCATTCCGCTCGCCGTGACCCAGCGGGCCCGGATCACCGGGATGGTGCGTGGTTTGGTCACTGTAGTCCCCGCAGCGGACTCCACCGACGTCGAAGCCGCTGTCAACGACAACTGGGTGCCCGCCTACCTCTCTTTGACCCGCCCCACGCCGGCCACTCCGGAAGGCGACAGAATCGGTCTCTACCTGGCCGGCCCTGTTTCCGTGCTCACGGAGGAGGGAACCGCGGATACGGCTCTCGTCCCGGGCAACGTCGGTCCGGCGCAGGGCCGCGGGCAGGTGCAGATCAGCGCGGTCACGCCGTTCACCTTCAACGTCGATGAGACCAAGCCGCTCCCGGAAGGCTGTTCCCTGGTCCTCAAGGACCCCTTCATCGGCACCCCGGAGATCGTCGTGTGCAGACTCTCCGCTCTCGCCGTGGAGGAGCAGCGGACGGTCACGATCCCGCTGCGCAGGGCGGAAGGCGCGCACGCGGTGGGCCTGCTCCTCGGTCCCGCGCTGATCGCCCCCGTGAGCCCGGAGGACGTCGACCCCGACCAGACCGACAACATCGCGACACTCACTGTGCTGGCCCCGAACCGCGACGCCTGACAGCAGCCGAGCTGCTCACGGGCGCTTCCTGCCCTCCTCCTCCCACCGGTCGCGCGATCACCCGATACGCGTAAACATCGTTATCCATGACAAACCCTCTCCGAGATGACAAGTACGACACCGTCCTCGCCCGCCTCGACGCGAACGGCGACGGGGTCGTCTCCCTCGCCGACTACACGGCCCTGGCCCTCAGCATCCTCGACGTGATCGGCGAACGGCCCGAGGGCGAGAAGGCGGGCGCGCTGCTCGCGGCGTACGAGGAGGTCTGGAATCAGCTCGCCGACCTCGCGGGGATCGACCGCGCCGGGTCCCTCTCCCACGAGGACGCCCGACGGACGCTGCGGCGGCTCGCGCAGGACTGCTCCGCCGGGTTCGAGGCCGCGCTGTCCCTGGCCGGCAACGCCTTCGCCGCGGTGCTGGACGTCGACGACGACGGCACGGTCTCCCCCGCCGAACTGACCTGGGCGCTGATGCAGCACGGCCGCACCGAGCGGCAGGCCGTGGACGCCTTCCACCGCCTCGACCTCGACGGCGACGGACAGATCTCCGTCGACGAACTGCGCGCCGCCTTCCTGGATTTCCACCTCAGCGAGGACCCCGACGCCCCCGGCAACCATCTCTTCGGCACGGCCGTCTCCCTCCCCGTGCCCGAACCCGCGCCGCCCGTCACCGCCCCGCTCGCGGTCGACGGCGGGACGCCGGTACGGACGGCGCCCTGGCCGACGTACGACATCGGGGACACCTTCCTCAGCACCCGGGACGTGGCGGCGGCCGAGGCGGCGGTGCGGGCCCGGCGGTACTACCGCTACGACTCCCGTGCGGTCGCCGACACCTGCAACGGCCGGCTGGAGGCGCGGCTGCGGGAGTTCTTCGCCGTCCCGTACGCGCTGACCTGCACCAGCGGCACCACCGCGATCGCCCTCGCGCTGCGCGCCCTCGACCTGCCGCCCGGCTCGCCGGTCGCGTGCTCGTCGTTCACCTTCTCCGCGACGCCGAGCGCGATCCTGCTCGCCGGGCACCGGCCCGTCCTGGTCGACTCGGACGAGAACCTGCACCTCGACCCGGACCGGCTGCGCAAGGTGCTGGCCGACGGCGCGGTCGCGGTGGTCGCCGTCCACATGCGCGGGATGGCCTGCGACATCCGCGAAGTGTGCGCGGTGGCCGCGGAGTTCGGGGTGCCGGTCGTCGAGGACGCCTGCGCGGCCGTGGGGGTCGAGATCGACGGGCGGCGCGCGGGGACGTTCGGGGACGTGGGCGCGTTCAGTATGCAGTCGGACAAGACCGTGAACACCGGGGAGGGCGGCTTCCTCGTCACCCGTGACCCGGAGATCTACGCGCGGGCGATCGTGTACGCGGGCTCGTACGAGGGGCGTATGGGCCGGCACTTCACCGACGGGGCCGACGCGCCCGGCGTCGACGAGATGGCGTACCCCGTGTTCGCCTGGCGGCTCGACGAGGTGCGCGCGGCCCTCGCGCTGTCCCAGTTCGACCGGATCGGGCTGCGCCTGGCCGCGCAGCACCGCAACTACCGCTTCGTCACGGACCGGCTCGGCGATCTGCCGGGCTTCGTCGTACGCCGGCCCGGGGCGCCCGGTGCCCTGCTCGGCGCCCAGTTGATCCTGCGGCTGCCCGGCGCCGACGCCGAGCGGGTGGCGTGGGTGACGCGGGCGCTGGGCGCGGAGGGCATCACCGCGCGGCGGTTCACGGATCCGGAGCGGCCCAACGCGCGGGCCTTCTGGAACTGGCGGTACCTGGTCGGGGACGACCCCGAGCGCGCCAAGGAACTGGCTCCGGCGACCGCACGCTATCTCGGCGAGGCCGTGGACATCCCGTTGTCGCCGAACGTGACGCCGGCGGACTGCGCGGATCTGGTCACGGCGCTGCGGAAGGTGGGCGCGCGGTTGGGGTGAGGGGTGGGTCTCACCAGCCGACCCCGAAGAACACCCCCACGGTCGCCGCCAGCACGATCACCCCGAGCAGCGGCCAGTACAGCGCCTTCGCCGGCAGGTTGGCCTGCCGGGTGAGGATCTCGCCGGACCGGTCCAGCGCGAAGAGGACGCCGATGGCCGGCTTCCTCGACGCCCTCGCCTGAGGGACCCCCTGGTCGTGGGCCACTCCTGGGGCGCGGCCGTCGCCCTGGTCCTGGCGACGAGGGCCGCGCCCCGCCTCTCCGGCCTCGTCCTGGAGGACCCGCCTGCCCGCCTCTCCCCCACGGCCCCGCTGCGCGAACTCCTCTGCGCGCTCGCCCTGTCGGAGACCGAACTCCGCGAGACCCTCGCTCTCGCCCACCCCGACCGGCACGAGACCGACACCGCGAGCCTGGTGGGGGGTGCGGCGGGCGGATCCGGAGGTCTCGGCGAGTGTGGTGAGCGGCGGCGCCGTATCGGGACCGCTCCTTCCCCTGCTCGCGCCGGTCCTCCTCCTCGCGGCCGATCCGGAGTGCGGAGGGTCACCGCCGGAGGAGGACCGGGCGCTCGTCGGGCGGTATCTGCCTGCCGGGGGCAGGGTGCTGGATCTGCCGGGGGTACCGCACGAGGTCCATCGCAGCCGTTTCGGGCAGTTCGTGCGGGCCGTCCGGATGCTTGCCGACCGCCACCAGCCTCGCGGAACAGCGGAGCTATCGGAGTGATACTCGCCGGATCCGTGTTTCGGAGCGTGACGGCCAGTCGCATTCGTGCAGAATCTCGATTATGCAAGATCCTTTCGATCTGGCTCTCGTTCGTCCTGTTCCTGCGGACTCGGGCTCAGCGGAGCGTGCCGGTGAACTCGCCGATGCGTCTGAGGAGTTCGGCGACCTCGGCGCTGCGCTCGTGGGGTCGCAGGCACTGAACCGCCCCGGTCAGGCACGTGTCGGCACGCGTGGACTGGAGAGTCGGGTAGGTGTCGACGAAGACGTTCCAGTGGGTGAGGGCGGGTTCGAGGTGGCCGAGGCGTAGGTGGGTCTCGGCGAGCCGGGCGCGGGTGAGGGCGGCGGGGAGGTGCTCGGTCGGGGTGCGCAGGCGCAGGGACGTCGTCAGCGCGGTGAGGGCGGCGGCGTGGTCGCCGAGGGTGGCGAGGGCCTGGGCACGTTGGTAGTGCAGGGCGCCCGCCGGGTAGCTGCTGAACGGTCCCGGTTCGGCGGGGGTGCGAGCGTAGAGGGTTTCGGCGCCGGTCAGGGCGGCTACGGCGGCATGGCGGTCGTGGTGCGCGTTGAGGACGGCCAGATGGATACGGGTGTAGGCGCGCACGGCCGGCGGGGCGCGGTGCGCGTACCTGTCGGCCTGTTCGGCGAGGCGGAGGACGGCGGGGGTGTGGTGGCCGAGGTCGTGGGCGTGGGTGGCCATGGTCCGCAGGGCGATGGCGAGGGTGGTGCGGTCGTCGGCGTCGGCGGCGAGGCGGGCGGCGATCTGGTGATACTGCCGGGCGGTGGCGTGGTGGCCGCTGTCGGCGTACATCGAGCCGAGCAGCAGGGCGAGTTGGGCGGTGACCGACAGCAGGCCGCCGTGCACATCGGTGTCGGCGGGGCGGTGCAGGAGGGGGGTGGCCTCGTGGGCGAGGTAGGCGGCCAGCGCGGAGCGGATGTGCCGGCCGCCGTGCTGGTCGGCGGCGGCGAACACCGTGGTCATGGCGCGCAGTTGGGTGATGTCGTGGTGTCCGGCCCGGCGTCCGACGCCCCGTGGGCTCGCGAGGAGCCCTGACGGCTTCCGGTTCTCGGCGTGGTCGGGGAGGGCGAGGGCTGTGGCGGTGAAGACCCCGGCGCTGAGCAGGGCGCGGCGGTGGGGGTCGGTCTCCGCCTGGGCGAGTTGCGTGAGTTTGCGCATGGGGTCGGCCTCCCAGGCAGGGTCCACGACGACGGCCGGGGCTCGGGTGAGGCCGGCGTCGTACGCAGTGATGCGTCTGCCCAGGCGGCGGGAGAGGCATTCCAGGAGCAGGCCGGAGACCGGCGGGCGGGGATGAGTGCCGTCCAGCCAGCGCCGTGCGGTGGTGGGGTGGATGGTCAGGGTCAGGCCCTGCTCGGCAGCGACCTTCCGTATTTCGGCGGCGAGGCGGGCCGGGCTCCAGCCGGCCGCCTCCAGCAGGAGAGCGAGGCGCGTGTTGGGGGTGCGCGGCATGGCGGCCTCCCAAGAGTCCGGGCAGGTGCCCGTGGACGGGGTGTCCCGCATCAGCGTCCATGGGCCGGGAAACGGAACTCGCTGCGATGGTGCGTTCGCGGTCTTCCGGGAACAAGACGTGACTCGGTCATGTGCCGGGCGTGCGGGACATGGGTCGTTCCGCGGTGCGCGTCGCGTCCACGGGCGGTGCGGCGTGGACGGCCTCCACCGCCGTACGCCGACGTGAACCGGCCCTGCGCCGGACCGAACTCCACCAGCTCCGTCGGGCTGCCGGCGGCCGGCATGCCGACAGGACTTCGGCCAGGGTCAACGGATCCTGCACGGCGTCAGCCCCCCTCCCGCACCTCACCGCCGGCAAACGCGTGCCGCGGCGACTGACGGTCAGTCAAGTCGGCACTCCAGCCGGAAGTAACCGTGTGCGCACGGCATATGCGAGGAGTGCTCACCCACCCCCGGCGGGCCGCGCACACCCCGCGCGAATCCGCGCACACGGGCGGTACGAGGAACTCCGCACCGCGGGACGCCCGACAGCCCTGTTTCACATATTCACCAAGTGGCGTGTTGTGCTCGATGCCCGCAGGCCGTCGTCATGGCCCGGCCACGCGCCGGGTGCTGAACTGACCTCCCAACGCGCCACGTCGACTCGGAAGCACGCTCTTCTCAGGAGGAGGCCAACGCGATGGCGAGCCCATCCATGACGCCGGTCGCGGACGAAGGCGCGGACCGGTTCCCCGACCTCGCCGGACTACGGAGCCTTCCGGTACCGCAACTCTCCCGTCTGGCCGCCGACATCAGATCGTTCCTGGTCGACAGCGTGTGCGCGACGGGCGGGCACCTGGGACCGAATCCGGGCGTGGTCGAGCTGGCTCTCGCTCTGCACCGGGTGTTCGACTCACCCCGGGACACCCTCGTCTTCGACACCGGCCACCAGGCGTACGTACACAAACTGCTCACCGGCCGCTCCGCCGGCTTCGCGACCCTACGGCAGCCAGGCGGCCTGTCCGGTTGCCCGTCCAGGGCCGAGTCGGCGCACGACGTGGTGGAGAACTCGCACGCCTCCACCGCACTCTCCTACGCGGACGGCCTGGCCAAGGCCCGCCAGTTGTCCGGCGAGCAGGACCGGTCGGTGGTCGCGGTCATCGGCGACGGGGCCATGACCGGCGGCATGGCGCGGGAGGCGCTGAACAACCTCGGCGCCGTGCGGGACCGGCCGGTGGTCGTCGTGCTCAACGACAACGGCCGCTCGTACGAACCCACCCACGGCGCCCTCGCCCGGCACCTGGACGTCCTCAGGAGCGGCGCGGCGGGCCGGAATCTGTTCACCGATCTCGGGTTCGCCTACGTCGGGCCCGTCGACGGGCACCGCACCGGGGAGATCGAGGGTGCGCTGCGGCGGGCCCGACACCTGGGCCGTCCCGTGGTGGTGCATGTGGTGACCGTCAAGGGGAAGGGGTACGAGCCCGCCGAGCGGGACGAGGCGGACTGTCTGCACGCGGTCGGCGGGCAGGGGGCGGGCTCTTCCGGGCCGTCGTGGACGAACGTGTTCGCCCGCACCTTGGCCGAACTCGCCGCTGAGCGTCCCGAGATGGTGGCGGTCACCGCGGCCATGCCGCGGCCGACCGGCCCGCACGTGATGCGGCAGGCGTTCCCGGATCGGGTCTTCGACGTGGGGATCGCCGAGCAGCACGCGGTCACCTCGGCGGCGGGGCTGGCGACGGGGGGCCTGCGCCCGGTGGTCGCGGTCCACGCCACGTTCCTGGGCCGCGCGTTCGACCAGGTGCTCATGGACGTGGCGCTGCACCGGCTGCCGGTCACGTTCGTCCTGGACCGGGCCGGGATCACGGGCCCGGACGGGCCGGGTCATCACGGCATGTGGGACCTGTCGTTGCTCGCCGCCGTACCCGGTATGCGCGTCGCCGCGCCGCGCGACACCGAGCGGTTGGGGTTTCTGCTGCGCGAGGCGGCCGCCCTTGACGCGGGGCCGACCGCGCTGCGGATCCCCAAGGCCACCGCCGGGCCGCCGGTCACGGCGCTGGCCCGGATGGACGGCGTCGACATCCTCCACCGTTCCCGGCATCGGGGCCCGGACGTGCTCCTCGTACCGGTCGGCCCGCTCGCCGAGGCGGCGGTGGGAGCCGCCCGGGTTCTGGAGAGCGAAGGCATCGGGAGCACGGTCGCCGACCCCCGCTGGGTGCTGCCGGCCAACCCCACCCTTGCGGTGCCGGCCGGCCGGCACCGGCTGGCGGCGTCACCACCGGCGGGGTGGGGTGGGTTCTCGCCGAGCTGTGCCGGTCCCGGAACACCGGCACCCCCGTCCTGCCGCTGGGCCTGCCGTGCTCGTTCGTCCCGCACGGTTCGCGCGCCCGCGCTGCTCGCCCAAGCGGGACTCGATCAGCGAGGCATCGCCGACGCCGTACGCACCGGCCTGCCGGGCCACCGGGGAGTGACGCGATGACCAGCGTCGATCTCGGCCTGCCCACCCCTCCTCCGGTCCCGAATCGCCGCAGGAGCCGCCGACCGCGCGTCGGCACGGTCTCGGTGGGCGGGGACGCGCCCGTCTCGGTGCAGACGATGACCACCACCAGCACCGCCGACGTGGACGCCACCTTCCGGCAGATCGCCGAGGTCACCGCCGCCGGCTGTGACATCGTCCGGGTCGCCGTGCCGTCCGCCGACGATGCCGACGCCCTGCCGCGGATCACGGCGAAGTCCCCGGTCCCGGTGATCGTCACGTCCACTTCCAGCGCCATCGAGGTCCGGGACAAGTCGAAGGTTGTCCGGCTCTCGCAGACCACACGGTCGGTGAACTGGACGATGGAGACCGTAGAGGCGCTCGATACCAGGTTTCCCCAGGTCAGCGGTCCACTCAGCGGCGTTGTCCGCTGTGCGACGCACAACCGCCAGTCAGCGGTGCAGCAGATCAGCGCCGCAGACGCGAACTGGGTTCAGGCGGTGTCCCCGGCCGGCATCACCTCCGTCGCCTTGGTGAACGGCGTGCTGCGCCGACTCGCCGCACACGGGCTACGAGAAGGACACCGAGCTCGTCGAAACGGCCGAAGCGCACCAGCACTACGCACTGCCTCGTGAACCGACTACCCCTATCCGCTCGGCCACGGACATTACCGAAAGGACGGCCTCATGAGCATCACCACCGGCCGCGAAGCACCCTCCTACGACGACGGCAGCAACCTCGCCGCGTCCATGAACAGCACACAGCCGGACGTGGATCGCTTCCCACCACACATCCGGGCCCGGGCACAACACCTGCGTGACCACCTGACCAGCCACGTCGAAAAGGACGGCCTGGTACGCGACCGGTGTGGCAGCCGGGTGCTGGAGTCGGCCTTGCTGCTGTCCTTGCTACGCAAGACACGCACGATGCCCATCGTCCACGACGGCCTCGCAGGTTACCTGCGAGGCACCTGCCCGGACGACCCCATGGACACGATGATCGTCGAAGCGGTCATGGGGCACCCCGGACGCCACGACGGGGCAGTGGCCTATCTGGAGGAGTTCCGGCACCACACCGGTGCCCGCAAACGCCTCATGCTCAGCACGCTGCTGTCCTTGACCGGCGTCACGCCCATCGACACGAACGCTGACGCGCGCGCCCTCAGCTACCAGGGGTACGCGACATGGACCGAACTGTCCCTGTGTGCCATCAAGATCCTCCACGACCACACGCGCGCAGGACACGCCGGTGTGAGCACCGCAGACCGGAATTACCTGGCCGGCAGACTCGCATCCGCCGACCCCGATCAGGTGTGGGAGGGAAATGCGCTCGCACACCTGATCGCCCTGCACGCCCTGCACGCCTGCCGACCGGACAGTCCCCTCCTGCACAGTGGCATCACCACTCTGTGCCGGATCCGCAACAGCGACGGCGGCATGCCCTTCATCGCGGGCCAGGAGATCTTTGTCACCGCCCTGGCCGGAAGAGCACTCGCCGCAGCCCGGGCCCCGCAACCGCTCCTGATCAAGATGGGCGACCGGATCTCCGGCCTGCAGCAGAGCGACGGTGGCTGGGGGTACACCGAGACCACATCCCAGACCGACGTCGACGACACAGCTGTCTGCGTCGAATTCCTGCGTATGACCGACGCAGCCCGCTACCGGCAGGGACTCGCCCGGGCAGAACAGTATCTGAGCGCGACGGCCGACCCCCGTGGAGGATTTCCCACCTACCTGCCCGGCCATGAACGCGAGGCCGATGTGACCGCCGGAGCCGTCACGGCCTTGTCCGCATCCTGGCAAGACCACGCCCCACTCCTGGAGAAGTGCGTCGACTTCCTCCTCTCCACTCAGCGAGACGACGGCACCTTCGAAACCAGCTGGACCCGCAGCCGGTCCAGCGCCATCCACCGAGTTCTGAACGCCCTTCGCCACGTACCCCCAGCCCCGGCGGCCCAGAACTCACGCATCGCACACGCCACCTCCGCAAGCACCAGCTACCTCGCCAGAACCCAGAATCCCGACGGCGGCTGGGGCTGCCACCCGGGCAAGGACAGCGACGTCGTCTCCACCGCGCACGCCCTGCCGGTCATCGCTCACACCCGCGACCGCGACACCCTCGGACGAGGGCTGCGCTACCTCCTTGCCCACCAGAGCGCCGACGGCGGATACACATCGGTCCCCGACCAGGTCGGCCCACGCCCCCTGCCCTTCGACTACCCAGTGCTTGCCGACGTCCATGTCCTGAACGCCTTCACCCAACTCCACGGCTCCCTGCGCACCACAACCACCGAGCCGAATCAGCCCTGACAGACGCCCGGGCCGACCTCACCACACCATGACGTGGCAGGTGCCGGGTGCTGCGAGAACACCCAACTGAAGGAGACAACGGAATGGTCAACAGCACTTCCCCGTCCCTCAGCGAGACCGACGTCCGCGACACACGGCTACGGTTGTGGTGTCCGATCCCGACAGAGCACAACCCCCTGGGCCCGGAGGTCGAAGAGCGGACAGCGGCATGGATTCGCCGGCACCGGCTGGACAGCGTGACGTCGGGTCAAGACCGGCTGGCCTGGTCGGTGTGGATCTGCCGGTGTACGTCGATGCTCTACCCGGACGCTCCGCTGGAGCGGCTCCAGCTCGCGGCGGACTTCAACGCCTGGTTCTTCGCGATGGACGACTACGTCGACCTGCCCGGCGGTGCCGGAGACGCTGCGAAGGCGACCGTACGGCTGGCCCAGTTGGTTCGGCCTGTCGAGGCGCCTGAGGCGGCACCACTGGACAACTCGCCATTGGGCGTGGCCCTGGCCGACCTTGTGGCCAGGCTGTCACGGTGCGCGACGCCCTCGCAGCTCGCCCGGTTCGCGGACAGCTTTCGCCGTGGGATGCTCTGCGTGGCCTGGCACCGCTCGCTGCTGGACGACGGTGAGCAACATGATCTCAACGAATATGCGACCCTGCGGCTGGGTGCTTCGTTCGTTCCGCCCTATTCGGCGCTGTACGAAATCATCCACGGCTACCGCCTTGGCGCAAAGGAACTGGCCACACCGCCAGCGCGAGCACTCACGGAAATGGCCTGGCTGCTGATCGGCCTGCACAACGACGTCCACACATGGGCCAAGGAAGAGACCAGTCACACGCCCGGCATCAACGCCGTCACGGTGCTGGCCCGCGAGACCGACGGCGACGTTCAAGAGGCTCTGGCCCGCGCGCTGGCCCTGAGCAACCAGGTCACGGCACTTTTCGTACGGCTGAGGGACCACACTCAGGAACAGGCTTCGGACGGACTACGGCACTATCTGCGTGACCTGGGGCGCCTCATCTCGGGAAACGTGGAATACCACCTGCACATGCCCCACTACCGACGGGGGCTGAAGCCCGGACACCAGGAGCTGCTGAAGCGGATCTGGATCGACACCACCCCTGCGGACGTCGCCCCCGGCCCGCCGCCCGCGCTGACCTCGATCGCCTGGTGGTGGCAGCAACTACCGGAGACCGCAGCACCCACGACCCGCCGGCCCAGCACCGCGTGAGACGCCACCGGTGAGGAGCGACAAGGAAGTTGCCGAGCCGCTTCGTGGCCTCGGGCGCCTTCCCCGGGACCACGCTCCGTGACGTCGTCCCCGTACCGGATTCGGCGAACCGGGACGCCACGGACTTCACCAACCGCCGCACACACCCCCGCATCCCACGTCGTCTTCGGCCAAAGCCCCGCGCGCCTGCCTCGACGCAGCCCTCGCCCGGCTGTTCAGGACCGCTGCCGCCGCTGTTCGACTGCTTCCCTCACCTGGAACTCGCGGTCCCCGAAGCCGAACCGCGCTCATTCCCCAACCTCGTTCTCCGGGCACGCATGTCCCTCCCCGTCGCCTGGTGACGGAGACGAGGACGACTCCCCGGCGGATCCACGATGCGCCTCCGGACCACCAAGCACTTCAGAGGCGCCCGTCCAGGCGGTCGGGGCATCGTTCCCCCGTTCGGCCCTGTCGGAGTTGTCCCGCGCCCGTGGCCCCCCAGGCTGGACAGGGTGAGCAACGCAGGCACCCTCGCCGAGGAACTGGAGGCCATGGGCCGCCGGGAGCGGCGCAAGGTCGTCCTCGTGCACCCCGGATCACACACCCGGCTGACCGCCGCCGAGCTGTGTACGGCGGTGCGCAGGCGGGCCGCTCACCTGCTCGCGTCCGGGGTGCGCCCGGGAGACGTGGTGGCCGTGCTGGCCTCCCCCACCGCCCCGGCCCTCGTCTCCGTGCTGGCGGTGGTCAGAGCGGGCGCGGCCGTCACGGTCCTGCCGGTCCGGCCGATGGGGCGCGAGCCGGCGGCGCAGAGCGAGCACCTCGCGCGGATCGTCGCCACCGCCGCCGTACGCCATGTCGTCGTGGACGACACGCCCCCGTACTCCGGACTCGGCGACGCCCTGCGCCTACGCTGCGCGGGCCTGCGGCTGCACGGCGTCCGGGGCGAGGCCCGGCCGGTGAACCTCCCGACGCCGGACCCGGACGACCTGGCGGTGGTGCAGTTCAGCTCGGGCAGCCTCTCGGCTCCCAAGGGGGTGGCGCTCACGCACCGGGCCTTCCTCGCCGGGGTTCGCTCGCTGACCGGTCTGCTGGAGATCGACGCGGCCGACGTCCACGTCAACTGGCCGCCCCTGCACCACGACTTCGGCCTGGTGATGACGCTGGCACACCTCCTGGCCGGCGCCGAGACCCACGTGGTGGCCCCGCTCTCCTTCGTCCGTGACCCCGGCGGGTTCGTCCGCTACCTCTCCGCGACGGGCTGCACCGTCATGCCGTCGCCGGACTTCGGGTACGCCCTGATGGCCGACGCGGGGACGGAGTCGTACGACGGTCTGGATCTGAGCCGCCTGCGGGTCGCGGTGAACGCCGCCGAGGAGGCGCGGGCCGGGACGATGGAACGGTTCACCCGCGCGTTCGCCCGGTACGGACTGGCACCGGCCGCGCTGTGTCCGGCGTACGGGCTGGCCGAGGTGACGTTGCTCGTGACGGCGACGCCGGTGTCCGCCGTGCCACGGGTGCGGTACGTCGACCGGGCGCTGTTGGGTGACGACCGGGTCGTCGTGCCCCGGGCGGCGGGCGATCCCCGGGGCAAGCCGGTGACGTCCGTGGGCGTCGCCGGTCCGGGGGTGGAGTTGCGGCTGGTGGACCGGGGCGGCGTCGTCGTTCCCGACAGGTCGCTCGGTGAGGTGCAGGTGCGGGCGCCGGGCATGATGGCCGGGTATCTGCATGCCCCGGAGGTGACCGCCGCCGCTTTCGACGGGCCCTGGCTGCGGACCGGTGACCTGGGGTTCCGGGTGGACGGGGAGCTGTACTGGGCCGCCCGGTGCAAGGAGATGATCGTCTGCGAGGGGCGCAATCTGTTCCCCGAGGACGTCGAGGCGCTCGCCCGTGAGGTGCCCGGGGTGTTCCGGCGGCGGTGTATGGCGGTCGCGACCGTCGGGGACGGTGGTGAGGAACGGATCGCGCTGCTCGCCGAGGGGGTTTCGGACACTGCTGTGCTGGAGGACGTGCTGCGCGGGCGGATCGGCGATGCGCTCGGGGTGGGGTGCCTCGATGTGCGGGTGCTGCCGCCGGGTGCGCTGCCGCGGACGACGAGCGGGAAGTGGCAGCGGCTGCGCGCGCGTGACCTGATGGATTCCGCCGACCTCATGGACTCCGCCGGGCGACCTCCGGCGGCCGGCTCGATCAAGGAGTACCTGACATGACCGTCTCCCCTTCGCTGCCCCGCGCCGGCGTCCTCGCCGCCGTCCGTGAGGCCGTCGCCGCCGTGGTGCCGGTGTCCGTCGCCGAGCTGGGCGAGGACACCCGGCTGCTCGATCTGGAGGGCATGACGTCGGCCAAGGTCATCCGGGTCGCTGCGTACCTCGAAGAAAGCATGGGGGTGACGCTGATCAGCGAGAGCGCGGCGCCCTGGCACACCGTCGGGGACGCTGTCGACGCGGTGTCGGAGGCGGCGGGCCGGTGAGGTCCGTCGCCGTGACCGCCTGCTGGACGGGGTGCCCCGACCCGCCGGAGGACCTGCTCGCCCCCGGTGAACTCGCCCTGCTCCAGGGGCTGCCCGCGTGGCGGCGCCGGGAGACCGCCCTCGGCCGGATCACCGCGCACGCCTCGCTGCGCCTGCTGCACGGACGCGCGTGGAGTGTCCTGCGCGATCCGTCGGGGGCTCCCCGGGTGGTGGGCGCGCGGGCCGTCGTCTCCATCGCGCACTGCGGGGACGTCGTGACGGCCGTGGCGGGTACGGCCGGGCCGCTCGGCGTCGACGTCGAGCGCGCGGGAAGCGGCCCGCATCCGTTGCCCCGCTGCCGGGCCCCGGGTGCCGAACACCTCGACCCGATGCTGGAGTTCGCCTGTCAGGAGGCCGCGGTGAAGGCGTACGGCGACAGTGTCTGGCGGCTGGAGCGGTACCGGGTGCGCCCGGGGCGCGGGCGGCTGGACGTGCTGCACGAGGAGGGCGTCCTGCGGGCGTGGCCGCATCTGTACGCCGGGCACTTCGTGGTGGTCGCCGCCCGTCCCGGGTCCCGTCCCGAGCACCGTGCGCTGGAGCCCCGTGAGGTGCTCGCCCTGGAAGGAGCCCTCCGGTGAGCCGGACCGCCGCCAACCTGCCGCCGGGCGCCCTGCGCCGTGCCGCTCCCCTGCCGGCGGCGCTCCTCCCGGACGGGGCGGGCGGCGGCTGGCGGGTCTCCTACCACTCGACCGGCCACGACCACCGCATCCGCACCGTCACCGGCATGGTCCTGACCCCCGCCGCCGCCCCGCTGCGCCAGGGCTGGCCGGTGCTGAGCTACGCCCACGGCACCGCCGGCCTGGACGACGCCTGCGCGCCCTCCCGCAAGGGCCTGTTCCCCTTCGAGCGGGACTACCTCGCCCACTGGCTCGGCCTCGGCTACGCGGTGACCGTCACCGACTACCAGGGCGTGGGCGGCGGTGGCCGGCACCCGTACCTGCACGGCGAGTCCGAGGCGTGGGCCGTCACGGACGTCGTACGCGCCGCCCGCCAGCTGGATCTGCCGTTCGGACGGCACTGGCTGGTCTGCGGCTTCTCCCAGGGCGGCCACGCGGCCCTCAACACCGCCGCCGTCGCCCCGGGTTACGCCCCCGAGCTGGACTTCCGTGGCACCCTCGCGCTGGCGCCGCCGCACCGGTTCCAGGACATGTGGGCCCGCCTCACCGCCGACCCGGACGCCCCGCTGTCCCCGCTGCTCCTGCTGATCCTGGAGGGCCTGGAGTCCGTCCACCGGGGCTTCGACTCCGACATCCACCTCACCCCGCGCGGGCGGGCCCTCACCCGGGTCGCCGACGAGGCGACGTACTACGCGCTGCTGCGGGACGCCATCGTCCACAGCCCCGCCGAGGTCCTGGCCTCCGACCTCAGCACCGACGCCGAGTTCCAGTCGATGCTGGCCGCCCTCGACGCGCCCGTCGGCCGCTTCCCCCAGCCCGTCCTGATCGCCCACGGCCTCGCCGACACGATCGCCGACCCCGCGGCAACCGCCCGGCTCGCGGCGGACCTCACCGCCGCCGGCACGGACACGACCTGGGAGGGCTTCCCCGACGTCGACCACACCGGCATCCTCACCGCGTCCCTGCCCACCACCGCGCGCTGGATCGACCGCGTCTTCGGCGTCCACGACAACACCCCGGCGGTGCTGGCCGCGCGGGGCCGGTGAACGACCTGCGTACGGCGCGGCAGGCCGCCGCCGTCCTCCTCGACACCGGGCCGCCGCCGGGCACCAGCCCCTACCCCCTGTACCGGGCGTTGCACGAGGCGGGGCCGCTCAGGCTCGGTGACAACCTCGTGGTGCTCAGCCGCTACGAGGACTGCCGCCGGGCCCTCGCCCACCCGGCGCTCGCGCAACGCGACACGGACTGGCAGGAGCAGTACGCCGCGCCCGCGCCCGGTGTCGCCCAGCAGGTGATGGTCACGTCGGTCATGCACGCGAGCGGCGCGAGGCATCGCCGTCTCCAGCAGGCGTTCGCCCCCGACTTCGCCGTGCGGGCGTGCCGGGCGCGGCAGTCCCGCCTGGTGCAGCTGGTCGACGGCTACGTGGACGCCGTCGCGGAGGCCGGCGGCCAGGTCGACGCCGTACCGGTCCTCGCGGAGCCCCTTCCGGTGGACGTCCTCGGCGAGATCCTCGCGATTCCGCCCCGCGACCGCCCGGTGCTCGCACGGTGGGTCGCGGAGTTCCTGCCCGCCATCGACCGGCCCGGTGTCGCCACCCCCGCCGCCGATCGTGCGACGGCCCAACTGCACGCGTACATGCAGCAGTCGGCGGTGGGATTCCCCTCCCTGACCGAACCCCAGGACCTCGACGAACTCCCGCTCCACCTGGTCTTCCTGCTCATCGCCGGTACCTACACGACCGCCAATCTCATCGCCTCCGGCCTCGCCACCCTCGCCGGCCATCCGGACCTGTGGTCACGGCTGGCCCACGACCCCGACGCGTACGTCACCGAGATCCTGCGCACCACCCCGCCCGTGCGCGTCACCTCGCGCTATGCCCGGGGCGCGGTCGACCTCGGCACGGTCACGGTGCCGGACGGCTCGCTGGTGCTGATCATGCTCGAAGCGGGCCAGCACGACGCCCTGGCCTTCCCCCACCCCGACCGTTTCCTCCCCGGCCGACGCCCCTCCCCCGCACTCCTCGCCTTCGGCGCGGGCCCGCACTACTGCCTCGGCGCACCCCTGGCCCGCCAGACGGCCACCACCCTCTTCACCGCCCTGGCCACCCGGTTCCCCCACCTGAGCGCGGCCGGCCCTCCCACCGGGTCGGGCAGCGCGGTGCGGGGTGGATACCGGAGGCTGCCGCTGCGGTTCGAAACGGCGTAAGGAGGCGGCGATCACCGGCCGCCGACCCACCGCCCGTTCGGTGCGCCCCTCTCAGTCGAGGAGGTGGGCGCTGTCGGGGACCGGCCGTTGTATGTCTCCACGGGCACCGTCGGCCTTGACCTCGCGGTCCGCATGAATGCCCCGGCGTTCGGTGACGTTCTCTGTCAGCGTCCCTGTCGGCCGAGTCCCCCGAGGGTCCGTTCCCGGGAGGCGTAGCGGGAGACCGCCTGCCGGAGGTCCTCCGCCGTGACGTCCGGCCAGGGTTTGTCCAGGAAGGCCAGTTCGGAGAACGCGGTCTGCCAGAGGTAGAAGTTCGAGGTCCGCGTCTCGCCGCCGGACCGCAGGAGGAGGTCGACGTCGGGGAGGTCGAACCGGTTCAGGTACCGGGCGAAGGTCCGTTCGTCGAGAGGGGCGTCCGGCAGGGTGCCGTTGCGGGCGTCCTCGGCGATCCGGTCGACGGCGCGCAGGAGATCGCTTCTGCCGCCGTAGTCGACGCACATGACGAACGTCAGCCGGTCGTTGCTCCGCGTGACCTGCTCTGCGGTCTCGATCTCGCGTACGAGACGGTCCGGTATCCGGTGCCGGGAGCCCAGCAGCCGAACCCGCACTCCCTGGTTCTGGAAGTACGTGCGGTGGGCGGCGAGGTAGTCCGCGTAGACGTCCATGAGGTCCGCCACCTCGCTCGCCGGCCGTTTCCAGTTCTCCGTCGAGAAGGCGTGCAGGCTCAGGAAGCGGACCCCGAGTCCGAGGGCGCCACCGATGACGTCCTGAAGCGCACGCGCTCCCCGGCGGTGGCCCTCGCTCCGGGGCAGTCCCCGTCGCTGTGCCCATCTGCCGTTGCCGTCCGGGGTGATGGCCACATGGTGCGGTACACGATCTTCGAACATCCCTGGATTCTCGTGGAGAGCGCCCTGCAACGGTGAAGCGGGGGCGGAGCGTCCAGGAGCCAGCCGACCAGGTGGTCGCCTACCTGGACGCCCTTGCCGGAGTCGGTCGCTCTGCCCGGGGGTGCCGTGCGCTTCAGGCCATCCCCGTCGGCCGGATCCGCGACGCGCGGATCGAGAGCAGCCCCGCGGCCATCGTCGCCGAGGCCAGGGAGGCAGAGGGGTTCGGGGTCTCACTCACGCGGCTGCCCTCCTCTCGCTCGGCCAGGACGCCGTTCTTGAACCACCCGCGCGGACCAAGCGGGCGGCGGTCGTTGTCATCATCGCCGGGATCCCGGGTAGGCCCGCCCATATGTTCTTGTGCGCTGAAGCCTCCCCATCCCGGACAGACGTACCGGCTGTCGGGAGGGGCTGTGGGTGAGGTTCTCGCGCTGGCGTCCGCGCTCTGTTTCGGTGTGACCCACTTTGCGAACGGGCTGGTGTCCCGGAGGGTCGACGGGATCGCTGTCGCTCTGTATGCGCAGCTCGCGGGGAGCGGGGTGGCGGTTCTGTGGGCGGTGGTGGATTCCGGTGGTGGGGGGACGGGGGGTGACTACTGGTTCGGTGCGTTGTCGGGGGTGGGTACGGGGGTGGGGGTCGCGTTTCTGTATCGGGCGATGTCGCGGGGGCAGATGAGTGTTGTGGTGCCGGTCAGCGATGTGGGGGCGGTTGCGCTTCCCGTGCTGGTGGGGGTGGTGTTTCTGGGGGAGCATCTGGCCGTGGTGGCGTGGGTCGGTGTGGTGGTTGCCGTGCCCGCGTTGTGGCTTGTTTCGCAGGGGGCGGGGCAGGGGCGGGGCGGGTCGGTGACCGCCGGGGTGCCCGCCGCGCTGGTCGCCAGTGCCGGGTTCGGGGTGCAGTTTCTGGCGATGGCTCAGGTGGACGGGGGGTTGTGGCCGGTGGTGGTCAGCCGGGTCGTGTCCGTGGTGGTGATCGGTGGGGTGCTGCTTGTGTACGGGGCTCCGGTGAGGATGCCGGGGCGGCTGGCGGCGGCTGCCGGTGGGGCCGGTGCGGTGGGGACGGTGGCGATCGTGCTGTATCTGGCCGCGACGCAGCAGCAGTTGATGGCGGTGGCGACTGTGCTGTCCGCGTTGTATCCGGTGATTCCGGTGTTGCTGGCGCTGGTGTTCCTGGGTGAGCGGATCACGCGTCGACAGGCCGCCGGGCTCGTGTGCGCGGTGGCCGCCATCGCGTTGATCGCCCTGCGCTGAAGGCGGCACCTCACCATCACGTGCGGGACCTCACGGTCCCGTACAGGTCATGACGTGCTTGACCCGCGTGTACTCCTCCAGCGCGTACACCGACAGATCCTTGCCGTACCCGGACCGTTTGAAGCCACCGTGCGGCATCTCCGCCACCGTGGGCATGTGGCAGTTGATCCAGACGATGCCGGCGTCGATGCGCCGGGCCATCGTCGTGGCGCGGCGGTGGTCCCGCGTCCACACCGACGCGGCGAGCCCGTAGCGCACCCCGTTGGCCAGGGTGAGGGCCTCCTCGTCGTCGGCGCACGCCTGGACGGTGAGGACGGGGCCGAAGATCTCCTCCTGGACGGCCTCGTCGTCCTGCCGGAGCCCGGTCACGACGGTGGCGTCGTGGAAGAAGCCCGGGCCGGCGGGGACGGTTCCGCCGACGACGGTCCGGGCGTGGGCGGGCAGCCGGTCGAGGACGCCGCGTACCCGGTCGCGCTGGGCGGCGCTGCTGAGCGGGCCGAAGCCGGAGCCGGGGTCCTCGGGCGGTCCCGGCGTCAGTTTGCGTGTCTCGGCGGCCAGGCGTTCCACGAAGGCGTCGTGCACCGCCGTGTCCACGATGATCCGGCACGCCGCCGCGCAGTCCTGTCCGGCGTTGTACAGGCCCGCCGCGGCGATGCCTCGCGCGGCCTCGTCGAGATCCGCGTCGGCGGCTACGACCACGGGTGCCTTGCCGCCCAGTTCGAGGTGGACGCGTTTGACGTCCCCGGCCGCGGCGGAGGCGACCTCGGTGCCCGCGCGGACGCTGCCGGTGATCGCCACCATGGCGGGTCCGGGGTGCCGTACGAGGGCGCGGCCGGTCTCGCGGGTGCCGCAGACGACGTTCAGGACGCCCGGCGGCAGGAACTCGGCGGCCAGTTCCGCCAGCATGAGGGTGGTCAGCGGTGTGGTGTCGGAGGGTTTGAGGACCACGGTGTTGCCGGCCGCGACGGCGGGCGCGAACTTCCAGACGGCCATCATGAGCGGGTAGTTCCAGGGCATCACCTGGGCGCAGACGCCGAGGGGTTCGCGGCGTACGGACGAGGTGTGGCCCGGCAGGTACTCGCCGGTGGCCCTGCCCTCCAGCAGGCGGGCGGCGCCGGCGAAGAACCTGATCTGGTCGGTCATGGCGGGCAGTTCGTCGCCCGTGACCAGGTGCAGCGGCTTGCCGGTGTGCACGACCTCGGCCGCCGCGAACTCCTCGGCCCGCCGCTCCAGCGCGTCCGCGATCCTGAGCAGGGCCCGCTGCCGCTCGCCGGGCGGGGTGAGGCTCCAGCGGTCGAAGGCGTCCTGGGCGGAGCGTACGGCGGTGTCGACGTCGGCGGCGCCCGAGACGGGTGCCGTTCCGGCGGGGCTCCCCGTGGCCGGGTTCACCAGGGTGACGGTCTCCTCGGTCCGCGCCGGACGGAAGGCTCCGCCGACGAAGTTGCCCAGCGGGGGGTTCACCGGACCTCCCCCACGGGCGTGAAGTCACGGGCGGCGATGTGGGGCGGCCGGGGTTCGGGCGCGGCGTACGGCTCTCGGAGTGTGTTGTCGACGCTGTTGTAGACGATGAAGACGTTGGCGCGCGGGTAGGGCGTGATGTTGCCGTTGGAGCCGTGCATGCAGTTGGCGTCGAAGAAGGTCGCGCCTCCCGGCTCCCCGGTGAACTGGTCGATTCCTCCGGCCTGCCCGGCGAGTGCGCGCACCGCGTCCTCGTCGGGCATGCCGACGGTGGGCGCGTGGGTGCGCAGCGAGGTGCGGTGGTGGCCGGGCGGGGTCCGTCCGACGCAGGGGACGAACGTGCGGTGGGAGCCGGGGATGACCATGAGGCTGCCGTTGTAGGGGAAGTTCTCGGTCAGGGCGACGGAGACGCTGAGCGCGCGGGGCCGGGGCATGCCGTCCTCGGCGTGCCAGGTCTCGAAGTCGGAGTGCCAGTAGAACGGGCCGCCGGTGAAGCCCGGTTTGTAGTTGACGCGGCTCTGGTGGACGTACACCTCGGAGCCGAGGAGCTGGCGGGCCACGTCCGCGAGGCGTGGGTCGGCGGTCAGGCGGGCGAAGAGCGGGCTGATGCGGTGCACCTCGAAGACGGAGCGGACCTCCTGCGCGGTCTCTTCGACGACGGTGCGTTCGTCGGCGCGCAGCGCGGGGTCGGCGGCCAGCCGCGCGGCCTCCTGGCGGAAGGCGTCCACTTCGTGGGGGCGGAAGAGGGGGTGCGGGGTGTGGTGGTGGCCCCGGTCGGCGTAGTTCACGGCCTCGTACGGGCCGAGAGGTCCGCCGGAGGGGTCGCCCCACACGACGGGGTCGTGCCGCGGCAGGTGAGGGGCGGGTTCCGTGAGCCGGGTCGGGTAGCGGTCAGTGAGGGTCGTCATGGTGCTGGGTGCCTTTCGCTGCGTGGCAGGCGTTGGGCGCGGGCAGGTCGAGTGCGGGGTTGCCGTCGAAGAAGCCGTTGGGCCGCAGGGTGAAGCCGGTGGCCACCACGGGCATGGCCGGCCAGTCCTCGGGCCGTACGACGTGGTGTTCGCCGAAGGTGTGCCAGAGCACGATGTCGGCGTCGGCGGTCGGCCGGTCGGCCTGGACGTAGGCGGGCAGGCCCGCGTCGCCGGGGTGCTGGTTGGGGTAGTCGCCGGCGGCGTACATCTGGGCCGGGTCGTGGGCGGTCACCCAGAGGTGGCCGTAGCAGAACCGGGCGCGGTGCCAGGCCGGGGTGCCGGCGGGCTGCATGGGCAGCAGGCCGGAGGAGGGGACCAGTTGGTAGGCGGTCGGTTCGCCCAGGCCGTTGCGGCGGTGGGGGTTGACGATGTTCCAGTGCCGGCCGGTGGCCGGGTGGGCGAGGCGCTGCTGTGCCTGGGTCTCCGAGGCCAGCAGGCGGGGTTCGGTACGCCAGGCGTTGCCGTACGGATTGTGGTCGTCGACGGGCAGCGGCACCGAGTCGACCTCGTACACGGAGTTGTGCGGGCCGTCGACGGCCATGTCCAGGCGCATGGAGAAGAAGTGCTGGTGGTGGGGGCCGTAGAGGCCGGGGGCGACGGCCGTGCCGGAGGGCGGGCAGGTGCCGGTGTAGGCGCCGGTCGAGATCATCCCGGTGAGTTTCACCTCGAAGGCGATGGTGCCGTCCAGGTACAGGTACCAGAAGTAGCCGTACTGGTAGTTGCCGAGCACGGCGAACGACGAGATGACGAGCCGGCGCTGGCGGCGGGTGACGACCCGGCCGGTGCGGAAGTCCGTGTGCTTCCAGGCGATGTTCATGTCCTCTTCGTGGAGGCAGATCGCGTGCGGCAGGGTGACCGGCTCGCCGTCCTGGTCGTGGGCGACGGCGTCGAAGTAGTGGATCTCGCCCAGGCAGTCGCAGCCGCGTTCCAGGGCGTTGACCATGAACCCGGCGCCGTACTCGCCCTCGTCGAAGGCGTTCTTGAGGCGGTGGGTGAATCCGGCGTCGCCGTAGGGCGTGTACATCTCGGCGAGGGAGGCGCGGTGGAGGATCGGCCGGACGCGGCCCTGGTCCTGGTAGCCGACCTGGTGCAGGACCAGTCCCTCGCGGACCGTGAAGCCGAGGCGCAGCCGCCACTTCTGCCAGCGGACGGCGTACCCGTCGACGTCGAAGCTCGGCCCCTGGGGCTGGGTGATCTCGATGGGTTTGAGGTCGGTGCGCTCCTCGACGGCGGGGGGCCAGTTGTCGTCGTCGCCGCGTTCGTCGGGGTCGTAGTTCCCCGAGAGCGAGGGAAGCGGCACCACGCCCCGGTCGAGGACGTCCAGGATCTCCAGGGAGTCGAGGTCCACGAGGACCACGAGGTTCTCCACCGGGCGGGCGTAGCCGTTGTCGCGGGGGTGGGCGCGGACGAAGGTCAGCGCGTACGCCAGCCGTCGTCCCGGCCAGTCGGTGTGGTGTCCGGGGTGGCCGGTCGGCCAGGCGTCCACCATGGCGAGGGAGAAGTCGGTGACTCCGCGCCGGCGCATCGCGTCCTGCCAGCGCCCGTCCGCGCGGACCGCCGCGTCGCACTGCGCGAAGTCCTCCTCGGTGACGGCGGTACGGGCCCCGGGCAGCGCGCGCCAGGACGTCACGTCCTCGGCGGTCAGGGACACCACCGCCTCGTAGGTGCGGCGGTGGCGGCGGTCGCGCAGCACGACGAACACCTCGCGCGGCGGGGCGCCGGGTGCCCCTTTGGGCGGTTCCTTGAGCGCCATCATCACGAAGCGCGTGTCGGGGGTGAGCCCGCGCCGGGACTTGAGCAGGGTGGCGGCGAGCCGGATCTCGTCGGCGGTCAGGGGTTCGAGGGGGTGCCGGTGGCGTACGGCCGTCGAGGTCACCGCGGCCTCCTGGGGAGCGGGGCGGCCGCCTGTGTCACGTCGTGCCGCAGCGCCTGGAGGACGAGCGTGCGGCCCGCGTCGAGGTAGAAGTGGGTGCCGGGGAAGCGCCGGTGGCGTACGGCGGGGAAGCGGGTGAGCTGGCCCCAGTCGTCGAGGCGGCGCTGTACGAGGGTCTGGTCGTCCGCGCCGGCATAGACGGCGATCGGCACCGGCAGCGGGAGGCCGTCCGGGCGGTGCCGGTAGGTCTCGGCCGCGGTGAAGTCGGCGCGCAGCGCGGGCAGCAGGACGCGCAGGAGCTCTCTTTCCTCACGGATCCCGGCGGGGGTGCCGCCGAGGCGGACGACTTCGCCGAGGAACGCGTCGTCGGGCAGGCGGTGGCAGGGGCGGGCCGGTGCGGTGAGCCGGTGCGGGGGTTCGCTGCCGGAGACGACGAGCAGGGCAGGGGGCCGGCCTCGGCGCAGCAGGACGCGGGCGGTCTCGTACGCGACGACGGCGCCGAGGCTGTGCCCGAACAGGGCGTACGGCCGGGGCTGCGCCTCGGTTCCGAGGGCGTCCAGGGCGTCGGCGGCGCAGCCGTGGGCGAGTTCGCTCACGCTGGTGCGGGGTGGTTCGGCCCAGCGGCCGTCGCGTCCCGGGAGTTCCACGGGGCGGACGTCGATGCCGGGGGCGAGGGCGGGGATCCAGGCCCGGTACGCGCCGCTGCCGGCTCCGGCGTGCGGGAAGCAGAAGAGGCGGATCCGCGGGTCGTCGTGGTCAACGGTCATCGGGAGGGTCGCCTTCCCTTGCGTGTGCTGCGCTGTCGGCGAGGCCCCGGACGGTGGGGGCCGCGAGGAAGTGCTCCAGGCGGACGTCCAGGCCGTGTTCGGTGCGGGCCCGCGCGACGAGGCGGGCGGCGTGCAGGGAGCTGCCGCCGGCGGCGAAGAAGTCGTCGTCCGCCCCGAGGCGTTCGCGGCCGAGGAGCCGGCCCGCGAGGCGGGCCAGCGCGTCCCGCAGGGCGTCCGGCTCGGCGGGGTGGTCGTGCGGCGCGGGCGCGAGGCGGGGCAGGGCGGCGTAGTCGGTCTTGCCGTTGCCGGTGACGGGGAGTTCGGGCAGGAATCCGTAGGCGGCGGGGATCATGTGGGCGGGCAGGGTGCGGCGCAGGTGTGCCGTCAGGCCGGCGGCGTCGGGCGGGTGGCCGTCCGTGGTGACGACGTGCGCCTCGATCCGGTCCTCGACGGCCCGGACGGCGGCGGCGTGCACACCGGGGTGGCGTTCCAGGGTGTGCTGGATCTCGCCGAGTTCGACACGGTGGCCGCGCACCTTCACCTGGCGGTCGGTGCGGCCGAGGAAGTGCAGGACGCCGTCCCGGTCTCGGCGGACGCGGTCGCCCGTGCGGTACATGCGGGCGCCGGGCCGGTCGGTGAAGGGGTCGGGCAGGAAGCAGCGGGCGGTCTGCCCGGGACGCCGCCGGTAGCCGCGGGCCACGCCGGCCCCGCCGACGTACAGTTCGCCGGGCCGGTCGGGCGGGACGACGTCGCCGTACTCGTCCAGGACGTGGACGCTGACGTTCGCGAGCGGAGTGCCGATCGGCACGGGGGCGTCGCCTGCGCCGGGGTCGCAGCGCCAGGAGGTGACGTCGATGGTGCACTCGCTGGGGCCGTAGAAGTTGTGCAGGCGGGCCGTGGCGATCTGCGTGTGGAAGCGGTCGACGAGGCGCGGTGGCAGGGTCTCGCCGCCGCAGAAGACGTAGCGCAGCCCGCTCACCTCGGCGAGTGTCGGGGCGTCCTCGTCCAGCAGGAGGTCCAGCAGCGAGGGGACACACGCCAGTACGGTGACCCCGGTGTCCCGCATGAGGGTGAGCATCCGGTGGGGGTCGCGCAGCGCCTGGAGCGGGGGAACGACGAGGGTGGCACCGGCCGCCAGCGGGGCGAAGATCTCCCACACGGAGATGTCGAAGCCGAGGGCGGTGTGGTGCAGCACCACGTCGGAGGGGCGCAGCGCGAAGGTGGCGGCGTCCCAGTACAGCCGGTTCGTGAGATTGCGGTGCTCGACCTCGACGCCCTTGGGCGTGCCGGTGGAGCCCGAGGTGTACAGGACGTAGACGAGCGAGTCCGGGGCGGCGGGCCGACGCGGTGCGGGCCGCTCAGGCGTACGTGTCACCGGCCGGGCGTCGCGCAGGACGAGAGCGGCACCCGCGTCCTCGGTGAGGAAGGCGAGGCGTTCCGGGGGAAGCGTGGGGTCCAGCGGCAGATAGGCGGCGCCCGCCTTGAGCACGCCGAGAATGGCGGTCACGGCCGGGGCGCCGTGTTCCATGTGTACGCCGACGACGTCCCCGGCGCCGATCCCGCGCCGGGCGAGGTCGTCGGCCAGGTGCCCGGCCTCCGCGTCGAGACGGGCGTACGTGAGGTCTCCGTCGTGATCGCGTACGGCGACCGCGTCCGGGTGGTCGGCCGCGGCCAGCTCGATCAGCTCGTGGACACACCGGTCGGACGGGTAGACCGCCTCGGTGCCACGGGCGGGTTCCCGTAGCCGTGCCTGCTGACGCAAGGTGCTCTGCCGCCGGACGGGTTCGGTACGGCGGCCCGGTTCGGGAAGCGCGGGGTCCGACGGTCCGTGGCGCGCTGTCTCCGTGAGGAGGCGGCGGTGGCAGGCGGCGACGGGGCTGTCGTCGGAGAGGCCGTACGCGCCGTGGACGTGGACACTGTGGCGGACGCAGTCGTCGGCCAGCGCGATGACCGCGTCCGTGAGGGCCGATGCGTCGGTCGGCACGGTCCCGTCGAGGTCGCGCAGGAGCGCGTCGTTCGCCAGCCGCAGTCCCTCCAACCGGATCCGCTGCTCGGCGAGGGGGAAGGCGACGGCCTGGTAGGCGCCGATGGGGCGGCCGAACTGCGGCCGGTTCCGGGCGCGTTCCACGGCCTTGTTGAGCGCGGCGCCCGCCAGGCCCAGCAGGTGGGCGTTGCGCAGGAGTGCGCACGTCGTCCAGAGCGGGCCGGCAGGGGCGTGGGCCAGGTCGTCGGGCCGGTCCACGGCCGTGAGCGGATCGCCGGGGATCGGGTGGCGTGTCACCGCGGCGGGCCGCCGGAGGGTCACGGCATCCGGCGTATCCGTGGCCGGCCACAGCACGAGGTCCGGTGGTCCTCCGGTGAACCACGCCGGGCCGCCCTGTCCTGCGGCCACGCCGATGCGGCAGGTGCCCGCGCGGACGTCCCGGGCCGCCTCGGGGGCGATCCGGCCGAGCAGCGGGAGCGCCGCGAGGGCGTCCAGGGGGTCGCTCGGGGCGTGCACCTGGCCGAGGTGGTCGGCCAGGCAGGCGGCGTCGGTGGCGGTGAGCCCGAGACCTCCCTCGTCGGCGGGCAGACAGGCGCTGTTCCAGCCGTCCTGGGCGAGCCCGTGGCGCACCTGGTCGATGTCGGCAGGGTCGCAGGAGGCGAGCGTCTCGGCGAAGTCGTGGAGCAACTGGCGTTTCCAGGCGCTGTGGCGAGGCATGTCAGGTCTGCTCCTCCCAGGGGTCGCCGCCGTCGAGCAGGTCGGTGGCCACGGTCGACAACTGCATCTCCGAGGTGCCGGCGGCCAGCGTCAGTCCGGGGGCCTCGCGGACGGCCATCAGCAGGTCGGGGAAGGCAGCGGATCCCTGCGGGCCGAGCAGGTCCCACGCCCGGTGGGCGATGTGCTGGGCGAGTTCGCTGTTCCACCACTTGGCAGCGGCGGCGGCAGCCGCGCCGAGTTGTCCCCGGGCGAGATCGGCCACGGCCTGCCAGCCCAGCAGCCGGGCGGAGGCCACCTCGACATCGAGCCGGGTCAGTTCGGCCGCGAGGACCGGCGTACCCCGCCCCTCGATCGCCCGCACCAGTTGGTCCAGCCAGCGCCGGGCCCGGCCGGCGAAGCACACGCCGGTCCGTTCCGTGCCCAGGGCCCGGGTGAGCATCGACCAGCCCGCGCCGGGCGCACCGATCAACGCCTCGTCATCCACCTCGGCGCCGTCCAGCCGGACCGTGAAGAACTGTTCCGGGTTGACGGTCGGCAACGCCTCGACGTGTACGGCGGGATGGTCCAGGGGCACGACGAACAGGGATATGGCCGCGTAGGCGTTGTCCGTGGCGCCGGTGACGCGGGCCGCGCAGATGCCGTAGGAGGCGTCCGAGGTCGTGGCGTTCCAGGTCTTCGTGCCGGTCAGGCGCCAGCCGTGCTCGGTGCGTTCGGCGCGGGTGGTCAGGGCGCCGAGGTCGCTGCCGGCGTGCGGTTCGGTGTACAGCACGGCGAAGGTGACGCGGCCCGCGGCCATCTCCGGGCAGTAGCGGCGGCGCTGTCGCCCGGTGCCGAACGACAGGAGCGTGGTCCCGGCGTTGTCGATCGTGTTCACGCGGGCGCTGTCGGGGACGCCGTGCAGGGCGAGTTCCTCGGCGACCACGGCGCTCGCGGACACGCCGGTGCCGCGCCCGCCGAACTCGGGGGGCCAGTGCGGGGCGAGCAGGCCGCGGGCGCCGAGTTCCCGATAGGTCAGCCGGGGTGGCGAGCACGCCTCGTGCGGTGGCGTCCGCCAAATTCCGTTGAGTTCTTCCCGCAATTTCGACGCGGCCAATGATTGCCGTACTTCCTCGCGTAAATCGGAGTCGGCCAGGGGGAGTGAACTGGACACGGAAATCCCCACTCGATCGGTGTCTCCTGTCGCTCCACCAGTGTGGGGACGGCGGCACGCCCTGTGTCAAGGGCCTCGTGCGCCTCTCTGACGGCGCCGTTCCCCGCACACAGGATCGAAACCCGTGAATTTGCGACGTCTTTCCCTGCCCCCGTGAAAGAAAACAAAGGAATTCCAGCGGTGAGAAGTTGACGCCCGCGCAGATATCTCCTTACGTTGGCCGCACCGCTGCCACCCCGCCCTCTCCCCCGCTCCGTGACCGTCCGCCTGTTCCCTGACCATCCCTGGCTCCCAGGAGGGATCCATGACGACGAACGAGCGAACCGCACCCACCGACCAGCAGAAGGACCAGGTCAGGTCCGTCTACCGCCAGGTGGCCGACGAGTACGACGAGCGCATCCCCGGACACGGCCCGTGCGACGAGATGTTCACGACCACCGAGCGCCGCTTCCTGCTCGCGGCGATCCGCCCCGGCGAACGCGTCCTGGACATCGGCTGCGGCACCGGCCGGTTCACCGTGCCCATGACGGAACGCGGCGCGCAGGTCACCGGGCTGGACCTGTCGCACGCGATGCTGGACGTCGCGGCCGGCAAACTCAGCGAGCGGGGTCTGACGGCCGATCTGCGCGAAGGGGACATGACGCACATGCCGTTCCCCGACGGCTCGTTCGACACCGTCACCAGCATGCTCGCGCTCATGCACCTGCCCCTGGAGGACCGGCCGGCCGTCTTCGCCGAGGTGCACCGGGTGTTACGGCCGGGCGGGCGGATGCTGCTCGGCGTCAAGAACTCCCTGTTCGAGGAGATGTTCACCGCCGACCGTTTCGCCTCGGTCGACGTCACGGACGTGGAGAACAAACAGCTCCTGTTCACCGGGACCCGCAGCGGCGAGGAGTACCTCGCCCCCTGGTTCAGCTTCAGCCCGCACGACCTCACGGCCCTCTTCGCCGGCGTCGGCATGACCGTCACCCGCCTGCGCGGCAACACGCCTCTGGCGGCCTGGCTGGCCGACGAGGTCCTGCGGGACGACGCCGTACGGACCCTCGTCGACCGGATGGAACGCTTCCTCGGTGAGATACCGCCCTTCAACCACCTCGGGTACCACCTGCTGGCGGAGGCGGTGAAACCGGCGGTCGGAGGGGCCGGTTCATAGACACACGCGGGAGGCTTCGTAGGCACACGCGGGAGGTTTCGTAGGCACACGCGCGAAGCAAAAAGGAGCCGCTGACCGGGTCAGGTGCTCACAGACGGCCCGCAGGCCCGATCGGCTGGTTCCCCGGACCGGCGCGGTGCGGCGGTCCGGCGCGGGAAGCGGGCTCCGGCAGCCTCCCGTCCATGCTGCGACTCCCTCTGCCACGAGCCCTGACGGCCGTGGCCGTCCTCTTCGCGTCCACCGTGCCGGCCGTCTCTTCGGCCTCCGGCCCCGACGATCCGGCGCAGTACGTCGACCCGTTCGTCGGCGCCGCTGGGCGGCGTCCAGTGGAGTCCGGACACGGTGACGTACCAGCACGGCGGGTACGCGTACGGCGACCACCGCATCCGGGGCTTCAGCCTGCGGCATCTGTCCGGCGGCGGTTGCGCCGCCTACGGCAACGTCCCGTTCCTGCCCACACAGGACACCGAGCCGCCCCCGTACGCGACGTTCTCGCATGTGGACGGTGAACGGCTGCCCGTCGCGGCCGGAGTCGACGACGCGGTCGCGCCCGGCACGGGCCACGCCGGTCACGGTCGTGCCGTAGCGGACCCTGGCGCCGAGGGTGTCGGCGGCGGCTGGAGGTACCGTTCGGCCCAGTCGCCGCCCGTCGGGTAGGTGGCGCCACGGGGCGCGTCCAGCCGGTCGGCGCGAGCAGTTTCTCGGCGGCGGGGTCGGTGATCTCCGCCCACGGAGAGAACAGCCGTACGTGCTCCCACTCGCGGACGGCGGTGCCGGCCGAGGTTCCGCTGGACGAGGTGGATGGGGGCGGCCAGGCCCACCGGGCCCGCTCTGATCACCACGACGGGCAGTGGGTCGGCGGTGGGCACGCTGTTGACGGGCACAGCCACGAGGCTCCCCTTTAGTTCGACGTTCGTCGATGAATTGCCGTCAGCATCGTCAACATAGACGTATGTCGAATACGAAGGCGCTGCCGCTCCTGGAACCCGCCGCCGCGACACCATGCTGCCCGCCGCTCACAGAGCGCCCCTTCACCACCGAGGAGGCGGAAACGGCCGCGCGGATGTTCAAGGCGCTCGGCGATCCGGTGCGGCTGCGGCTGTTCTCCGCGGTCGCCTCGCACGAGGGCGGCGAGGCGTGCGTGTGCGACATCTCCGACGTCGGCGTCTCCCAGCCGACCGTGAGCCACCACCAGAAGAAGCTCAAGGACGCCGGACTGCTCACCTCCGAGCGGCGCGGCACCTGGGTCTGCTACCGCGTCGAGCCGTCCGTGCTCGCCGCGATGGGCAAGCTGCTGACCATCGCACCGGCTGCGGCCTGACGGCGACGAGGCCCCGGGCGCCCCGCACACCACAAGTACACGTTTCCCTGAATTCAGGGAAACCTGTACCCTCATGGATGTGCTGACAGTCGCCCCCGACATCGAGGTGCTGGCCCGCTTCGGCCGCGCGCTCGCCGATCCGATCCGCTGCCGCATCCTGCTCGCCCTGCGCGAAGCCCCCGCCTATCCGGCCGACCTCGCCGACGCCCTCGGCATCTCCCGCACCCGGCTGTCGAACCACCTCGCGTGCCTGCGGGACTGCGGTCTGGTCGTCACCGTGCCCGACGGCCGCCGCACCCGTTACGAACTCGCCGACGAGCGACTCGGCCACGCGCTCGACGCCCTGCGTACCGCCGTGGTCGCCGTCGAGACGGACCGTACGTGTGCCGAGGCCGAGGAGAAGGGCTGCTGCTGAATGACCGCGATATCCCTCGGCCCCAGCCCCGCCCGCCGCGACATGCTCGCCCGCCGGATACGGCTGTTGGCCGCCGCGACCATCGCCTACAACGTCGTCGAGGCGATCGTCGCCATCACCGCCGGAACCCTCGCCTCCTCCACCGCGCTCATCGGCTTCGGCCTGGACTCGGTCATCGAGGTCTCCTCCGCGACGGCGGTCGCCTGGCAGTTCTCCGCCCGCGACCACGCCGCCCGCGAAGCACGCGAGAAGACCACCCTGCGGATCATCGCCGTCTCGTTCCTCGCGCTCGCCGCGTACGTCACCGTGGACGCCGTCTGTGCGCTCACCGGCTCCGGCGAGGCCGAACGGTCGATTCCCGGCATCGTCATCGCCGCCTTGTCCCTGGCGGTGATGCCGTTCCTGTCCGCCGCCCAGCGCAGAGCCGGACGCGAACTCGGCTCCGCCTCGGCGGTCGCGGACTCCAAGCAGACCCTGCTGTGCACGTACCTCTCCGCCGTACTGCTGGCCGGCCTGGTCCTCAACGCCACGCTCGGCTGGTCGTGGGCCGACCCGATCGCCGCCCTGGCCATCGCGGGCATTGCCGTGAAGGAGGGGCTGGACGCCTGGCGGGGGAAGGGCTGCTGCGCGCCCACGTCCACAGCCGAGGCCGATACCTGCGGCTGCTCCAGCCCTACGGCGGCCCGTCCAGCGGCCGGGTGAACGGGCACTCCCGAAGCCGGTCGGACCCGCGCGTCTACCTCCCCGGCTCCCCCTTGAGGAAGGCCAACAGGTCCGCGATCTCCCGGGCCGCCTGGCGGGCGGGTCGGCCGACGCCGATGAGGGTGACGGAGACCAGTCCGGTCCAGTCGCCGTAGCCGAGCAGGTGCAGGCGCGGCTCCCCCACCGCCCGCGTACCGGTGATGGCGATACAACCACGTCGGCCTGACTGTGCAACCGACGATGATGCCGGACCGGGGCAGCGGTGAGCGCTCCTGGTCCGACCTACGGTCGATCTTCGTCCCGGAGGGCGCCACGACGACGCTCACGGCGCTCCCCGACGCCGAGCAGGAGCGGGTGTTCACGGAGTGGCGGTCGACGTCCGTGGTGGCCGCGCTGGGCGCGTCGCTGGCCGAGAACTCGCCCCGGGCCGGACCAGCCCCCTGTCGATTATTTGGTGGCGACCACGTACACGCTGACCCACTCCCGCTTGGGGTCGGCGATCCGCAGATCGAAGGGCCACGGCTCGGCCGCACCGCCAGACCATGGCACAACCTGCCTTCTGCATGGGTGAGCACTGGTGGGGCGGGCGGGACTCGAACAAGGCAGTCATCGCCCTGGTTCGGTGGTCTTCCGTGTTCCCGATGCCGTCGCGGGTCCGGACCTATCGGTGTGGCCCGCTCTCACGGATGCGGCCAATTGTCGTGACCGACGGGCGCCTACGTGCAGTTCCTTGCGGAGAGTCTCAGCCGACGCGGGTCGTTGATGGCGTTCCCTGTGTCGGGTGTCGATTCCTCTGGCTCTTTCCAGCAGGCCGGTTTCTTCGGTGGTCCTGCGGTCTTGTCGTACGGGGTCGGGTTCCAGGGGTTCGGGGCGGTGGATGAGGAGTTCGACCGAGAGCAGCAGGGCGACGGGGGGCCAGCCGGCGACGAGGACCGGTTTCCACTGTGCGCTGGGTGCGGCGGCGACGTTGGCGGCCAGGGAGACGGCGATGCCGAGGAGGAAGGACGCTCGGATCGACCAGCGGGCGCGGCGGGAGAGTTCACCCGGGTGTTTGAGGAGCCCTGCGGTGGACAGGAGCAGCAGTCCGTCCACCGAGAGCGGCCACAGGGAGGCGCTTACCGTGTCCGCGCCTCCTTGGAGGGCGAAGTCCCGTTGGTGGATGTAGGAGGCGTAGGCGGCGACTCCCGCAACGGTGAACGCGCACAGGGAACGCACCCAGGTGTCGAGATCGCGGGTGCGTCGGCCGGAGGGCGAACCGGTGTCCTCGTTCCCTGTCATCGCTTCCGAGCCTCTCGCGGGGTACTGGATGCCTGTGTGTCCGGAGGGTCCGGTACTTCCCGTCCGTACGACGAGCTGCGGCGCTTCCGCTCGTGTGACCGGACTCCTGCGGCACGTGCGGTGTGGCTTTCCTGATCGGCAGTTGCGGGGCCGCGGCAACGCGCGGCCAAGAAGGTCAGCCGGACGGTCTCGGGGGACTCCCCGCGCTTTTCCCCAGTCATGTCCGTACAGGAGCAGCAGTCACGGTTACGACGCGAGGTGTGGCGGTGCGGTCCGGATGCGGACCGGCCCGTTTGCCGACGTGTCCGTCGGATGACTCGCCTCGTGTTCAAGGGGCGGCAAGCCGACCTGTGTCTACCTCTCACCGCGTCCTGGACGTCGTGCGGTGCGGTGTCGCGGGCGGTCGTGAAGAGGGGTGGCGTCGCGTCGAGTCGGCGTGCGGACCCGTGGGCGACGGCCACCAGGTCGGGGAGGGTCGGCCTTCGGTCCTGAGGGGCCTTCGTGGTCTCGCGGTGGCTGGTCCTTGTGCGGTGTCGGGGGCGCATTCTCGGTCTCCTCGCGGCAGGCGCCCACACGTCGCCTACACCCCAGAAGACCGCGATTTAACTCTGTTTTGGCCATGGACTGCCGAAGAACTCTCAGATGACCTAGATCACCACTAAAGCCTGGATCAGCCCCTCACACACGCGCGTCAGCTCGCGCGTTCCCGCCGCGGCAATTGTCACTGTTTGGCGGTTCCTTGTCGCCGGTCCGGTCCTGTAGGGGGTCCCTCTTCCCCTACCTGAGGAGGCGCCCGGTCATGGCTTCCTCCCGCCATGAACACCGCCGTAATGCCCCCGTTCTGCCGCTGGACACCGTCCGGAAACGCTTCGCCCTGCTCGTCGACGGACCCGCCCCGCTGACCGTCGACGGCAGCCGCTTCCACGGCCTGCCCCACCGGCCCGTCCCCCTCGACGAACTGCGCGCACTCCTGCTGGCGCCCGCATGCCCCCGCCTCACCCGCGACGCCGTATGGACCCACCTCGTACGCCGCTCCCGCCAGGACGGCGCCCTGTGGGTACTGGCCTGCGCAGGGATGGCGCTGCCCGCCCTCGCGGGAGTCGTACGGCGGCTGTCGGACCGCTTCCCGGGAGAAGCGTCCGACCTCCAGGCCGAGGTCGTCTCCGGGTTCCTGGCCGGACTCGCCTCCGTCGATGTGGTCCGCCCCCGGGTCCTCCCCCGGCTGCGGTGGGCCGCCTACCGGCAGGGCCACGCCGCCCTCACCAAGGCCCTGGACGCCCCCACCCCCGTCGCACCCGGGTTCGGGCCGTCCGTACCCCGACCCCCGTACGGACACCCGGACCTCGTCCTCGCCCGAGCGGTCCGCGAAGCGGTCCTCACCCGGACCGAGGCCGACCTCATCGGGACCACCCGGCTCGACGACACGACCGTCACCGACTGGGCGGACCACCACCGCACCACCCCCAACGCCGCCTACAAGACCCGCCGCCGCGCGGAAGCCCGGCTCGCCGCCTTCCTCCACGACGAGGCCCCTGATGTCCGCGACGACGACCCCGCCGCCCACGCAGCGATCAACGCCCTGCCCCTGCCCCGCACGGAGCACGCAGAGAAATCCCCGCCGGCCGTGGCCAAAACCGGCCCGGATTCCGGCCTTTTGAAGTGCGGGGGTTCCCCGCCCCCTTCCCGTCCCTCTCCGGCTCCGGAGGTGCGCTGATGCACCGGGCATTCCCCCTCCGCCGCCTCCGGCCCACCGCCGCCCGGGCTCTCATCGCGGACCGGCGCTGGACCCTCTGGTGGCTGCTGATCACCGCAAGCGTGCTGGTGGTGTGCCTGCTGGGGGCGTCGTCCGCGTCGGCCGCCGAACCCGGCCAACCCCTGGGGGCGGCAGCGTCCGTGGACGAGGTCCTCACCAACATCCGCAACTGGATCATGGGCATCGCGGCCGGGCTGGCCACCGTGTTCCTGTCGATCGGCGGCCTGCGCTACATGATGGCCGGCGGCGACCCCGGCGAGGTCGAGAAGGCCAAGATCGCCTTCCGGGGTGCCGGCTGGGGCTACAGCGTGGTCGTCCTGGCACCGCTGATCGTCCAGATCCTCAAAGGGATCGTGGGCGCCTGATGTCCGCACAGGCCGGACAGTCCACAGCGTCCACCGGACATCGCCCGGCGTTCCCGCCGAACCGTCAGGACCGGCGCCGGTGGCGCCGGGTTCTGGTGCTCGGGTTCGTGGTGCCGGCGGTGTGCGCCTCGGTGTTCACCGCCAGCGCCGACCCCAGCCCGAGCCCCGCCCCGGCACCAGTGCCCACCGCATCCGCGAGCCCGGTCCCATCGCCGTCGGGTACGTCGTCTCCGTGTATCGCGGCGGACTGCCCCCCGCAGCCCGAGACGTCCCCGGTGCCGTCGGCCAGCGCGATGCCACCGGCCGAGGTCCCCGACGCGGGCGGGGGCGGCGGGATCGCCGGGTGGATCGCCAGGGGCATCAGCAGCGCGATCACCGGGTTCTTCACGTCCATCGTGAAGTCCGCGCTCAACCCGCTGCTGGACCTCCTCAGCGACACCCTCCTGACTACCCCGAACCCCGCGTCCCTGCCCCGGGTCGGGGAGTTGTGGACCAACTCCTGGCAGATCGCGCTGGCCTGCTACGCCCTGCTCGTCACTCTCGCCGGGATCCTGGTCATGAGCCACGAGACCGTGCAGACCCGCCACTCCCTCAAGGACATCGCCCCGCGCGTCCCGGTCGCTTTCCTCGCCGCCGCGCTGTCGCTGTTCCTCGCGGGCCAGGCCGTCGACCTCGCCAACGCCCTCTCTCGTGCCGCGCTCAGCGGCGGCGCCGACGCCGACACCGCCGGGCCCGCGCTGCGCGACTTCGTCCTGAGCGCGTTCAGCTCCAGCGAGGACAGCGTCTTCCTGGTCCTGATGTGGCTGGTCACCATCGTCGTACTGGTCGCCCTGCTGGTGACCTTCGTGGTCCGCGTCGCCCTCACGATCATCCTGGTCGTCGCCGCGCCGCTGGCCCTGATCTGCCATGTGCTGCCGCAGACCGACGCCGTCGCGCGCTGGTGGTGGCGGGCCTTCGGCGGGGTGCTCGCCATCCAGGTCGCACAGTCCCTCGCCCTGATCACGGGAGTACGGGTGTTCCTGACACCGGGTGGGCTCGGTGCGGGCGGCTTCTTCGGGTCCGACGCCAACGGGCTCGTCGATGTCCTCGTCACGTTGGCCCTGATGTACATCGTCTTCAAGATCCCGTTCTGGATCCTCGGGTCAGTACGCCTCAGCAGCGGCCATTCCCTCGCCGGGAGCGCTGCACGGGCGTACGTCATGTACAAGACGTTCGGCTTTCTCCACGGCCGCCACACCGCTGTCGCCACGGGTACGGCGCGACGTAACCCGCCTCCGGGAGGGGCGGGTTGGGCGCCGCGCTCCGGCCGTCCTGCCGGGCCTCGCCCCGGTGGTCCACCACCACGCACAGGACCGGCGTTGTTCCTCCCGCCGCACGCCCCCTCTCCCGGGCCGAGCGCTCCGACCGGCCGTGCCGCGGGGCCTCCGCCGACGCCGACCTTCCAGGCTCCCGGGCCTTCGACGCCAGCCGTGCCGTCGCCCCGGCCGCTCTTCCCGCCAGGTCTCCCGGCGTTCCAGGCGCCCGGCTCCACCGCTCCCACCCCAGCGGTTCAGACATCCGGCAGGGCACCGGTGCCGGCCCGGCCCCTCTTCCAGCCGCCCACCCCACGACCCCACACCCCGCCCCGGTACACCACCGGGCGCCCAGCCCCGGCCGTCTTCCAGCCGCCCGTACCCCCACCTCCACCACCCCGTCCCGCGCGTACCAGCCCACCGCCCTCGACGACGTTCGTCGCCCCTCCCCCGCCCCGCGCCCACCGCACCCGAGGAGGCGGTACCCCGTGACCCAGCCCGTCCGTATCCCTGCCGACGTCGACCGCCCGGACACCGTCCTCGCGGGCCTCACCGCCCGGCAACTGCTGATCCTGTCCGTGACCGGCATCGTCCTCTACGGCACGTGGTCCGCCGTACGGTCCTTCGTGCCCGTGCCGGTGTTCCTGATCCCCGCGATCCCCCTCGCGGCCGCCGCCACCTTCATCACCCTCACTCAACGCGACGGCCTCCCTCTCGACCGCCTGCTCCTGGCCGCCGTACGCCAACGCCTCGCCCCGAGGCTCCAGGTCGCCGCGCCGGAAGGCATCCACCCCGCACCCGCCTGGCTCGCCGACCGCGCAACCGCTTCGGCATCCCCGGCAACGCTCCACCTGCCGGCCGAGGGGGTCACGGAGGCCGGGGTCATCGACCTCGGCACCGACGGCATCGCCGCGATCGCGGTGTGCGGGACCGTGAACTTCGCTCTGCGTACCCCCGCCGAACAGGACGCCCTGGTCGCCGGGTTCGGCCGCTACCTCCACTCCCTCACCGCCCCCGCCCAGCTCCTCGTACGCTGCCAGCGCCTCGATCTCACCGCCCAGATCGGCGAGTTGAGGCAGCGGGCCGTATCGCTTCCGCATCCGGCGCTGGAGGCCGCCGCCCGCGAGCACGCCGACTTCCTCGACCACCTCGCCTCCGACAGCGACCTGCTCTCCCGTCAGGTCCTACTCGTCCTGCGTGAACCCGTCCACCCCACCACCCCGGCCCGCACTCCTTCGTCCACTCTCGCGCGTCTGTGCAAGGAGCGCCGCCGCGTAAGCACGGTGGACCCGGCCGCCCGGCGCGCGGCGCAGACCCGTCTCGTCCGCCGCGTCCACGAGGCCGCCGCTCTCCTCGGCCCGCTCGGTGTCCCGGTCACGCTCCTGGACGCCGGGCAGGCGACGGCGGTCCTGACCTCCGCCTGCAACCCCGACAGCCTCCTGCCCGCGAACGCGCACCTCTCCAGGGCCGGCGACATCATCACCACCGGACCGGACGGACAACCGCAGTGATCCAACAGCCAGGCAGTGGAGGTGCGTTCACCCCGGACGCGATCACCGTCGCACCCCGTCACCTGGAGGTCGGCGGTGACTGGATCGCCTCGTTCGCGATCACCGGCTACCCGCGCGAGGTCCACCCCGGCTGGCTCCAGCCCCTCCTCACCCACCCCGCCCGCCTCGACATCAGCCTCCACCTCGAACCCGTCGACCCCACCACCAGCGCCACCCACCTCAAACACCAGCTCGCCCGCCTCGAATCAGGCCGACGCCACGCCTCCGAACACGGCCGCCTCACCGACCCGTACGCCGAAGCCGCCACCGAGGACGCGTACGACCTCTCCGCCCGCGTCGCCCGCGGGGAAGGCAAGCTCTTCCGCCTCGGCCTGTACCTCACCGTCCACGCGGGCAGCCGTGAAGAACTCGCCGAGGAGACTGCCGCCGTACGGGCCCTCGCCGCCAGCCTCCTCCTCGACGCGAAGCCCACCACCTACCGCACCCTCCAGGGCTGGACCACCACCCTCCCCCTCGGCCTCGACCCCATCCGCATACGCCGCACCTTCGACACCCAAGCGCTCGCCGCCGCGTTCCCCTTCACCAGCCCCGACCTCCCCACCGACACCGCCCCCACCGGCGTCCTGTACGGCTACAACCTCGGCAGCCAGGGCCTCGTGCACTGGGACCGCTTCACCCTCGACAACCACAACAGCGTCGTCCTCGGCCGCTCGGGCGCGGGCAAGTCGTACCTGGTCAAGCTGGAGTTGCTGCGGTCGCTGTACCGGGGCATCGAGGCGTACGTCATCGACCCCGAGGACGAATACACCCGCCTCGCCGGCGCCGTCGGAGGGACCAGCATCCGCCTCGGTGCCGAAGGCGTCCGTCTCAACCCCTTCGACCTCCCGGTCCACACCCGCCCGGACGGCCGCCGTACCGCCCCCAAAGACACCCTCACCCGCCGCGCCCTCTTCCTCCACACCGTCGTCTCCGTCCTCCTCGAAGCACCGTTGACGCCCGACGAACGGGCCGTCCTCGACCAGGCGCTCGCCGCCGCCTACCAGCACGCGGGCGTCACGACGGACCCACGGACCTGGACCCGGCCCGCGCCCCTGCTCGCCGACCTCGCCCACGCCCTGCGCCGTACGAAGAACCGCACCGCCGCAGACCTCGCCGCGCGGCTGCGGCCGTTCACCGAGGGCGCGTTCTCCGGTCTGTTCGCCGGGCCCACGAGCACCCGTCCCGACGGGCACCTCGTCGTGTTCTCCCTGCGGGACCTCGCCGACGAACTCAAGCCCGCAGCGACCCTGTTGACGCTGGACACCGTCTGGCGGCAGGTCTCGAACCCGGCCGTACGCCGCCCCCGGCTGGCGACCGTGGACGAGGCATGGCTACTGATGAAGTCGGCCGCGGGCGCCGAGTACCTGTTCCGGATGGCCAAGTCGTTCCGAAAACGCTGGGCGGGGCTCACCGTGGCGACCCAGGACGCCGCCGACGTCCTCGCATCCGATCTCGGCAAAGCGATCGTGGCCAACGCGGCCACCCAGATCCTCCTGCGCCAGGCACCCCAGGTCATCGACGAGATCGCCCGCACCTTCGACCTCTCCCAGGGCGAACGGCAGTTCCTGCTGACCGCCGACCGGGGCCAGGGCCTTCTTGCCGCCGGCACCCACCGCGTCGCCTTCCAGGCCGTCGCCTCGCCGATCGAGCACCAGCTCATGACCACCGACCCCGCCGAACTCGCCGCCCACGCCCAGCAGAACGCAAGCGAGCAGGGCGTGTTCTTCGACCTCGGGCAAGAGAACGTCCCATCCGACCCCGGCGACATCGAGATCGACCTCGACAGCTCATGAAACCGACTTCACCTCTCCGAGAGGCCCTCACCATGTCTGCCGAACAGCTCGCCTCCTTCGTCCACGACTACCTGCGCGACCCGGCAGCGGCCGTCCACACCCTTTTCGACGGCCTGGCCCGCACGGCAACCGTCTGGGCGCCCCTCGGCGCCCCTGCCGTGAGCGCCGTCGCCGTTCTCCTGGTGTGGGCGTGCTGGTGGTGGCGCCGACGCTGCCGCCGCACCCTCGCGACCGGCGCCCGCCTCATCGCCGTGCTCCCACCCCCCACCGCCGACCCGGCGGGCGCCGAGGCTCTGTGGGCGAACCTCCTCGGGCTCCTGCGCCCCGCGTGGCGACGCCATCTCACCGGCCAGCCGCATGTCGCGTGGGAGTACGTCTTCGACCGCGAGACGATCCGCCTGCGCCTGTGGGTCCCCGGCACCGTCCCCCAGGGAGCCGTCGAGCGCGCGGTCGAGGCCGCCTGGCCGGGCGCCCACACCCGCACCACGCCCGCACCGGCCGCGCCCGGTCACGCCGTCGAGTGCGCGGGCGGCGAGATGCGGCTCGCCCGCACCGAGGCCCTCCTTTTGCGCACCGCCTTCCCCGCCGACCCGATCCGCGCCCTCCTCGGCGCCCCCGTCGGCCTCGGCCACGGCGAGGAGGCCGTCGTCCAGATCCTCGCCCGCCCGGTCACCGGACACCGGGTGAAGAAGGCCCGCCGCGCGGCCCGCCGTTTCCACGCCGAGCACTCCACCCGCCTGACCGGCCGCCTCCTCGACCTCCTCACCCCAGGCCCGCACCACCGCGCCCGCACCACACGCCCGGTGATGGACCGCCAGACGGCGCTGAGCACGGCCGCGGAGGACCGGGCGATCGTGACGAAGGAGCGCGGCGCGTCGTACGAGACCCGGATCCGGTACGCCGTCACCGCACCCCTCCCCGACACGAAGACCCGTGTGGTGACGCGGGACCGGCTGCGGGGGCGGTGTCATGCGATCGCGTCGGCGTTCGCCGCGTTCACCGAGCACAACTACTACCGCCGCGCCCGCCTCCGCCACCCCGCCCGGCGGGTGACTGAACGGCGCCTGGACAAGGGGGACTTGCTGTCGCTGCCCGAGCTGGCGGCGATCGCGCATCTGCCGTGGGACGAGGCGATCCCCGCGCTGCCGAGGGCGGGAGCCAGCGCCGTACCGCCGCCTCCGGGAATCGCCACGACCGGTCCCTCCGTGCGCCCCATCGGCCTCACCGACTCCGGCCGCCCCCGCCCCGTCGGGCTGCGTGTCCCCGACACCCGCCAGCACCTCCACGTCCTGGGCGCGACCGGCTCCGGGAAGTCGGAGCTGCTGGGCCGCATGATCCTCGCCGACGCGGACGCCGGGCGCGGTCTGGTCGTGATCGATCCAAAGGGCGACCTGGTCACGGACATCTTGATGCGGCTCCCGGAGGAACTCGGCGAGAAGGTGGTGCTGTTCGACGCCGACAGCCGAACCCACCCTCCCGTCCTCAACCCCCTCGAAGGCACCGACGCCGCCCGCACCGTCGACAACCTCGTGTCGATCTTCTCCCGGATCTACGCCTCGTCCTGGGGACCGCGTACGGAGGACATCCTGCGCGCGGGCCTGCTGACCCTGCGTGAACTCCCCGGCACCCCGCTGCTCACCGACCTGCCCCGGCTCCTGTCGATCCCCGCGTTCCGGCGGCGCGCGGTCGACCAGATCCACGACGAGGTCCTCAAGGGATTCTGGTCCTGGTACGACTCCCTGTCACCCGCCTCCCGCGCCCAGGTCATCGCCCCGCTGATGAACAAGCTCCGCGGCCTGCTCCTGCGGCCGTTCGTCCGCTCCGCCCTCGCCGCCGGCCCGTCCACCGTCGACATGGAACAGATCCTCGACGGCGGGATCTGCCTGGTGCGGGTCGCGAAGGACTCCCTGGGCACCGAGACCGCCCGGCTGGTGGGCTCGATCGTGGTTGCCCGCACCTGGCAGGCCGCCACCCGTCGCGCCCGTATCCCCCACTCCCGCCGCCACGACGCCGGGCTGTACATCGACGAGGCCCACAACTTCCTCAACCTCCCCTACCCGCTGGAGGACATGCTCGCCGAGGCCCGCGGCTACCGCCTGGCCATGACCCTCGCCCACCAGTACCTACGCCAGCTCCCCAAAGACCTCGAAGAAGGCATCAGCACCAACGCCCGCACCAAGATCTACTTCAACGCCTCCCCCGAGGACGCCCGCCACCTCGCCCAGCACACCCACCCCCGCCTCACCCCGCACGACCTCTCCCACCTCGACGTCTACCACGCCGCCGTACGCCCCGTCCTCAACGGCGCCCAGGCCCCCGCCTTCACCGTCGTCACCGAACCCCTCCCCCCGCCCGTCCCCGGCCGCGCGCAGCAGATCCGTGCCGCCGCCGCTCGTCGGAGCGCCCCGGCTCCTGTTCCTGACGACGCGCTGAAACGGCGTACGACAGACCCCCGCCGCACCACCTGACTCCTGTCCGGAGGCACCCCTGATGATCTCCACCACCCAGCGCACCCTGCGCGGCCACCGGCCCACCCGGCTCAGCGAACGCGCCGCCACCAGCACCGCGTACGTGACCCGACTCGCCGAACACCTCACCGAGCGGGACCGGTGGATCGCCCGCATGCTCCACGAACACCGCGTCCTGACCACCCCGCAGCTCACCGAGGCCGCCTTCACCTCCCCGCGCCCCGCCCACCAACGCCTCCTCCAGCTCTACAAATGGCGCCTGGTCGACCGCTTCCAGCCGTTCACCGCCTACGGCGCCGCTCCGATGCACTACGTTCTCGACGTCGCCGGCGCCGCAACCCTCGCCCACGAGGACGGCCTCGACCTCCAGGACTTCACCTACCGGCATGCCCGGGCCCTGAGCATCGCCCACTCCCTCCACCTCGCCCACACCGTCGGCACCAACGCCTTCTTCACCGCCCTCATCGCCCGCTCCCGCCGGCCCGACGCCACCGGGCGGCTCACCGCCTGGTGGTCCGAGGCCCGCTGCCGACGCCACTTCGGCGACACCGTCATCCCCGACGGCTACGGCCGCTGGCAGGAAGGCAACACCGTCTTCGACTGGTTCCTGGAATTCGACCTCGCCACCGAACGCCCCGACCGGGTCGCCGCGAAACTCCCCCGCTACCACCGTCTCGCGGCCACGACCAGCACCATCACCCCGGTCCTGATCCGGCTCCCCACCACCCGCCGCGAGACCCGCATCCGCCACGCCCTCATCTCCGCCCTCGCCAACCTCGGCGACTCCTCCCTCGTACCCGTGGCCACCTCCAGCGCCGACCTCAGCGACCCGGGCACCGCCCGCTGGCAGCCCCTCGACCGGCTCGCCCACCGCCGTCTCCCCCTGCCCGAACTCCGCCGCGTCTGGCCCCACCTGCCACCCCCGAACCGTCCCACCCCGGCCCACGACTCCACGGCCGAACTCCTCCCGCCCTCACCGCTCGCCCCGCGCCACCCCAGACGGTGACCACGATCCCACGACACGCCTGCCCGATCGGAGAAGCCCGTGATCACCAACCCGACACCCCAACGCGCCCTGCGCGGCCACCGACCCCAACGCCCCGCCACCACCACAGCCGCCTCCAGCGCCTACACCGCCCACCTCGCCACCCGCCTCACCGGCCGCGACCGCTGGCTCGTCCACATGCTCCACGAACACCGCGTCCTGACCACCCATCAGATCACCGAGATGGCCTGGCCCTCCGAACGCGCCGCCAACTTACGGCTGCTGCGCCTGTACCGGTGGCGGGTCATCGACCGCTTCCAGCCCTTCGTCACCTACGGCAGCGCCCCCATGCACTACGTCCTGGACGTCGCCGGAGCCACCCTCCTCGCCCGCGAACACGGCCTCGAACCCCGCGAACTGGACTACCAGCACGACCGCGCCCTCGGCATCGCCCACTCCCTCCACCTCGCCCACACCGTCGGCACCAACACCTTCTTCACCGCCCTCATCGCCCACGCCCGGCCCACCGGCCGCCTCACCGCCTGGTGGTCGGAATCCCGATGCGCCCGGCTTTTCGGGGACATCGCCCGCCCCGACGCCTACGGCCTGTGGCAGAGCGACACCACGACCGTCGAATGGTTCCTGGAGTTCGACTTCGGCACCGAACGCCTGGACCGTGTCGCCGCGAAACTCCCCCGCTACGCACGCCTCGCCGCCACCACCGGCATCACCACACCCGTCCTGATGTGGACGCCGAACCCCAGGCGCGAAGCCCACCTCCGCCACGTCCTCGCCCAGGCCCTCACCGCCCTCGACGACCCCACCCTCGTCCCGGTCGCGACCATCAACGCCGACGCGTGCTCCGGCGCCCCGGACAAGGACCGCTGGCACCCCCTCGACATCCACCACCCCGGCCTCAACCACTTCCGGCTCGGCGAACTCCCCTACGCCTGGCCCTACTTGTCCCCGGTCAATCCCCTCCGCCCGGACGCGCCGCACACCGGCGCGGGCCTCCCGCCGCCCTCACCGATCCCGCCTTCCCCCACACCCCGCAGCCCCCGCAGGTGACCCGGAGATGGGAAGGCTCGCCGCGCTGGCGGCCGGACTCCTGATCACGGTCGCTGTCCTCGGCGGAGCCGGAGCAGGCGGCCTCCTCACCTCCGCCACCAGCACCACGACCCAGCCCAGCCGAGCCGCCCTCACCGACATCCCGCCCGCCTACCTCACTCTCTACATCCAAGCATCCGCCACCTGCCCCGGTCTGCCCTGGACCCTCCTGGCCGCCATCGGCAAAACCGAATCCGACCACGGCCGCTCCACTCTCCCCGGCGTCCACACCGGCGCCAACTACGCAGGCGCCCAAGGCCCCCTGCAGTTCCTGCCGGCCACCTTCCGGAGTGTCACCGCCCGCCACCGGCTCCCGGAGGGCGGTTCCACACCGCCATCGCCGTACGACGCCCACGACGCCGTGCACGCCGCCGCCGCCTACCTGTGCGACTCCGGCGCCCGAGGCGGCACGGACATCCCCGGCGCCGTCCGGACCTACAACCACTCCGACACGTACGTCTCCCAGGTCCTCGCCCAGGCCCAGTCCTACACAGCAGGCACGGAGTTCGGCACCGACACCACCCCCACGGCCACCGCTCTCGAAGCGGTCAACTACGCGCAGGGCCAACTCGGCCTCCCCTACGAATGGGGCGGTGACGGCCCCATTGCAGGCGACTCGGGGTTCGACTGCTCCGGCCTGACCACGGCCGCATACGCCGCCGCCGGCATCACCCTGCCCCGCACCGCCCAGACCCAGTACGACCACGGCCCTCTCCTCCCCACCGACACCCAACTCCGCCCCGGAGACCTCGTCTTCTACGGCAGCCCGCGCGGCGGCATCCACCACGTCGGCCTCTACATCGGCAGCGGCCAGATGATCGACGCACCCCGCCCGCACGTACCCGTCCGCATCGAGCCGTACCGGTATCCGGGGGACGACTACGCGGGAGCCACCAGACCATCTCTCAAGCCATAAGGGCCTTGGTGTCGTCGGCAGGCCAGGAGGTGAGTGCCGTACCGATATCCACCCGGCAGGAGCGGTTGACGATCGTGCCGCTCACGTTCCGCGAAGCGTGCGACGTAGTCGATCTGCTCCACCGTCACCACCGCAGACCGCAGGGCCACAGGTTCAGCATCGGGGTCCAGCGCCCCGACGGCACCTTGTGCGGGGTGGCCATCGTCGGCCGCCCCGTCAACCGGGTCCTCGACGACCGCTTCACAATCGAGGTGACCCGTGTTGCCACGGACGGAACCCCCAACGCGTGCAGCGCCCTATACGGCGCCGCGTGGGGTGCCGCCTCCCGGATGGGGTTCCGACGGGCCGTGACCTATACCCAGGACGGCGAATCGGGAGCGAGCCTGCGTGCGGTCGGCTGGAAGCCGGTCGCGGTGCTGCGTGCGCGTACCGGATGGGACACGCCTTCGCGACGCCGTACGGAGCGAGGCACCGACCGAGTGGGCCGAATCCTGTGGGAGCAACACACCAACGAAGCGCCGAAACTATCGGTATTGGACGACCTCCACAACCATGAGTGACCGGAGTTCGACTCGCACCGGAATGGCATCGCGAAGAGGGCGCCATCCGTCCTGCATCAGGTCCTGTAGCAGGTGAAAGCCCGGGTAGTTGCCCTTCGGCCGGGTGGGGATGGTGATCACCATCTGGTCCTCCTCGTCGAAGGCCGGCTCGCCGCCCGGGCGGCGAGCGTAGGGGAGATAGCCGTAGTCCACGCCCTCCTCCAGGTCGAAGGCGGTCCAGACGACGAGTTCCTGTTCGCCCTCGTGCAGGGGGAGGTTGGCGACGGCCCGGCCGTAGATGGTCTCGTCGGTGAACAGCCACACCTGGGGGACGGCGAAGACGAAGCGGACCGTGTAGATCTCGCGGGCCCTGGCCGCCGCTCGGTGCTCGAACGCCTCGGCGGTCGGTTCGTCGCGCAGGTAGTCGTAGTCGGAGAGCAGGAGTTTCCGGTCGCCCTGGAGCGCTGTGATCGCCGGGCAGTCGCGGTCGTGGATGGCTCGCTCGGTACGGCGGGTCACCTCGCGCAGCAGGCGGTCGGTGGCCTCGTGCATTCGGGTGCCTGTCTGCCGGCCAGCCCTTATCCCATTGCCGGAAGGCGTAGAGGACGTCCTCTACCGAGGTCTTGTCGCTGAGGTGGGCGAGGTACTGGAGCCTGCGGCTGATCTCCGTACGCCGGCGCGAACCGACGCGGGTGGGGGGCTCGTCGACTTCCGCCCCGTCCAGTTCTGCCGCGCGGTCGGAGAGTTCCCGTACGGTCTCCCGTACCTTGCTCAACTCGATCTCCACCGGACCGGCCTCCACGCTCTCCGGCCGCCTTCCGCGCCCGGGCGGTCGACGGGGCCCGGCACGGCGGTCAACTGCCGGGAGCCGGAGGCTTTCTGGCCATCATGTGGTCCGACAGTTGCTGTGCCAGGAGGTTAGCCGCCCCGACCGCGTCCCGCAGGACCGCCATCGCCGCCTCGACGCCGTACGAGCCGGAGTCTCCGAGCTGGTCCATCGCCTCGGCGAGGGTGGCCAGGCGCAGCGGGGTGGGTTCGCGGAGGTCCAGGAACCAGTGGAAGACTCCGCCGTGTCCGTCGCCGATGGCCTCGAAGGTGACGAGCGCGTTCGCCGTGCTGGTGATCATGCCGCTGTGCTGGGCCGCGCGGACCAGGTGGTAGACCGTGTCCGCCTCGCCGAGTTCCAGAGGGTCCCAGTCCGGGTCGATCCCGGGAAGGTTGTCGTCCCAGTCCTCGTCGAAGGCCAGGGCGATCTCCCAGGAGACCACGAGGTCGGTCAGCCAGTCGGACGCTTTCTCCTCGTTCAGGGTGAACAGGTGCATGGGTCTCTTCCTCCTTGGTGAAGAGACGGTTGGCGGGTGGTCACAGCAGCGGCTGGGCACGCCGGGGTTGGGGGGTGACGATCTCGTCGGGCCAGACTGCCTGCCAGATCGGTGGGGTGGTGCCGTAGACGGCGTGGATGATGCCGAGGTCTTCCGGGCGCTCGACCCGGCGCAGGCGCAGGGTGAGTGTGCCGGGGAGGATTCCGCTGATCTCCAGGCCGTCGGTGGGGGTGAGGTGTCGGGTGGCGAGCACGTCGGCGAGGGTGTCGAGCAGGAGGGAGGAGGACTCGCCGTCCAGTCCCGTGACGGCGAGTTCGTAGTCGTAGTCGGGGCGGGTGTGCAGGCCGACCGTGTAGGCGAAGGGGTGGGCACCGAAGCGGGAGTCATCCTGGACGTACTGCACGGCGCGGCCGTGCCGGACGATGATCTCCTTCACGCGGCGGAGGTAGGCGTCGAGGTCGTTGTCGGTCATGAGACATCTCTTGAGGTGGGTCGGGTGGGTGGGTGTCGGGGCCCTCTCCCGGGTGGACGAGGTCCGGGAGAGGGCTGTTCCGCCCCCTGAAGCGGGAAAGGGGGCGGGGCCGGTGGCGGGGAATGCAGAAAAGCCGCCACCGGCGTCCGGGGGGAGGGCCGCTATGCGGTGTCCTCGCAGATCTGGTGGACCCTGTGGGTGGCGGGGCAGAGGTACTCGCCCCACTCGTCGTGGACACGGGAGCCGGAGCGGTCCCAGATCAGCGGCTTTCCACAGCCCGTGCAGGGTCCCGCGTCCGCTCCCGGCTTCGGCCGCTCCAGCTCCGCTGGTCGAAGTCCCTTGTGGAGCAGGTCGGTGATCAGGCGGCGGGCCGTTTCGGCGTACACCGAATGCTCGTCGTCGCTCAGCGGGCTGCCGCACGCGCGGCAGGCGAGGTCGAGCTCGTCGCGAGGGACGTTCTCGACGGCGACCGTGTGGTTGCCGTCGGCGCCGGTACCGAGGTTGAGGTAGAGGGTCGCGCAGACGACGACGTCTGCGCCCCCACAGTCAGCACATTGCATGAGCATGCCAAATCCGTAGATGCGGGCCGTCAGGCTGCGGGACGTACGCGGGCATCGGTCCAGATTCCCCCGTCAAGGTCGGGCGGGGTGAGCGGGGCGCCGTCGAAGACGAGGGTGCGGCGGAAGCCGTGCGTCGCCCCGGTGGCCTTCCTCAGATACTCGCGGGCTCGCATCTCGGCATCGTCGCGCGCGTCGCCCTCGGCGACCACGTACTGCGGTCCGTCCAGGTCGGGGCGCTGGGGCTGGTCGAGGACGAAGGTGTAGGTCGGCATGGTGGAACTCCTTGTTGGGAGAGGGTGTTGATCCCTGGCCGCGCGCCGGGGTTTCAGCGCAGGCCGGCGGTCTTGAGGACGTGTTGTGCCAGTTCCATGGCGGTGCCGGGGTCGTCCCAGCCCGGTTCCTGTATGGCCACGTGCAGGGCCTGGTCGACGAGTTGTCCGTCCAGGCCGGTGGGGGTGAGGCGGGCGCAGAGCCCGGAGGGGTAGGCGAGGTGGAAGGTCCAGCCGTCCCGGGTGAGGCGGGCGCCGTCGCGCTGGGCGTCGTTCGCGCTGGTCATCAGGGCGCGGGCTGTGTCGGGGGCGGCCGTGCGGTGCCAGGTGGTGCCGCTCAGGGAGAGGTCCACGTGGTAGGTGACGGGTACGGTGGCCAGCGCCTGGGGGTCGGCGGGTTCTCCGGGGAGCCTCGCCTGGGGTACGCCGTCCCAGGTCACGGGGTAGGCGCAGCCGTGGCGGTGCGACACCGTGGCGCCGTCGGGCCGGTGTTCTCCTACGCCGGTCGCCCCGATCAGCAGCGCCTCGGCTTCCACGGGTTCGACGTGCCGGGGCCCGGCGTCGGTGGTGAAGGGGAAGACGAAGGCGAAGCTGTCGGTGCCGTCGTCAGCGTCCAGCCAGGTGATCTTGTTCCCCTCGATCCGGGACAGGCGCCCGGGCGGCCACACGGTGCGTCCGATACCCAGGGCGCCTTCAGGGGTGTAACGGATGACTTTCGCGCCGACGGACCAGACGACGCACGGGCCCGAGAGGTGCGGGTGTCGATAGTTGATGCACTGGAACGCCGGGCATCGCCCGGCGCGGCGTTTGAACTCGGTCAGGGTCATGTCGTTCCTCCGCTGCTCAGGGATAATGAAGGGCGGCCCGCCGATCGGCGGGCCGCTGAGTCGGCTGGGTACGGCGGTGTCCTGTTTCACCGCGTACGCAGCAGGAGCTGGCGGTGGGCCTGGGACTTCAGGTCGTCAGCACCTCCTTCCAACGCCCTCTGTGCGCGGGCGAGTTCGTCTCCGAGGTCGCGGGAGACGACGCGCAGGTCGTGGTCGAGGTAGTCGGTGACGGTGCGTTCGGCGGCGTACGCGGTGCGGCCCAGCCGACGGGCGCGGTCGCGGAACATGCCGTCCAGGTGGTCGTGCCTGGCCCGGGCGGACGTCTTCGCGGCGTCGGTGGCGTCCTCGTCGACGGTCCAGAGACTGTCGATCAGGTCGTGGAACTCGTCGATCAGGAGGTCGGTGCGTACGAGGTGGTTCTCCTCGGCCTCGAACGCGTTGGCGTAGGCGAGGGTCAGGCCGAGGGTGCGGCGGGCCTCGTCCAGGGTGGTGAGGCCGCTCTTCGTGTGGCGGATGCCCCAGCGGTGGACGGCGTCGCGGCTGGCGAAGCGTTCGGTGTTGCCGCAGGCGATGCGCCACGGGGTGACGACCGATTCGGCCGCCGACGTCCCGTCGTGGGAGTTGATCGCGGCGAGGTAGAGGACGATCTCGTCGTCGAGGCCGCCCCGGTCGATCACGATCGAGTGGGGCATGCGCATGGTCACGAAGACCTTGCGTCCGCCGCGCAGTGCTCCGGCCGACTCCCAGACCGCGTCGTGCTCCTCCACGAGGTCCTGGAGGAAGCGGAAGATGTGCGCGTTCTGGAAGACCTCGTATCGGTCGCCCACCGTGCCCAGGGCACGGCTGGTGTCCGAGCGGACCGTGACGTACCGGCCCGTGGCGGCGTGGATGCCGTCGTCCCACTCGAACAGGGCGGGCCGCTTGACAACCTCCCAGTCGATGCGGGCCAGTTTCAGCACCTCGTCGACGTCGGTGATCCCGCCCGGGATCACGGCGCCCAGGCCGTGCCAGGCCGGGATGGTGGTGTAGAGGGCGGCGGTGCCCGTGGTGGTGTCCAGGCCGTGCCGCGCGAGGCTCTCCTCGACCTCGCCGCGCACCCCGCGCCGTACGGTGAAGACCTCGCCCGCGTCAAGGCCGGTGCGGACCCGGTAGCGGTCGGCGCCGAGGTGCTCGATCTCGCCCCGGTCGATACGGTCCTGGAACGCGCGGGCCTGTGCTCGCGCGTCCTCGATCTGCCCGGCTTTCTCCTGGGCGAAGGCGGTGTTGACGTCATGCGTCATCGTTGGGCTCCTTCGTGTCGGGTTCACTGAAGATCTGTGTGAGAAGGAATGCGGCGAGGTCCACTTGGGCGGGCCTCGACAGGCGGACGAATACGGTCCACCGGAAGTGGGGTCCGGGCTCGTCGATCATCGAGTCGAGCCAGACGTCGCCGTTCGTGTCGTCGTATCCGTATCCGTGCAGGTGGCCGAGCCAGAAGTCGTCTTCGGTCATGACCTCGGCTCCTTGCGCATCTCCCGCAGCACTTCGATCACGCGGGTTTTGCCGGGTTCCTCGACGTCGGCCTCCGCCTGGATACGGCGGGCCGCTTCGTCGAGCAGGTCGGCCTTGATCACGGGCACAGAGATACCTGCCTCCGCGCCGAAGGCGATCGGCGCGACGACGAACGGCTCGACCTTGCGGCCGTGCACTTTCATGAAGAACGTGACGGCCCGGCCGATGTGGTCGTCGCAGACTTCCAGGACCGTCCACAGGCGGTCGGTCCGCAGGGCGTGGGTGGGGGTCGCCGTGCAGTCGCTCTCCCAGCACTCGAAGTTGTCGGTCATGAATCGCTTCCTCTCCTTTCCGCATGGGGGTGGCGGCGGAAGCCGTGGCGGTCGTTGTAGTGGCCGTCGTGAGTGAGCCAGTAGGTGTTGCGGCCTACTTCGAACCGCACAGGGCCGTCCGCACCGATCACCTGCTCGTACGCCTCGTCGAGGCTCAGCCCCTGACAGGTCGAGGGCTGACCGGCTTCGGACACGGTGCGGCGGAGGTAGCCCAGCAGCTGCCGCTTCGCCAAGGTGGCAGGCAGGAGGTAGGTGCTGCCGCCGAGCGCATTCACCGACCCGCCGACCGCCGTGCGCTCCCAGCCCGCCGCCAGGTCGGCCACACCGTCCAGGGGGACTTGGCCGACGAGGTACCGGTCGACGGTGTCCCACGTGCTCCGTTCGAACACGACGTCTCCGACCAGCGCCGCGCGCCCCATCTCGATGTAACTGGCAATGGCATCACGCATATTGCGGACGCCGAACCGGTTGGGCGAGGTGCAGGAATGGGAGTACCGCCATTCCCCGTTCTCGTCGAATCCGTCGGACATGGTCTTGCCCGTGTACATCCGGCCGGCGATCCAGCGGTCGCCGTCGACACCGAGAAAGACTCCATCGAATACGCCGGAGCGTACTTCTACCCGCGTGTAGTGGATGATCTTCCACGGCATCATCTTGTTCTGGTCAATGATCATGATTCCTCCGTCGATTTTGCCCTTCCTGGGATTCCTGGCGCTCGCGGAAATCGGTCAGGGTGAGCGGGCGGGAATGGCCGCCGGTGCGGTCGCGCAGGATCGCCACGTCCCCGAGTTCGGTCCGCAGTTCCCGTTCCTCGCGTTCGGACTGCGCGTACCGTTCGGGGAAGACGTCCAGGACGTGAGCCCAGTGTTTTTGTCCGCCGCGTACGCACAGCGAGCCGCAGTTGTTGTGGGCGAAGCCCAACGCGTACAGCCGGGGCGGCCGAAGGCCCGCCGTCCGGGCCGCGTCCAGCATCTGTTCCTTCGTCAGATACGGCGGGTCGCACATCGGGAAGGCCACCGTCCACGGCGCCCAGCCCCGCACGATCGCCGGCACGCGGCGCTCCTCAAACCAGTCGATGCCGATGTGCAGCACCGTGTCCGCCGGGTCGGCGTGGGCTTCAAGCCAGGACCGGCAGGGGCGTTGCTTGAGGAAGTCCGAGCAGGGCGCGAGGCGGCTGTTGCCGAGGAAGCGGCGCTGGCGGAAGACCTCGAAGGGGGTGCGTCCGTCGGCGACGCGGGTGACCGTGACGCCGATCTGCTCAGCGGCGTCGTCCAGGAACCGGTAGAGATCCTCGTCCTCGACGAGGGTGTCGGCGAACAGCAGGACGAGATCACGCGTTCCGTGTTCTGCGACGACGCGTTGGGCAGCGGCCCAGCTCCCGATCCCGCCGGAGAGCTGGACGACATGGAGGGTCATTTCAGGTTTCCGTCTATCAAGAGATGGAGGTGGTTGCGGCGGGGTTCGAACCCGCGACCTCACGGCTTATAAGACCGGCGCTCTACCGGCTGAGCTACGCAACCGAGCCGGGGTGAGACGTACACGCTCCCCCGCCCTGAGCATCATTCCGGCGGGTGATACCTGACGCCCGAATTTCTTCCGACAGGGCTTCCGATGCCCTCGCCGCATCTTCTTTCCTCACTCAAATACGGGGCCGCGCAGAGCCCAAATACCGGCTCGCGTCAGATTTTTTCGAACGGATCAGAAACGTCGAGGGGCGGACGGGTTCCGGTGCCCGCGATGCGTTCGGTGTGGACCACCCAGGCGACGGCCTGCACCGTGCTCGGCAACTCGCCCAGCCGCAGGGCAGCTTCGCGGTAGCAGCAGGCCAGCATCGCGTACCGGCGGGCGCTGCCCGGGCCCCGGTCGCGCCGGCCGTAGAGTTCGCCGACGGCGATGCCGTGGGTGTGACAGTCGATCACCACCGCGTCGGGATCGCACGGGTCGGCAATGCACGGCAAGAACATGCCCGTCTTGCGGGACGCCGGGAGAACCTCTTCGGGTTCCGCGCCCGCCATGATCCGGTTCACCTTGGCCAGCACGTTCTGGGTGTGGCCGACCGGTATGCCTGGCGTGCCAGGCGCCGGTTCTGCGCCCAGGGCTTGTTCGCCGAAAGGGCGGCGATCACGCCGGCCCCCGCGCGAATGTGGCCGTCGGTGATCAGGGATACGACGTCATGGACGGTGCGGTACCACGTACGCCCGCGCCGGAGTTGCCCCGGGGTGGCGGCGTACCACGTCGTGATGATGTTGCGGATGTACTGCTCGCGCGTCTCCTCGGATGCCTCGATGGGGATCATGGCGTGCCTCCCTTCGGCGGGCAGGTGGGATGGCCGGACAGGAAAGTGCACCGGCCTCCAGGGATCTCCGGAGGCCGGTGCTGGGAACTTCCGTGTGATGACGTCCCGTCAGAACAGGGCCGCGACGTCGGGGTACAACTCGTCCTCGAACACTGTGCGTTCGGGCTCCAGCGTCTCGGCGGACGCGTCCGGGCCGGTGATCGGGCAGTAGGTGATCGTCCCGGCCGGATGCCCGAGCCGGGACGCCGTACGCCACTTCTCGATCACAATGCGCTCACCTCGGCGATCGGCCCCGACGTACGCGGTGACGCGCAAGGCACACCCTCTGTCGTCCGTGACCTCGTCCACCGTGATGTCGGTGAAGACCGGGGTGAGGTAAGCCCTGTTCTCTGTGGACTCCCGCCCGGTAGCCTCCCATTCGACCGTCACGAGCGGGTAGGCGTAGAACGCCCTGACGATCGCGGAAGCCCCCGCCGGGGTGTCGACGTGACGCACGCGCCGACCGATCCCGATGTCGTACCGCTCGCTCATGATCATGCCTGCTCACTCCGGAGGGGTGCCAGGCTGGAGGACCTTGAGCCACTTTCCCTTGGACAGTGGGCTCTCAGTCACGTCGGTCGGGTCGCTGTCGGTGCGCTGGAGTTGGTCGCGCCACAGTTCCTCGTGTTCGGCGAGGTACACCGTCAGGGCTTGCGGGTCGTCGGCCACCGAGACCGGTACGGTCACCTCGGCCTCGAACTCGTACGCCACCTCTTCGACCATCTTCAAGACGGCCGTGATCTCGATCATCTTCTCCGTGTTCATGCGATCGTCCCTCTCCTTCAGGTCGTGGGAAGGACCGGGACACCGTCGCCGGACACGACAGCGCCCCGGCAGGCCCCGTGCAGGGGCAGACCGGGGGTGCCACCACCCGAGCATCGCTTCGGGTGGTGGCACCCCCGGCGGACCCGTACCCCCTCCGGGGTGGGGAGTTGAGGGGGTACGGGCGTCGGGAACGGCGGACGCGTCCGCCGTATGCGTGAAAGGAGGTTGTTTCAGCTCCGGTCGAGCGCGTGGAAGACGTCCGCGCGCTCCTGCGGGGACCAGTCATCGGTCAGCCGCACGCTGGTTTCCGTGACCCGGTTGTCGCCCTCGTAAGGGTCGTCGTACCGGCCGGACAGCCAGGCGTGTTCGGGTACGGACGTACCCACCGGGCAGGACGACGGCTCGACCGCCCCGGTCGGGCCGATCGCGTCGACGGCCCAGGCGATCACGTCGTCGTCCCACGTCTGCGCGTCGAACTCGTCGTACACGGCGCGGCTGGTGGACGGCCGCTCGATCGTGCGGGCGTCGCCGTCCATCCACTGCCCGCCGCAGGTTTCCCCTTCCGGGGTGACCTCCTGCGGGGTGCGGTAGCCGACCACACGGCGGGTGATCTCGATCGTGTACGCCATGGTCACGCCGCCTGTTCCACGCCGGACGCGGGGCCGACGTCGTACGACGTCGCCCAGCCCTGCCGGACGCTGTAGCTCTCGCTGTACTCCATGCGCACCGGCGCGAAGTCCCGCCGGACGAACAGCCCCGGCAGAACGCGCAGCGTGGGGGCGGCGTCGTACCTCGGCCAGTCCCAGCTGCCCGGGGCCTGAGTCGGCGCGAACGCCGGTTCGTCCGGGGTGTCCTGCGGGAAGCTGTCCGGCTCCGAGAGCAGCGCGTACAGCAGCGCTTGATGATGATTGGTGGTGATCGAGTAACGCACCTGCGGTACGACGGCCGTACCGTCGTCCAGCACCCACGCGATCGGGGTGCTGTAGCTGAAGACCTGGTAGCGGATGCGTCCGGCATCGGCGTCCGACCGGTACAGGTCGGCCCACCGCTCCGGTAACCGCCCGACGCGGTAGGACCGTTGGTCCGTGGCGCTCAACGCGCCGTAGGTGGTGAACGGCTGACGGGATGCCAGAGCCCGTCGCACCGCCCACGATTGCGTGGCAAGCTTGGGCATAGTCCGGTTCCTCTCCGAAGAAACGGGACGGGTGAGGGCCCTCAAGGCGCCGTGCGCCCGAGCTCTCGGCCCGGGCGCGGCGGGGCGGCATCCCCGCTGGCGTCCTCTCCAGGGCCCTCATTCAAAGGTGGGGTCGTCGTACGGCCCCCGTGCGGGCAGGCGCGACCAATTGGTGCCCGTCCGCTTCTACAGGGTGATCTCCGCGCCGGTCGCCAGGTCGAAGATCGCCAATTGGTGGCGCTGTAACCCGGTGTCGGTCGCGGCCTGCCGGTCGAGAACAGGTCGTCGTACAGCGAGGCCAGTTCGGTGATCGTCGGAACGGACGCGTCCGGTCCTCTCCATCGAGGGTTCCCGCCCGGCATGGCAAGGCCGTGCGGGACTGCACGGTTGGAGAGGCGCGCGTCCCGGCATGGACGCGTGCCCCTCGTGGCCTGACAGTCACTCCCCCGCGTGCACGCCCAACATCGTGAGCAGCGGGCCCCATTCAGCGTTGCCGTACTCGTGGACCATCCACGCGACGACCGCCGCCGTGAACGCGCTCACGCACGTCGCCCCCGTGTGCTGTACGACGTGCAGGAGACGCGCCCGGTCCGCGTACCAAGGGAGGTCGATCTTCACCGTGCAGCCGAACAGCCGGGGGTGGAACTCCCGGTGGACGCGGCCGATCCTGGGGTGCGAGCGGCTCGCGTGGACACGGTGACCGTCCGTCGGATGCTCGCTGAGCTTCTCGAACCGCCACGCCTGCCCCTCACTGGGGCCGGACGCCAGATGGATCGTGGCGCCCGGTTCGACGACAGAGGCAGTCGCGTCGTGGATGAGCTGCATGACCTTCTCCTCGATCATGTGCCTGTTGCGGACGGGCGGCGGCGTCCCCCTGTCGAGGGGGACGCCGCACCCATGCCACGCGGCAGACGCGCTCACCGGTATGCGTAGAGCGCGACAAGCTGTCCGAGCCAGAAGAACAGCATGCACCAGGCGATCATGCGCCACGTCCGGGGGGACATCACGCGAGTCCGAACTGAAGATCGGCGCTCAGGTCCCTGCCGGTGCGCGCCGCCCACCGGCGCATCCCGTCCGCCCGGTGCGGGTGGAAGGGTGCCCACTGGGTCGGCTCCACGCGCAGGAACTCCCGCGCTTCGTGCTCCTCGACCGACACGATCATCCGGAGGAGTGCCGCGTACAGGTCCTCGTCGGTGCAGTCCTTGACGACCAACGGGAATTCCGCGTACGTGTTGATCTCCTCCGAGTAGCCCGACAGGGCTTGATCCCGGTTGCTGTTGCGCGCCGGGTACTCGATCCGGACCGTTATCGAATCCTCGAAACGGCCCGTGTGATCGCTGGCGACAAAGACCCAACCGGGCTTGTAGATCACATCAGAGATCAGCTTTATCGCGCTTTTTGCTTCCATGATCCCTCTCTAACAGATCAGGACATGGGGGCTCCGGCATGAGCACCCCGATCAGCGCGCGTACGAGTCGCACGTTCAGGTGGAACTCAGCCGGTGAAATTCTTACTGAAGCGCGATGCGCTCTCACCTAAATACGTCGTCCCGAGCCGCCCAAATACCGATCGTGAGAGAATTTTCGAAGATTCTTTGAGATCTCCCAAACGTGACCCCCGACTGCGGACGGCCGGGGGTCACTGACGCACATTCCGCGCCTAGTCGTCTTTCTGTACGCGCGTGCTGCGGTAGACCATTTCTTCTCGCGCGGCATCGAGCAAGGCGGACAGGGTACGCAATTCCTTGGTCCCCGCATTCCGGGCGCGCAGCACTTTTGACGTCGAATTTCGCGGCCCCCCGTACAGTTCCTCAGCCGCTTTGGATAGGATGCCCGAACGACCAAGGTCGTCTGCTTCGTTGGCGTACCGGAGGATGACGCGAAGCGTCGGGAAATCGCTTCCGTCTCCCCATACCGAGCGGAAGATCTCTGCACTGTTGCCCGCCAGATACGGGGTGACTGCGAGCGTGGAAAGCTTGTCGGCATACGGGATCTGCTTCCCAGAAATCTCGCCGTTCCCTTTGAGGCTGGCATCGAGCCGGTATCCGTTCCGGGCGGCGGCATCCCGTACCGCCCAGTACTGGATCTTCCTCCGCGTGACGATGATCGTTTCGCCGTCCCGGCGGACGTACTGCCATGCGCACGGTTCGCGGGTGCCGACCCAGACCGCCGCAACCTCGAACCTTTCCACGATGTCCCGCAGCCGCTTCGCGAAGATCAAGACTGCGTCCTGGGTCACGTCGTCGCTCGCGTCGTCGGTGCCGTACAGCGCGCGCCCGCTCCGCGCCACGGTGGCACTGCCGTCCATGCGCTTGCGGGAACGGGTCGCGTCGACCGCGCGGCAGTAGCGGCGCGCAATGCTCCGTAATTCGGCGAAGTCTTCTTCTGTCACGTGTTTGAGATCTTCCGCCGTGACCGGCTCACTCTTCCGGATCGCTACATTCCCGGTTCCTGTCTGTTGATTTTCCATGACCTTCTCCGATCATCCGGGGCACTCGCCATTCCGAATCGCTTCGGCAATTCAATTGTCTCGCCATTTCAAGGCAATGCAACCCGAATTGGACAGCCTTCCCGTTTTGCCTAGAGAAATTCAGAACACCCCGAGAAGCGACCATTCACCATTCAGCGAATCCCACCGAAAGGCCGCATCGCCAATCCGGAAAAGAGGAAGTCGGCCGCATACGAAAAAGCGAGAGAATCCGAACCGAAAGAGCAGCAGTCAGAGTAATCGGAAAGGGATTCATTCCATGCATGAAATATTGCCAGCCAGCAGCACGCCCGGCCGTCCCTCCACGCGTCTACTCAGGGATACCCCTTCTGGGTACTTAGTTGCGCTGGGCATCGGCAGGACTTAAATGCCCCCGGACCTGCAATGAATCCAGCCCCAGGGGCTTCCTGTCTAATGGGTACCGAGATGGGAATCGAGATAGGAACAGGGAACGGAAGCTGCAACGGCAGGGGCGCCGAAATGTATTCATTCACGGAATGGTTCCGCTATATCACCTCGCGTGGAACTCGTTCACCCGAGGCCGTGGTCGGCTGCTCCGGAAAAGAGAGCCGGCCGCTTCACCAGCTCCGCGTTGCCCCGCCCCAAGACCGAGAGGTATGGGCTGCGCCCCAGGGAACCGACGGCTCCGGTGCGTGCCGCGAACTCGCGTAGGCCAGAGACGTTTCCGGGAGTGTGGAGGAGTTCGGCGGTGAAGGTGCGGATGGCGGGGCGCCGGGCTTCTTCGGGTGCGGTGCGTTCGATGGCCCGGAGTGCGGTGAGGGTACGATGTCGGTCGCCGAGTTGGGCTTCATCGGTTGGACGGTTCTGGATGTTCTGGGACTGCGCGGTTCGGCTCCCCAGTGGAGGCAGCGGGCGGCGTCTGGTCAGGAAGAGCGTCCACCTTTCCCAGGTGGTGCGGCAGAGTGCGGAGCAGGGGCGACCAATGGGTAGCAGTCACTGCGCAGGTGCAGTTCTACAGTCTGAGCACCGTTCTCTTGCTCCCTTGCGGGGCTGCGGCCACTGGTTCTCGCGGACTGCGCCGTGTCTCTCGTCTTACCGGAACCGGCAGGACCAGCGACACTTTGACGGGCATGAAGTCGTGCTTCCTGGCCGAGGCCGGGACGTTCACCACGTGTGCACGCCGCTGCGTGTGGCGAGGCCGCGCAGTTCCGTCGATGTGGGGCCGGAGACCAGCAGGCTGGAGATGAGGGACTTGGTCGCCGGGCGGGCGTGGGTTTCCTGGGGAACAAGCTGTTCTGCACAGAGCAGCGTGCGGACGCAGTCCGTGCGGCGGCCGAGGCGGTCGCAGGTGACGGCGATATCGCTGAGCGCGCGGGAGCGGCGCTCGCCGCTGGGCAGCGCCTTGAGGGAGATCGAGCGGGCGGCGGCGAGCGCCGCCAGGGGGTCGCCGGCGTGGTTCTCGGCGCTGATTCTGTGCAGTGTCACGGTGAGTGGGCTGAAGCCTCCGCCGTGGTCGCGCAGGAGGGTTCCGCCGCCGAGTTCCTTGGCGATGGCGGCGGCTTCGTCGGTCAGCTCCCGCATCCCGTCCCGGTCGCCCCTGCGGGCGAGGGTGTAACTGGCGCTCTGCACGAGAAGGCCGCGTACCGCAGTCCCGGCCGGTCCGGTGCGGCGTAGGTCCGGGTGGTCGGCGGCCGACAGTGCGATCGAGAGTGCCTCGGAATGCCAGCCTGCCTTCCGGGCCAGAACAGCGAGTTGGCGGGCGGATTCGGCAACGGCAAGGACGGCCTGAGCGGCCTCGGCGAGCTGTCGCGCGCGGTCGGCCGCCATCCAGCCGAGCTGCTGTTCGTCCAGTTTCACGAGCATGCGCGTCGCCAGTAGGTAGCTCTTGGCGAGGAAGGCGTACTGCGCGGTGTCGCCGTCGGGAGCGGTCAGCGCGTGGCCGGCGCGGATCAGGCGCGGCAGGCGGACGGCGAGGGATGCATAGCGGCAGGCGTCGAAGTCGGCGAGTGCGCGGGTGAAGTGAGCTGCCAGTTTGTCAGCCGGAGGGGTCGCGAGGGCCGGGCCGAGTCCAAGCATCGCGTCCCGCAGTCGGGCGACCAGCAGCTCTCCGAGCGGCGCCTCGTCGGCCTGCGCGGTGCCGCTCCCGCGGAGTGGGGCGCCGACAGCCGAAGCGGCTGTGGCCGCCAGGTTTGTGAGCAGCTTTCGTCGGCGCACCGGGTCGTCACCGTCCTCCCAACCGGATCTTCCCACCTGAGAGGCAGGCAGCCGGGGGAAAACGCTGGTTGCGTCGACCGGCTGACCATGTCGAACGTCCGGCCGGGGGGCGGGCGGTGCGAGGCCGAATGCCTGGTGCGGGAGTTCGAGGGCGTCGGCGCAGCGGCGCAGTACGTCGATGTCCGTCATCGGTGAGATGCCGCGCTCGTACCGGGAGACCTGAGCCCCGGAGTATCCGGTCAGCTTGCCGAGCCCGGCAAGAGTGAACCCCTTCGCCTGCCGGATCTGCCGCACCAGTTCCCCGGGCTTCACTCCAACCTCGAGGGGCGCTCGTGATCCGTTGACCGCATCTGTACCCCGTTCCGCCGGTAGCCGAGGCTGCGCCGCCTTCACCATAGTCCTGGGAACTGCGCGGCCGACAGGCCGCTTGCATGCGATGCAAACGGCTTTGCAGGCCAGGGCAGCGCCCCTCCCGCTGTCGGGGCGGTAGCGCCGACCTTCGAGAACGAACGGCCCGCAGCCACGGGCCGCCGTGATTCCGGGAGGTCCTGATGCAGTTCGCGAATCCCGTCCCGTCCACGGCGCCGGCCGTCGACGCCCGACTCGCCCCCGACTACTACTTCCGCTCCGAGTGCCTCGGGCCGTATGTCGCCCGCCTGTTGGAGGGCTGCTCCAGCGTCTTCGGTATCAAGGCCGCAATGGCCGCCGACCTCGATGCCGGGGGCGAGCAGCTCCGCGAGGGGCAGGGTGTGGTCGAGGACGGCGCCCTGCTCCACGGCGATGTGATCGTCCAGGCGAGGGCCCGGATCGAGGCGGGAGCCCAGGTGATCGGTCCGGTCCTGGTCTGCGCGGGGGCCGTGGTGGCGGCCGGCGCGCTGGTGCGCGACCACAGCGTGATCGGCCCGGCTGCCGAATCGGGTTCGGCGCGGAGGTCACCCGCAGCCTGCTGGCCGGGCGCGTCTTCATGAAACACCCCAGCTTCGTCGGCGACTCGGTGATCGGACGGCGCGTCAACATCGGCTCGTTCTGCTCCGCCACCGGACTGCGGTGTGACTGCGGCCCTGTCGCGGAACCGGCGATCGAGGAGATCACCGTCAACCTTGACGGGCAGCGCATCTCCACCGGCCAGACGAAGTTCGGCGCCATTGTCGGGGACGAGGTGGCGCTGCCCGCCGGTACCGTCCTCGCGCCGGGCACCCTGATCGGGCCGGGCACTGTGGTCTACCCCCGCGACCACATCGGGGGCTTCCTGCCCGCCGGCTCCCGGGTCCGGTGAAAGCCGTGGCCACCGCACCCGCCCGCGACACCATAGACACCGCCCTCGTGCAGGTCATCGGCGGACGCCCGCTGTCCGGCCGTGTCCCGGTCCAGGGCAGCAAGAACATCGCCCTGCACCTGTATGCCGCCGCGCTCCTTGCCGACGGCCCGGTGGTCCTGTCCGGGGCGCCGGACATCATCGACACCGGGGTGTGCGCGCAGATCCTGCGCCGCACCGGCGCCCGCGTCGACACCCGGGGCGGATGCTTCACGGTGTCCCCGCCGGGCACCATCCGCCCGGTCATCCATCCGGAACTCGGCCGCCGGGTCCGGACGACCGCCGTGCTGGCCGCCGCGGTGCTGGCCCGCACCGGGCAGGTGACCTTCCCCTATCCCGGCGGCGACGCGTTCTGCCCCCGCCTGATCGACCGGCACCTCGCGGCGGTGCAGGCCGCAGGCGCCGAGGTCATCGCGAGCGACACCGGCATCCGCGCTCGGTGCGTCCACGGGGTGAGGGCGTTCACCGTGGACGTGAACACGCCGTACGGGCCAAGTCTCGGGGCGACGGTCACAGCGATGCTGCTGGCTGCCCGCGCCCGCGGAACCAGCCTGATCACCCGCCCGTCGATCGAGCCGGAGGTCACCGAGACCGCGCGCTTCCTGGCCGACCGGGGCGCCTTCGTCCACGTCGACCGGGAGGGCCTGCACGTGTCCGGCAGCGACCGGATCGCCGGCGGCACGTTCGCGGTGGCCGGGGACCGGATCGAGGCCGCCACCATGGTCATGGCCGCCGCCGCGACCGGCGGCAGCGTCCACCTCGACAACATCACCGCCTCTGGCTTCCCTGGCGGCCTCACCCGCGCCCTCGCCGAAGCGGGCATCACCCTGGCCGACGATCCGAGCGGTGGCGTGCGGACACGCCTTGACGGGCCGCTTCGGGCCACTGAGGCGGCGACCGGCCCGCACCCGGGTCTGCCGACCGACACCGCGCCGCAGCTGGCCGCGATGCTCACCCTCGCCGACGGCATCTCGGTGATCGGCGAGCGCATCTACCCCCGTCGTGACACCCATGTCCAGGGCCTGTGCGCCTTCGGCGCCGACATCACCGCCACCGGCTCGGTCCTCCGCGTCCGCGGACCGGCCCGGCTGCGCGGCGCCGAGGTGGAGGCCGCGGACATCCGTGCGGTGACCGCGCTGCTGATCGCCGCACTCGCCGCCGACGGCGCCTCTACGATCCGAGGAATGTTCCGTCTCCGGCGCGGCTACGCCCGCCTGCTGCCCCATCTGGCCACGCTGGGAGCCGCGATCACCACCATCCCCGGAGGCCCCTGATGCCCGTCCCGTTCACCGCCGATGACACCACCCGCCTCCGGGACACCTTCGACCAGGTCGTCGCCGACGGCGCCACCCCCGGCGGCGTCATCGCCTACGGCACCACCAACGCCAGGCCCCAGTTCCTCAGTGCTGGCCAAGTCGCTCCCGAGTGCGGCGACACCGAACCCGGCCAGGACACCCTCTACGACATCGCCTCGCTGACGAAAGTCGTCGCCACCTGGCCCCTGATCGGCCAGGCCCTGGATGCCGGCCTGCTCGACCTCGACGCCCCGATCCGCGACGTCCTGCCGCCGATGAACAGCGAGACCCCCAGCGGCGAGGCGACCGTCCGCCGGCTCATCACCCACACCTCCGGGCTGCGTGCCTCCACCCGCCTCGACCACTACCGCGGCGCCGACCTGCCGCTGCACGAACTCCTGTGCCGCGAACCGCTCGAAGTCGCCCCGGGCCGGCACCGCTACATCAACCGCGGCTACATCCTGCTCGGCCTGGCCCTCGCCCACATCCACGGCCGCCCCCTCGACCAGCTGGGCGCGGACCTGTGGGGAACACTCGGGATGAACACCACCGTGTACGGGCCCGTCGCCCGCACCCCTCGGGTCGCCCCGACCGAGCAGCGCATCCCTGGCGCCCCGAGGACCTGGGGCGCCCCGCACGACGACAACGCCGGCCTGCTCGGCGGCATCGCCGGCCACGCAGGGGTGTTCTCCACCCCCGCCGACCTCGCCGTCTACGCTCAGCGGCTCCTGGCCGCACACGCGGACGGCGACGAGCACGGCCTGGGCGGATGGCTGCACGCCAGCCTTGTCCCCCACGCCCCGATCGAGCCCGGCCTGGATCGCGGCCTGTCCTGGATCCTCGCGGCCGGCGGACACGTCGCCTACCACCACGGGTTCACCGGCACGAGCCTCTACCTCGCGCCGGAGAGCGGCCGCTACCTCGTCATCTGCACCAACGCCGTCTACGGCGGCAACGCCCGCACCAAGATCGCACCACTGCGGGTCCTCGCGCTCAAGACCATCACCGCCACCTGAGACACGGAGGCACCCCATGGGTGAGTTGCTGTCCGGCCACACCACACTGCGTCTCGGCGGACCCGCCGACCGGATCCTCACCCACCAGGACCCCGTCACCTGGACCGACCTGACGAGAGACATCCACCGCAGCCCGGCCCCCCTGTACGTTCTCGGCGGCGGCAGCAACACCATCGCCGCCGACGCTGGATTCCACGGAACGGTCCTCCGCATCGCCACCCACGGCATCCAGCCGCGCACCCTCGACGACGAGCACGTGGAGCTCACCGTCCAGGCAGGACACCCGCTGTGCGACCTCGTCGCGTTCAGCGTCGCCGAGGGCCTGTCCGGGATCGAATACCTCGGCGGCATCCCCGGAACCACAGGCGCCGCTCCCGTCCAGAACACCGGCGCCTACGGCCAGCAGATGTCCGACACCCTCACCCGTCTCACCGCCTACGACTGGCACCGCGGCCACCGTGTCGAACTGTCCCCCGTCGACTGCGACTTCGGCTACCGCACCAGCATCTTCAAGAACCAACCCGGCCGATGGACGATCCTCACCATCACCCTCGTCCTCACCCGCGCCACCTACGCCGCCCCCGTCTCCTACCCGCACCTCGCCGACCTGCTGGGCGTTCCTCTGGGCGTGCGGCCACCGCTCAACGAAGCAGCCCACGGCGTACTCACCGACCGCGACAACCGCGGCTTGTCCCTGTCCACGTGCGGACCGGACTCCCGCCAGGCGGGCTCGGTCTTCCTGAATCCCCTCATCACGGGCGAACAGGCCCAAGCCGTACGGGCCGCCGGCGGCCCCGTCAACCGCTCTCACAGCGGCAAGCTGCGAGCCAGCGCGGGCTGGCTCCTGGAAAACATCGGGTACCGGCCCGGTACCCAGATCGCCCCCGGCGTGCACTGCTCCTCCCGCCGGACCCTGACGCTGACCGCACACCACGGCGCCACCAGCACATCCTTCGACGCCGCCCTGCGGACGCTCGCGGACCGTGTCTTCTCGGCAACATCCATCCAGATCACGCCCGAACCCCGGCGGCCGTCCACCGACACCACGCTGCACGGCGCGGTCTTCCCGTTCCCTGGATGACGGACGCGACCGGCAGGCCCACCCGCACTCCCCTCTAGGGCACAGCGTGGCCGGTTTCCCAGGCCCAGGCGGCGATCCCCACACGGTTACGGGCGCCGAGTTTGCGCTGGACGGCCGCGACGTGGTTCTTCACGGTGCCCGGGGCGATGAAGAGCTCGGAGGCGATCTCGGCGTTGGTCCGGCCTTGGGCGACCAGGCGGGTGATCTCCTGTTCGCGGTGGGTGAGCCGGTCGAGGGCATCGCGGTGAGGGCTCGGCGGCGGCGTGGCCAGGTCGCGCAGCAGGCGCACGGTGAGCTGAGGGCTGATGAGTGTGTCACCCGCCATGGCGGCGCGCACAGCCTCGGTGAGCAGGGCGGGACCCGAGCGCTTGAGCAGAAACCCGCAGGCACCGTTGCGCAGCGCGGTGTGGACGTATTCGTCGAGGTCGAACGTCGTGACCACGATGACACGGATCGGTTCGCCCTCCTGGGGTGCGGCCAGGATCCGGGTGACTTCGAGACCGTCGAGCCGGGGCATCCGGATGTCGGCGAGTACGACGTCCGGTCGCAGAACGCGGGCCTGCTCGACGGCCGAGACGCCGTCGCCCGCCTCGGCGATCACGGTCATGTCGGGTTGCGCGTCGAGGATGATCCGGAAGGCGCCGCGGATGTTCTCCTGGTCGTCGGCGATCAGCAGCCGGGTCGGTCCGGTTGATCCGCTCACCCGGCCCCGCCCCCGTCCCCGTCGCAGTAGGTCAGCGGCAGGACGGCGGTTACCCGCCACCCCGGCGGATCGTGGGGACCGGCGGACAGGGCCCCGCCGATCGCCTCGACCCGCTGGGTCAGTGCGCGCAGGCCCCTGCCCCCGCAGTCTCCCATCGCCGGGGGTGCGGTCGTGGAGCGTGCGTCATTGGTCACCGTGACCACCAGTGCCCCTCCGTCGTGGCGAAGTGCCACATCCACCAGGCGTGGGGCCGGGGCGTGACGCCGTACGTTCGTGAGCGATTCCACGACGACGCGGTAGGCCGTCGTGGTCACGTCCCGCCGCGCGGTGTCCCGCAGCTCGGGGTCGATATGGAGGTCCACGCGCGCGGTGCCGGAGGCGGAGAAACGCGCGACCAGTTCGGGCAGTTGCTCCAGGTCAGGAAGCGGCGTACGCATGGTCGGCTCCCGGTCCCTGTCCCCGCCCGCGTACACGCCCCCGGCCCTTCCGTCGACGTCGTCGTGAAGCATCCGCACCGTCCGGTCCAAAGACGCCAGGGCCTGCAACCCCGCCTGTTCGATACGGCGGAACATGTCCGCCTGTGCTGTCTGTGATGTCTTCCGCGGATCCCGTTCGGCCAGGAACTGCCCGGCTTGGGCCAGCGCCAGCATTTCGCTCACGTCGTGGGCTACGAAGTCGTGCAGATCGCGGGCGAGTTGCAGGCGCTGCGCACGGCGGCCCTCGGCAACGGAGCGGATCCGTCCGTCGTCGAGCGACCGCAGGTAGAGCCCGACCGCGGCGGCGAGCAGGGTGAGCAGCACCCAGAAGGCACTCCCTGCGAGGGCGACGAGGCTGGGAGGCCCCGACCAGAACCGCGTCAGCGTCACCGGCACGGCCGTTGCGGCCACCGCCGCTGAGGCGACGTGCCGGCCGGAGCGCGCTGCTCGTACCGTCAGGGCGGTCAGGACGAGCAGCGCTGCGGACTCCGCGAGCAGCCAGCCGCCCCCGGTTCCCGCGTCTTCTTGCCGTTCTCCGAACAGCGGGACGGCGGCGGTGGCGGCCAGTGAAACGAGACCGGCCGCACAGGTGAGGGCAGCGAGCCTCCGACGGGTACGGGTCCGCAGAAGCAGCACACCGACCGCGCTCGCCGACGCGAACGCGGCGGGCACCGTGACCAGAGGGCCGAACGCCGGCGCGGTCCCGACGCCGGCGAGGGCCACCGCACACACGACGGCCACACCGATGTTCTCCCGCCCCGCGCGCAAGCGCTCAGCTCTCGTGCGCATGTCCCCACTCTACGGACCGCGCTCCCGAACCGCCCCCTGCCGAACGGCATATGGGCACGTACGTCAACGGCGGGAACAGCCCGATCGGCACATGGCGGCTCCCGGTGCCCGGTCCCGAAGCTGGTCTCTACACGCCGGCTCCGGTGAACTCCGGCAGCGCAGACAGGAAAGGCCGTGCCGTGACGACGACCGCTTCACCACGTATCCCACTTCCCGGGAACTTCAAGGCGACCGTGCCGCGCTGGGCCGTGTGGGCAGCCCACGCCGTGCCGTTCACCGCCCTGCCCTCCGGGCTGTGGCGGCTGGCTCTCGGGGCGGGGATCCCCGTCGGTTTTCACGGGGAGATGGCCGAGCTGTACGACGGTCCCGGCTGGATCACGCTGTATGTCATCGTGCTCAGCGCCATCGCGGAGGGTCTGGCGCTGCTGACGCTCGGGCTCGTGCAGCCATGGGGAGAAGTGGTGCCACGGTGGATCCCCTTCCTCGGTGGCAGAACGGTCCCGGTCATGGCAGCGGTCGTGCCGGCTGCCCTGGGCGCGCTCGGGGTCACCTTTCTCAGCGTCATGGGCGTCCAGGAGTGGATTGCCCCTGACATGACCCAGCAGGAGATTCAGGACTCCCCCAACGGGCTGGCGGGCGTGATCATGGCCGTGGCCTACGCACCGATGCTGGCCTGGGGGCCGCTGCTGGGCGTGGTCACTGTCGCTTACTACCTCCGCCGTCGGCAGCAGGTGAAGGGGATGAAGGGATAACCGGGCGCGAGCGGATGCGGCACAAAGGGGGGCATGCGTGTATGAGGCTGATCGCGGGCGCAGCCTCCGGGCCGGCCGTCCGCAACGGCCGGTGGACCCCTCCTCCGGGATGCGCGGTGAGGCCGACCTCGACGAGCAGTTCGAAAAGCTGCTGAAAGCCCGGTTCGGGAGACCGCGCATCTGTCGCGCCCTCGCCCCCGTAGCCGCTTCCGAAACAATCGGTCCTGCCGCAAGGGAGGATCTATTCAGAATTCCGCCGAATGGGAATTTCGTTCGGCAGGATGAAAAAAGGGGAACGCCAAGTCTGCCCGGCAGGAATATCGCTTTTTCAGCGCCGACGGCGTGCGTGCACCGGACCACCGAATTCCAGTGGGACGCACGACGGCTGTCGGTCGGGCATCGAATCAGAAGGGAACCATCATGCGCATCTCAAAACCCCTGTCCGTCGTCCTTGCGGCCTGTGCGGCTGTGACGTTGGGCGCCGCCGCCGCACCGGCAGCGGACAGCCCCGGAAGCCGCACCGTGCGTGAGACGGCCGAGGCGAAAGCGGCACCGGCCGCTCAACTCCTCGGCATCGGGCGGCGAGTCACCCCTCGGATCGACACCGGCGTCTACTCCGGTCCCGGTCTGAGCACCCCGCGGGTCGGAACAGCGTGGGCGGGCGACAACGTCGCCGCCATCTGCCAGACCCGTGACAGTGTCGGCAACCGGATGCTCCTCGCCATCGAGCGGCCCGGGCGCACCGGGGTCCAGTGGGCCAACACCGCCGGCTACGTCTTCGACCCCGACATCAGGGAGACAGACACCGGCAACCTGCCGTCGTGCGACGGCTACGGACAGGGCCTCCGCACGATCGAAACCGGCTTGTATTCCGGTCCGGGGCTGAGCACCCCGCGGATCGGGACTTCGTGGGCGGGTGATGACGTGGCCGGAATCTGCAAGATCAACGACAACCTGGGCAACCGGATGGTTCTCGGCATCGAGCGGCCCGGGCGCACTGGGGTCCAGTGGGCCAACACCGCGGGCTACATCTGGGGCGGCCACATCCGTACCAACACCAACAGCCTGTCGGATTGCGGCACGGCATAACCACCAGCGGCCGGCGCCTCGCTGCGGCCCGGCCGCGTCCGAGCTGCCACTTCGGCTCCGGGGATCCACCGGCGGTTCACGCCGGTGGATCCCCGGAGCCGTCGAACGGGCCACCGGCCACCACGGCGAGTCAGCAGCTCATGACGACGAGCACACCGGGCTGAGACGCCCGGCCCGACGGCGTCTGCGCAGCGGCTCGCGCGCACAAAGGGCCCCAGTCACCGCTGCCTCGCGAGGTGCCGTCAATGTGTCATGCGAGGCTCAGGGCCAGCCTCTGTCCTTGACTCTGTCGGGGATCTTGGAGTTTCCCGGTGCGGCGGCATGGTCAACGGGCATGCTCGGGACAGTTCAGGCCGATGAAGCTGTCGAGGTGTCCGTTGTCCCTTCGCCCTCGTTCCGGTGAGCAGGTCCCGTCTCTGACTGCGCGGGTCGCGCGGGTGAGCAACCCGGGTGGCACGACGGCGATATGGGTGCGGGACCGGCTGGACGGGCTGTGGTGCGACGAGGACTTCGCCGACTGGTACCCGCGGGACGGGCGTCCGGGGCTGTCGCCCGCTCAGCTGGCCACCGTGTGTGTGCTGCAGTTCGTGCTCGGTCTGTCGGACCGGCAGGCCGCCGAGTCGGTCCGCTGCCGCATTGACTTCAAGTACGCCCTGGCCATGGAGCTGGACGACCCCGGATTCCACCACAGTGTGCTGGCCGATTTCCGCGACCGTCTCGCCGAGGACGGCCGCGCCGACCGCCTTCTCGACCTCGCACTCGCGCGCCTGAAGGGGGCAGATCTCGTCCGTGAGCGCACCACGCACCACGCACGTCCTGGCCGCGGTGCGGGACCTGACCCGTCTGGAGCTGGTCACCGAGGCGGTCCGTGCCGCGCTCGAAGAGGTCGCAGGCATCTCTCCTCACCTGCTGGACGGGCTGGTCGACGAGGGCTGGGGGCTGCGCTACGGCCGGCCGGTCCGCCTGGGCAAGAACCCCACCAAGCCCATGACCAGGATTCTTGCCACCGGAAACGACGCCGTCCGGCTCCTGAAACACCTCCACTGCCACGGAGCTCACCGCATGTCCGGCCCCCGCGTCCGGGCTCTGCGGCAGATCATGGTGCAGAACTATCACCGTGATGCCGCAGGACACCTGCGCTGGCGCACCGCCGAGAAGGAGGGCGGGGCGGGTCTGCCGCCGTCGTCGAGGGCGATCGTCTCGCCCTACGACACCTCGGCCCGCTACGCGCGGCACGGGCACATCATCAGCTGGAAGGGGTTCGCCGCTCATCTGACCGAGACCTGCACCGCCGACGGCCCCAACGTGATCACGGATGTCGCCACCACCGCGGCCACCGCCCACGACAGCCAGGTCCTGCCCGGCATCCACACCCGTCTCGCCCGTCGCGGACTGCTCCCCGCCGAGCACCTGGTCGACGCCGGCTACACCTCCCTGCCCCACCTGGAACAAGCCGCCCGCGAACACCAGGTCACCGTCTCCGGACCGCTGAAGAGCAACCCCACCCGCCAGCACCGTCAGAACGCGGGCTTCGCCCGGGACGACTTCCACATCGACTACGATAAGCAGCAGGTCACCTGCCCCCAGGGACAGGTCAGCGCGGGCTGGCACGGTCCCTATCCAACCTCGTCGCCCACCGCGGCCCCGCTGATCGTGGCCCGGTTCACCAAGAGCCAGTGCCGCCCCTGCCCGACCCGCACCCAGTGCACCAGCACCGCCGACGACGCCCGCACCGTGGGATTCCCACCACGAGAGCTCCGCGACCTGCAACTCCGCGTCCGCGCCGAGCAGCAGACACCCGAGTGGAAGGCCCGCTACGCGGTCCGCTCCGGAGTGGAGAGCACGGTCAACGAGTTCGCCCACGGACACGGCATACGACACTGCCGCTACCGAGCGCAGGGAAAAGCTCACGTCCAGCACGTTCTGACAGCCATCGCCGTCAACATCGAGCGCCTCAGCGGATTGCCGCCGGCTGAGGAAGCCCCCAGCCCCCGCCAGCCGACTGCCCTCCAGAACTACCTCGACCAACACGAGATCCCGCATCCGAAGTCCTGGCGAACCCTGGGCACTTGACTCCGCCCGCACCAAGATCCCCGACAGAGTCATGTTCATGTCGTAACTAGAGAGAGGACTGACAGGCTCCGACGCCACAGGCTCGACCGGGGCCGCGGCGGCTTCGCGCAGGCAGCGGTGGTGGGCGGCCACGGTCTTCTCCGCCGCCTCGCACACGTTCTTCCACAAATGGAACCTGTCTGCGATTTGGGTCGCCTGCGGGGCGCCTGAACGGATGCCCTCGGCATACGCACTTGCCCTGTCCCGGCACATGGCCTGGATTTCGGGGTGTTCGCGCAGCCAGGCCGCGAGCGTGTCCGCCTCGCGATCGGGCAGCACGTCCACGGGCTTGTGGTCGTCCATGTTGATCAAGATGGTGTTGTACGACTGGCGGCGGCGGACTGCGAAATCGTCCACGCCAAGTACCGTGATCCGCCCGGCCTCGGGCAACGGCTGGGCGCGGACGAGCCGGATCAGCACGTCACGGCAGCACGGCATCGCGAGTCGTTCCGCGAGCCTGGATCCAGGACGGCCGGCCAGCGGGAGAGCAACGTTGGTCAGAGCCTGGTCAGTGGCGGGGTGCGGCGGGCGAACGGCGTGGTCAGCCCCGGGATCTGCTCGGAGAACGTGGACTGCGCGCATCGGGAGTTGGCGCACTTGAACCGGCGAACACGCACGACTACCCGCACTCTGTGGCCGCCGAGCGGGAGGTCGGCGAGCTGACATTGGTAGCGCGCATGGACCCGTAACGAGCGCCTGCGGCAGCCGGAGCACGCCGCACCGACCGCCTTCGCCCGCACCCGGAACGTCACCAAGTCCCCATCCTGGTCGACGCCTTCCACCGTCACCGCCGCGAACTGCGGCACAAGCCCGTCAACGCTCAGCGATATGCACGCCGGACATCATGACCTGCGGACCCTGGGGTCTCGCCCGCACGACACACCGACCAGCGCACGTCACGTGATCATCGCCAGAGCCCCATTACGTGAGCGCCGACAGACCCCGGAGATCTGCTTTCCGCCCTCTTGGCCGTCCGGCCCTCCGCAGGAACAGAGACCCGAGACCAGAGCTTCACCCACCGAGAAATCATCGACCAGCTCACGGCCTTCTACTTGGCAGGGACAGATACCACTGCCACCACGCTGGCTTGGGCACTCCTGTTGTTGGCGCAGCATCGAGAGGTCGAAGACCGAGTCCACGCCGCGGTCGATGCTGTCCTTGCGGGCGCCGGGGCAGATGTTGATCACCTGCCCCGCCCACCGCTGACCGCTCGGGTCATCAAGGAAGCGCTACGCCTGTACCCGCCGGCCTGGCTGGTACCCCGCACCGCCACCGCCGATACCCGGTTGGGCAGCCATCACGTTCCCGCCGGAATGACCATCGTCTACAGCCCCTACGTCATTCACCGCCGGCGCGACCTGTACGAGCACCCCGACCGCTTCGATCCCGACCGTTGGGACCACGAACGGCGTCCACAGCCACCGCGCCACGCCTTCCTCCCCTTCGGGGGCGGCGCCCGCAAGTGCATCGCCGAAGACTTCGCCATGACTCATGCCACCATCGCCCTGGCCACCATCACAGCCCGCTGGCGTCTGACCCCAACTCCCGGCTGCCGCATTCGCCCTTCCCTGGCGATCACACTGGCCCCGAACGGACTGCGCATGCAGGTGACCCAAAGGTCTGCCCGGTAGACCGGTCGAGATCAGCGATCCCAGCCCCAGCCCAAGTCCGGTGACAGTGCGCGGTGCTGGCACGGCAAGAAGAAGTGCCACGCGAACGGCGCCCGGACTGCTGCGGCTTTCGCGGCGGCCTCGCGGTCAGGCGCAGCCGGAACCTGGTGTGGGCCGCTCGGTCGGGATGTGATCGTTTCCGGGACCGCGCTGGGCGGTGTACCAGCCGAGAGCGCGCACCATCGCCTTGTGCAGCGTCTGCGGGAGCAGTGGGTCAAGGGTGTCCCAGGCCCGGTCGACCAGGTCCCGGGCTTCGGTGAGGCACACCTCCAGGGCGCCGCTGTGCATCAGGAGTTCGGCCGCCTGGGCGGCGTCGGCTTCGGTGCGGGCGTGAAGGGCTGTGGCCAGGCGTCGGCGGTTGTCCGCGTCGAGGAGGGCGAGGGCGTGGGCCACGGGGTAGGTGACCGTGCCGTTGGCCAGGTCGCGGGCGGGCGGGCGTACGAAGATGCCCTGCCGGTAGTCGTCGGGGGTGGACATGCCGTACAGGTCGGCGACATCGTCGCTGATCTGGTAGGCGACGCCGATCGTCTCGAAGTACTGGCAGATCGCACCGAGTTGTGCGTCGTCTGCGCCCGCGAGAATCGCTGTGATCTCGGCGGTGCTGCGCACAAGCATGCCCGTCTTGAGTCGGTGGGTGGTGCGGATCTGTTCGAGAAGCGCGCCCGGGTTCCCGCTTTCGACGGCGCTGTCGAAGGTAATGCGGTATCCGGCCAGGTCGAGGGCCTGTCCGGCGTGCGCGGCGCGCATGGCGCGCAGGTAGACCTGGTAGATGCGCAGCATCGTGCCCGCGTCGGCTTGGGGAACGCGTTGGAGCAGGGGGTCGAAGGTGTAGTAGCCGAGAGTCCCGGCGGTGATCGCTGCGGGGGTGCCGAAGACTTCGTGGACGCTGGGCAGTCCGCGCCGGGTGGGGGAGCCGTCCTGGATGTCGTCGATGATCAGTGCCGCGGTGTGCAGGAGTTCCGTGACCGCGCTGAGCGGGCGGTAGGGCTCGGGGTCGGTGTCCAGGAGACACAGGACCGATGTCGCTACGAAGGGGCGCCAGGAGCGTCCTGAGGTGTTCAGCAGGTGCAGGACGGGCGCGGCGAGGGCCTCGTGGAGCCGGGCGTGGGCCGTGGCGTCCAGGAGTGTGCCGTCGTGTGTTCCCGCGAGGAGATCGACGCCGGCGGTGTCGGCCGGAGTGGCCGGGTAGACGGCTGCGGCTTCCGCCCGGGCGATGCCGTGGCTGCGGCGCATGTAGCGCTCGAAGTCACCGATCGTGTTGTCGGGCAGGGTCTTCAGGACGGCCATGGCGCTCACGGAAGCGCCCTGCATGGTGCCGCGGGCGGTGGCGGGGCTCTCCCAGAAGCCGCGGCCGACGGTGAGGGTGCGGATTTCCCGCGCGGCGGCGGGTGCGGTGAGCTCGACGTTCAGGTCGAGTGCCGGAACGTGAACCCGTACCGCGGTGGGATAGGTGTTGTAGGTGGCCAGAGAGGTCCAGTGCCGGGTCGGCTGCCAGCTCAGGTCGTGATGGCTGACGCTGCCGTCCGGGGCGACGGCGGTCGCCCACGCGAGGACCGAAGGGCAGTCGACCGAGCTGGAGTCACCGGTGCTCATGTGAAGGACGCTGATGTCCCAGCCGTTGTCGAGGTGCAGGCCGGCCCACCCCCTGTCGAGGTTCGACGGACCCAGCGTCTGCGCGCCGCCGGTAGGGATCGCGCCCCAGCCGTGGTCGAACCAGGCTTGGCCCGCTACCCGCTTTGCCGTCCCGTCGCTGGTGAGCAGCGTGCCGCAAGCCTCCAAACGTGGCAGGACGGACGAGGTGAGCTCGGCCGGGCCCTCTGCGATGGAGGCCGCGCAATCGAACTGCGGCACCACCGGCTTGAGGGGAGTAAGAAGCAGGTCGAAGTGTGCCTGCTCCTGGAAGACCAGGTGGAAGCTCCCGTCGTCCTTCCGACGCAGCGCCATCACATCGCCCGCGGTGAGATCCAGCGTCCCGGGCTTCTCCGCCACCGGCTCCGGCAGCAAGCGGTCGGGGAGAAAGGGGCCCTGCGCCAGGGCCTCGGTCATCGCCGCGCGGACCCGCGGATCCATGCTCTGGTCCGAGCTGATCGCCTGACGGAGCGCCTTGAAGGCAGGGGGCGTGATCCATGTGCCGTATGACAGGCCCGCCGGGCCGTGGTGCGCGATGTACACACAGTGGCCCGGCCCTCTGGCCGGGTTCTGCGTGTCGTGATGGCGCAGCACGCTGGCCGACCAGGTATGCGCTTCGCCGTCCTCGTCACGCAGGTGCCCCGTCAGGTGCCAATTCTCGACACCGGCTGACATGCGTGCGCTGCCGAAGGGCAGCACGTCAGCGATGGGACGTGGTGCCGGTGCGGGCACCTGAGATGTGGGGGTGGAGACAGAGCGGGTCATTGCAGCGAACCTAGAGGCTTCCTGACGCCCGAGCGGTAGCGATCGCACTGATATTCACTGCATTGGATGAAATACGAAAGCGATCACGGCCGTTGGCGTGTCTTCCCACTTCATAAGGCGTTGGACGAAGACCAGTTCGTCTCTGCGTTCATGACACCGGGAGGAAGCCCTCGATGGAGGTCCGCGATGTGCGCCACGCCTACCGCAGCCGCGTGGTGCTGCGGGGTGTCGAGCTCGACCTGCCCCGGGGAACGCTGGCCGGCATCGTCGGTGAGAACGGTGCGGGCAAGACCACGTTGCTGAAGATCCTCTCCGGTGAACTCCGCCCCGACCACGGCGTGGTACATCACGGCGGCAGGTTCGGCTACTGCCCACAGGCGGTCGTCCTCAACGACGCCCTCACCGTCCAACAGCACCTTCTCTTCTTCAAGGCCGCCTACGCCCTTGCGGACCTGCGCAGGGCCGAGGAGTGCATGGAAGTGCTCCACTTCCGTGAGTACGCCGACGAACGGGTCAGCGTCCTGAGCGGCGGAACCCGGCAGAAGCTGAATCTGACGCTGGCCCTCATGCACGATCCGCAGGTCCTGCTGCTGGACGAGCCCTATCAGGGCTTCGACTGGGACACCTACCAGCGCTTCTGGGACCTGGCCACACGGCTGCGCGAGAACGGACGCTCCGTCCTCGTCGTCTCCCACCTCGCCTACGACACTGAACGCCTCGACGTCCTGTACCGGCTGGACGACGGACTCCTGCACGACCGGGCCAAGGAGCGGGCCTCATGAAACGCCCCACGAGCCGTCACTGGACACTCTTCGCCACCGCCGCCCGGTACGCGCTGACCGAGTACCTGCGCAACCGGTTCGCCATGGTGCTCGTAGCCCTTTTCATCCCGGTGTGGACCGCGCTCGCGTTCCTGTCGGTCCCCAGTACCAAGGTCCGCTTCCAGTTACGGGCGACGGGCGAGACGCTGATGCCCGGCGGCAACCAGCTCACCGAGATCACCGGAGCCCTCAACGCTGTCACCCTGATCATCGGCTTCATGATGTTCGCGGCGTCCTTCTCCAGCGGCCACTTCGACCGACGGCTCGCCATGGCCGGCTACCCCCGCTCGCACCTCATCCTCGCCAAGATCACTTCCCTCGCTTTGGCCTCCGGCGTGGTCGCCTTGTACGCGACCGCCTTCACCTGCCTGTTCCGCATCCCCGACCAACCGCTCCTCTTTGCCACCGCACTGTTCTGCGTGGGACTGACCTACGGAGCGCTAGGCGTGGCCTTTGGCTCCCTGCTGCGCCGCGAGGTCGAGGGCATGTTCGCCATCGTCATGATCAGCGTCATCGACCTCGCCCTGCAGAACCCGCTCTACAGCTCCGGGTCCGACAGCCCCATCGTGCGCTACCTCCCCGCCTACGGGTCCATGCAGGCCAGTACCGGAGCCGCCTTCTCCGACGCCCCGCTCACGCGCTACCTCGCCATCCAGCTCCTGTGGTTCGCCGCGGCAGCCCTGATCGGCCTGCTCGCCTTCCACCGCCGCACCCGCACCACCCTGCCCCCAACCGGGCAACCGCAGCTGGTCCCCCCTCAGCAGTCCCCACCCGCACAGCAACCGGAGCGCACCAAACCCTCGGTCTGACACCCGACGGCGTCGGAACGTCGGGCACCGCGTCACCATCAGGAGGGCGACCGGGTACGTGCCTGACGCGCCCGGGCGAGCACCACACACCGGACGAACGCTTCTTCGGCGGGTGATCTTTTATTTCTTCCGTTGCCCGGCCGGCGTTCTTCAAGTGAGCAGTGGTCTGCACCGAGTCAGCCGCTCGCCCGCCTCGCTACTGATCTCGGCTCGTTAGGGTGATGTTTGCTGAACTTGCTGATGCGGGTGTGGTGTTGTCGGTAGTCCGTGGCGTGTGAGATACGCGGATGGGGGCGGGCTGTCGCCTGCAGCACGGCGACGTCGGGAAGCGGTGCGGATACAGGCGGCGGAGCTCTTCGCGCAGCAGGTCAAACCGCCCGAGGTGGCCCGACAGCTGCGCGTGAGTTTGAAGTCGGCTTACCAGTGGCAGCAGTTGTGGCGGCAAGGCGGTGCCGACGAGCTGCTTTCGCGAGGACCGAGCGGGAGCCGGTGTCGCCTGTCGCCACGCTGTCTGGAAAAGCTCGCCAGGTATCTCGAGCAGGGGCCGACCGCGCACGGGTGGGTGGAGGACCAGGTGTGGACCGCGGCGAGGGTGGCCACGCTCATCGGCAGGAAGTTTCACGTCTCCTACAGCGTCTCGGGCGCGACGAGGCTGATGCACCGGCTCGGCTTCAGCCCGCAGGTCCCCGCGCGGCGGGTCGCCGAGCGCGACGAGCAGGCCGTCACCGCGTGGAAGGAGGCGACCTGGGCGGAGGTAAAAGAGCCCGGGCGGCCTGTGGGGGCTACATCTGCTTCGAGGACGAGGCAGGCTTCACCCGCCGACCGCCCAGGGGACGCACCTGGGGCCGGCGCGGCCACACCCCACGGGTGACGGTGACGACGCTCGGGACGACTGTCCGTGGCTGGGATGATCGCCATGCGGCCCGGCTCCCGGACCCGGCTGTGCCACCGTCTGCGCACCCACCCCGCAGGCAAAGGCAAGCGTCGCAGCATGGGCGAGCGGGACTTCATCGCGCTGATCGACGGCGTCCACCAGCTCGTCAAGGCGCCCATCGTGCTGGTGCGGGACCGCCTGAACACCCACGTCTCCCGCGCCATGGGCGAGCTGATCGCCGAGCATGAGTGGCTGACGGTATTCCTGCTGCCCGCTTACTCACCCGACCTCAACCCGGTCGAGTGGGTATGGGCGCACGTCAAGCGGAGCCTGGCCAACCTCGCCGTCGTCGCCCTCGACCTGCTCGAAGCACTCGTACGCAACCGGCTCAAGTGCCTTCAGTACCGGTCCGGCATCCTCGACGGCTTCATAGCGGGCACCGGCCTGGCCCTCGACGAACCAGCGTCACCCTGACGAGCCGAAGTCAGTAACCTTTGGCGGAGCCTCGGCGACACCGGTAGGTTCTCCGCGGTGACCTTGATAGAGACGCAGGGCCTCGGGTCGATGAGCGACGGGGCGCAGTTACGTTGGATGGCGCTGGGGGACACGACTCGGCAGCCGCCCGTGGTCATGCTCCATGGCGGTCCGGGGCTGCCGGATTACCTGTGCGATGTCGCGCCCATGGTCGCGGACCTCGCGCCCGTGTACCGGTACGACCAGCGTGGCACCGGCCAATCCTCGTGGGAGGGCCGCCATTCCCTCGCCCGGCACGTCGACGACCTCGCCGAGTTGCTCGACGTATGGGAGGTGTCCAGGGCCGTGCTGGTCGGGCACTCCTACGGCACCGACCTGGCGAGCCGGTTCTGCCTGGCGCACCCTGACCGGATTGCCGGAATGCTGCTGATGTGCGGGCCGTTCGTCGGTGACTGGCGCACGGGGGACCGAGCGGAGCGTGACCGCCGTATGTCCGCCGCGCAGCAAGAGCGGCTCCGCGCATTGGAGGAGTTGCCGCGCCGTACGGAGGGGGAGGAAGTCGAGCTGCTCACGCTGGCCTGGTTCACCGACCATGCCGATCCCGAACGGGGGTGGCGCTGGGCCGCGCAGGGTGCCCGGCGGCGGCGCCCCGTCAACTGGGCTATGAACAGGGAACTTGGCAAGGAAGCACGCGCGGACCCGCTCGATGAGCACCTTGCCGAACTGAGTGTGCGCCTGCCCGCGCGAGCGGAGCTCCTCGGTGGGGTCGCCGATCCCAGACCTCTGTCGGCTCTCGAATCACTCGCGTTCCGGCTCGATCTTCCGCTGACGCGGATCGAGGGCGCTGGGCACGAGCCCTGGCTGGAGCAGCCCGACGCCGTGCGTACGCACCTTCGGAGATTCGTGCGGGGCGCGGTGGGCACATAGGGCTTCGCCCGGTCCGCCGGCTGGCATCATCCCCGGCTGCCGACACCGCGGCCGGTCCGGTGTCGAAATCGTCCTCGAACTAGGCCACTCACAGGGGTGTTCGCCGGACGCTGGGGCGGCCTTCGTCTGATCATGTGCTCCGACCAAGGTGCACCGATCAAGACGAAGGCCGTGAAGGTGATTCTGCTGCCTGACACCGGTCCCGGAAAAGCGTTCGCGCAAGCGTCACGCTTGCGGGAGGACTTATTCGACTGCCTGACCGCGCGTGGGGACGAACTGTTCGACCTCGTCGACGCGTTGCTGCGCGCGGACGGGCCGGTGACCTCGCCTGTGGACCTGACGCTGGTGGCCAAGCACCGGCGTGGGCACGGCGCGATGTACGAGGCCCTGAACAGCGGGAACGTGGACGCGCCCCGGCTGCGGCAGGTGCTGGCCGGACTGCCGATGCCACAAGCGGCCGACGGGCGGCTTGTCCTCGCGGTCGACAGAAGGAACCCACGCCATGACTACGGTCGTCAAGCGCAGTGCCCGCGCCATCCTCCTCGACGGTTACCAGCTTGTCCTGATCAAGCGGACGAAGCCTGGCCGGGACCCGTACTGGGTGACGGTCGGCGGCGGTGTCGAAGCCGACGACGAGAGCATCGAAGCGGCCCTGCGCCGCGAGGTGTTCGAGGAACTCGGCGGCACGGTGGGCCGCGCGCAGCTCGTGCGCCTGATCACCGACGACCTCGACGACGGCATCGGCATCCAGCACATTTTCGTCGCGCGTCTGGTGTCGATGGACCTGACGGCGCGCACCGGTACCGAGTTCGGCAAGCCCGAGCGGGGCGGCTACGAGGTGGTCCAGGTGCCGTTCACGGCGGCGGCCGTCGGCGAACTGAACCTGATGCCGCCGCAGTTGGCGCAGTTCATCGCCGACAACACCGGGGCGATCCTCTCGGTCCTCGACACGCCCGTCCGTAACCCGTGATGTCCGCCGCGGGGTGGGACTTCCTCAGCCTCAACGGACCCGACAACGTCGGCAAGACCACCCAGCTCCAGCTGCTGGCACGCTCCAGCCGCAGATTCCAGCCGCTCGGTGCGGTCCACGATCACGACCGTGAACGGTGGGGGCGGGCGGGCGGGGGGTGACTACGCACAGTGGTGGTTCGAGACGTCCAGCACCGAGGAGCTGACCCGCATGCTGCTGGCCGGCCACGCCAAACGGACCCCCGCCCGGGAGCCGGGCCGGACGGGACTGCTCGACCGGGGACGCGCGATGCTCCTGGCGGTGGCCGCCGCGACCTGCAAGGACTCACCCGCGCTTTCGCCTGCGAACTCGGCCCGGACGGCATCACCTCCAACTGCGTGGCCCCGGCTCCATTCGCGTCCCTGCCAAAACCTCAGTGGTCGACGACCCCGACGCCATGACCACCCGGCAACTCGCCCGCCAGTGCGTCCAACGCCGAGGAACCCCCGCCGACGTAGCCGCCGCCGTCGCCTTCCTCGCCTCCCCGGACGCCGGGTTCATCACCGGACAGACCCTCCGCGTCGACGGAGGCTGGATCCTTGGCTGACATCTGGCTCATGCGCCACGCCGCCTCAGAAGGCCACCACCCCGGACACCACGCCCCACGGGACGCACCCAGATCCGGCAATCCCTGCCTCTCCCGGCCGACGTCGCCGCCATCATCACCAGCCCGGTCCTGCGCGCCCGCCAGACCGCCCACGAAACCGCCTGCCTCACCGGCCTGCCGATCATCGCCATCCCCCTCCTCGCCGAATGGCATGCCCCGAGCATCGTCCTCGGACACACCCCGCCACCTACCCACCCGCCTACCGCACCTGGCGCCAACAGCCTCACCGACCTCCACACCCGCGCCACTCGATGCACCGACCTCCTCCACCACGCCGCACAGGAACGCGGCACCCTCCTCACCATCTCCCACACCCTCCTCCTCGGCGTCCTCACCCACCTCTCACAAGGACCAGCAAACGCCTTCACCACCGCAGCAACCACTCCCTGTCCCTTCGCCGAACGCCGACCGCTCATCGCCTCCTGCAGAACAACGTAGGGAGCGTTTTCAGCGTTGCCGCTCCGGGGTGGAGCACGCCGTCACCCAGCGGGGTCGGCACGGCGATCACCGCGATGTCGAAGCCGACCAACACGGCACACAGCTGCGCGGCGGTCACGTCCTGCACGTACGACTCACCGCCGATGAGTCGCTCGATACGGCGCGGGTCCACGTCGTAGCCGACGACGCGGAGTCCCACCCCGGCGGCGCGTACAGCCAGACTCAGCCCCACGTAGCCCTGCCCGGCGACGACTGTCTGCATGACAGCTCCTGATCGATCGCGGTGCTTGAATGGACCGTCGTTCCTGACCCGGCAAGGAGATGCACTGTGGCCCTGGTGTCTGTCGTGATGCCCGTGTACAACTCGGCAGCCACCCTCGGCGCGGCCGTCCGCTCGGTACTCACCCAGACCCACAGCGACCTGGAACTGCTGGTCACCGACGACCGGTCCTGCGACGGCTCCATGGACCTGCTCCGCGAGTTCGCCGAGCAGGACGAGCGTGTTCTGCCGGAGCCGGCACCCGAACGGGGCGGCGCGGGCCGGGCCCGCAACCTGGCGATCGAGCGGGCCCGCGGGGACTACATCGCCTTCCTCGACAGCGACGACATGTGGCTGCCGGAGAAGACCGAGAAGCAACTGGCCTTCGCCGCGGAAGGCGATGCGCCTCTGACATTCACCTCGTACTTCAAGATGGACGCCGACCACGACAGCGAGAGCACCGACTGGGTCCCGAACGGCCGGGTGATCCGTGCCCGGGAACACGTGGACTACCGCGCAATGCTGGTCCGCGACCACATCGGTGCCCTCACCGCCATGTACGACCGCAAGGTCCTGGGCACGAGGCTGATGCCGGAGATGCGCAAGCGCCAGGACTACGCTCTCTGGCTGTCGATCATGCGGGACGGCGCTGACGCCCGGGGCCTGGACGAGCCGCTCGCGGTGTACCGGGCCCACCAGACGGGATCGCTGTCCTCCAACAAGCTCTCCCTCGTGCAGTACAACTGGGCCCTGTACCGCGAGCACGAACAACTGTCGGTCCCGCGGGCGACGCGCGCGCTGACCGGCGCGATGTGGCAGTCCCTGCGCAACTCACGCATCTAGGTCCGGCAAACTGGGTGCGCGACTGTTTCCGTGGCGCCCGACCGGGCCCTGCCCCATGGCCGTGCCGCGTACTCGGGAGCTGGTCCCGGGGGGCGGGACTTGGTGAGTCACGGGTGCCGTCGGCCAGGATCATTGCGTCTCCGGTTCGCCGGCGCCACGGTGTGCAAAGTCGGGACGGGTCCGTTGAAGGGACTCGAACAGGTCCTGAGTCTCCCTGCCGGGTTCCTCGTCGATCTCGCCGAGGACCGTGGTGAGCAGGGCGAACGTGCGGGAGATGGCGTCGTGTCGGGCGAGGTGGGCCTGGAAGCGGGCGATGTCGCGGTAGATAGCCTGGTTGTATCGGTCGAAGATGCGGGCGCGTTCCAAGAGGGTGAGGGCTTCTTCCGGGGCGGTGGCGCGCAGAATGCGGACCAGGGTGCTCACGGCGTCGAGGACGCTACGACGGAGGGTCTCGCGGGGTGCTTCGATCCAGTCGGCACTCAGGTCTGCGGCGAAGTCGCCGGTGTAGAGGTCGATGGTGTGTTGCAGGGCGGGGCGGCGGTGGGGGTCGTGTTCGGGGAGGTGGTGGGCGGTTTCGAGGGCGTGTTGGAGGTGCCAGAGGTCTACGTCGATCTGGGCAGGGTCGAGGGTGTAGTAGCCATCGGTGTGGGTGGTGAAGTCGGTGATCGTGTCGTGGGTGGCGGTGCGCAGGGTGCGGCGGAGTTGGCTGACGGTGGCGTGGAAGGTGTTGTAGGGGCGGTCGGGTGGGGCGTCGGGCCAGAGGGTGGTGGCGAGGATTTCGCGGCGGGCGCCGTCGTGGTGGAGGGCGAGGTAGGCGAGGACTTCGCGTTGGCGGCGGGTGAGGGTGGGGGTGAGGTCGGTGGGTTCGTCGTCGGGTGGGTGGTGGATGAGGCGGGTGCGGCCGAGGACCGTGAGGTGTAAGGGGGGTTGGGGGTCTGTGGTGTCTTCGGCTTCAGGGGGTTCCGGGCCGGGTGCTGCCGTGGGAGGTCGTGGAGGGGCGGGGCTGTCCTTCCGGCGCGGATCGGGGGCGGGCGCTGGGGAGTTGGGGGCTTCGGTGCCGGTGCTATGTCGGTGGGGTGTTCGGAACGGGAGCACCGACGGCTGCTCGGTCGGGGGTTGTGCTTGGCGGAAGAGGTGGAGGAGGTCCTGGGTGTCGGTGGTGGGGAGGGTGAACAGGCGGGTGCCGGTGAGGTGTGCGAGGGCGGTGCTGGTGGCGGCGACGGTTCCGTCGGAGTGGAGGTGGGCGGTGCCGCCCGGGGGCCAGGGGCCGAGGAGGATGCCGGCGAGGCGGAGGGAGGAGCCGTTGTCGAGGATCGCCTGGAGGCGGGGTTCGGTGTGGGGTTGGGGGGTGGCGACGAGGATGAGGTCGTGGTCGGGGGTGGTGTGGGTGCGGGTGAGGAGTTCGGCTTCCATCAGGTCGAGGGCCGCGTCGAGGGTGGCGGTGAGGTGGACGGTGGCGGGGTGGTCGGTGAGGTCGCCGAGGAGGGGGGCTGCGTCGGGGGCCGGGACGACTAGTTCGGTGCCGGGTTCGGCGAGGGCGGTGACGAGGAGGGCTCGGGCGGCGTCGGGGGCTCCTTGGCCGATGAGGCCGATGCCTCGGGTGTGGGCAAGGTTCAGGGCGTGGGCTTGGCCGTCTTTCACGCCGATGATTCGGCTGTTCGTAGGTGGTGGGGTGAGGTTGCCGATGTCGTCGCGGAGCGGGTTCGTGCCGTCCGGGGGTGTTGTTGCGTCGTGGGCGATACGGAGGGCTCGCACGACCGGGGCGAGGGTGAGGTCCGTGCGATCGCCGCTGCCCGGGCGGTAGTTGATGCGGCTCCGGCGTCGGACGGTAAGGAGGGCTGCGGCGACGAGGGCGGCGAGGCCGATGCCGACGTAGGCGCCGGTGGGCAGGCTGATGCCGGGCTCGGCGTGAGGGGTTCGGGTGGGCGTGGGGGTGGGTGAAGGGACGGGTGTGGTGGGGGTGTTGGAGTGAGGTGGAGGTGCAGGGTCTGCCTGGCGGTCATGTGGCAGGCGAAGGATCCAGCCGGGCCGGATGAGGTTGGGGTTGGTGAGGGCACGGCCGTCGGGTTGGGGGCGATCGTGGTTGAGGGCGTAGAGCTGGGGCCAGCGGCTTCCGTCGCCGAGGGTGCGCTCCGCGATGCGCCAGAGGCTGTCGTAGATGCCGTCGTGGGGCGGCCGGACCTCGACTGTTCCCGTCGTACGGTGCTCCTCCGGCGGGTGTGGCGTAGTCACCGCCTGTTTGGGCTGCAAGGACGTCGACACGGCTGTCGTAGCGGGAGGTTCTGCGACGGCGGGGCGTGCGAGCACCGTGACGAGGATCGCGCCGACCAGGGCGGCGGCGAGGGTGTCGAGGGGTCCGGTGCGCGGCAGTGCCGGCCGGGGGAAGGCGCGGAGTTCCTCGGCGGCAGCACGGGCGATGTCCAGGACGAAGGCGGCCCAGGTCGCCCAGAGCAGGCAGGCCAGGGTGTTCAGCAAGAAGGTGCTGCTCATCGGGGTGAGCAGGAGTGCTTCGATCTCCGGCCAGGTCGGGACCGTACGCGGCAGGGGCCGACCGATGTAGTGGATCAGCCCCCAGGGGATGCCGCCCGCCAGGGCCGTGAGCATCCCGGTGGCGAGCAGGCCGCGCAGCAGAACGGCACCGCGCCGCTCTCGTCGGCGTACGGGGTGTCGGTACGTGGTCATGAGCGGGCCTCGTCAGGGGTCGGGGGTGGTGATGCCGTGTACGGGGTGGGCGGTGCCGGTGGCGGTCACGGTGAGGGTGTCCAGGCCGATGAAGCGCAGAAGTTGGGTGGCCTGGTGGACGGTGACGGTCACGGAGACCGTGTCTCCGACGACCGTGACCACGCCGGTGTCGTTGGTGGTGGCGAGGTAGGTCCGGGCGCGGGTGCGGGCCTGGGCGGGGTCGAGGCGTACGGTGCCGTCGGTGCGGTAGGCGGTGAGGTCGAGGGCCTGGGCACCGGCGCGGGCGGCTTCCTGGGCCTCGCCGAGGGCGCGGGTCTTCGCGGCGAGGGCGAGGCCGCCGTCGAGGAGGAGGCCGGCGAACATGACAACGGCGGCGGTGAGGATGACGACGAACGGGGTGACCTGGCCGGCGTCTCCGGCCGGGCGTCTCGTGACGGATTCGGGAGGAGGCGTCTCGCGGGCCGACGGGGTGGGGGTCAACTGCCGTACTGCCGTGGGCTTTTCGGGATTCGGTGAACAGGTCACCGGTGCTGTCGGGTTCCTGCAGGCGCACCCCATGGCCTCGGTGTCACATCCATCGGTCACGACCAGGAGCGGTACGACGTCGCGAGCGTCCCGGTGGCTCTCAAGGCCGTCGACCACGGCCGGTAGGGGGCGTTCTTCAGCAGCACGATCGGCTGACTCCCGTTCCTCCAGGACAATGGCCGCATGAACCGCTGGTTCCGCAGTTACTAGGCCGAGGAAGACCTCTGGTTCTACTTCGAGGTCGCCGCCGACGGCTGGGTCACCCGCCAGGTCGAACTTCAAGGGCCGCTCCAGAAGCCAGTCGCCGAGGCGTCCTCGGTCGAGTGGGAGGCCGCCCGGGACTCGGGAACGGTCGTGGAGTACGAGGCGGTGTTCGGCATCACGGCGGACGTCCCCGTCGACGAGTGGAACGGGCACGAGCCGCAGGCCCTGGGCGTCGAGAGGTTCGAGGCCGTCTGGGTCACAGCACGGGCGGCCTGTCTCACGCGGGCTCAAGTCCGTTCGGGGCACGGGATGGAGGGCGTCGTTCACGGCCTGTCCCCCGTTGTCGGAAAAGTCGCCGGTTCGGGTGGGGATCTTTCGCCAGGTCATGGCCGTCTCCTGGTCAGGGCGTTCACCGGAGGGGGCGAGGAATGTGACGGAACTCTTCGAATCATGAAGGGATTTCGGTATTCCTGAAACATGGACCCTTCCCGTGAACTGACGCAGCCATGAATCTGGCCGTCGTACGGAATCTCGCGTCGCCGCGCGTCCTCCGGTCGGCCGCCGACGGTGAGGATTTTGAGCAGGAGATCGTGGATCAGTACGCGCTGGCGCTGGCGGCCACGGGCGCGGGAGACGCAACGGTGGAGTCCAACTGCCGTGCGGTGGTGGACTTCATCCGGTTCGGCGGGCGCCGGCTGTGGAGCCTTGGGGCAGAGGACGCCGACCGCTACCTGGTGTTCCTGCGCCGGGAGCGGCACCTGAAGCCGTCGACGGTCCAGGGCTACGCCCGGGCGATCCTGCGGTTCTACGACTTCGCAATCAGCCGGTACCAGGGCGATGTCCACGCGCTGACCGGTTGCGTGATGACGCAGCCGATCGACGAGTTCAACCGACCGGCCCGCGCCAACCTCTCCCTCGTTCGCGTTCCGCCGAGCCGCGAGGAAGTCGAGTGCTTGTTCAGGCAGTGGGGTGCCGCCTTGCCCGACGCGCGCAAGTACCTTCCGGCGGCACGGGATTACCTGGCGGCTTCGCTGTGGCGGCGCGGCGGCCTGCGGATCCGTGAGACCGCGATGCTCGACATCCGTGACTGGCGGCCCGACCTGGGTGCCTGGGGCAAGCTGCATGTCCGGTTTGCCAAGGGAAGCCGGGGACGCGGGCCAAAGACCCGGCTGGTGCCCGCCATCGACGGCATAGACACGCTGATGACCTGGTGGTTCACCGACGTCCGGCACCAGTTCGACGACGACTGGACCAACCCCGATGCCCCGCTGCTGCCCAGCGAACGGCGTGACGAACTCACCGGATCCTGCTGCCGCATCGGCACCGACGCCCTGCGCTCGGGGCTGGCCGGCGCGGTCCGCCAGTGGCTGCCCGACTGGAAGGGCCTGCTGACCCCGCACGGCCTGCGGCACTACTGCGCCTCGGCGCTCTATCAGCGAGGAGTCGATCTCAAAGCGATCCAGGACCTCCTCGGACACAACTGGCTGTCGACGACGTCGCACTACATCCACGTGCCCACCCAGCACATCGAGAACGAGTGGATGCAGGCCAACGACCGCACCGCCCAACGCCTGCTGGTCTGATCGGAAGGAGAGCACGGTGCAGTGGAACCTGAGGATGAAGGCGGCGGAGGCCGGCATCTGGCAGGCCAGCCAGATGCGCCGCCGCCTCGCCGAGGCCGGGCTGGAGATCAGCGCGGGCAAGATGTCGATGCTGTGGTCCAGGACCCCGACCACCATCCGCCTGGACGATCTGGAAGTCCTGTGCTCCGTATTGGACTGCACCCCCTGCGACCTGCTGGTGCCCACCGGCGACGCAGCGGCACGCGACACGCAGCCGTCCACCCGCGCCACTGGCGACAACCCGGGCAGTCCTCCGGCGATCGTGCCCAAGTCCGGCCGCCCCCGCTCCAGGCCGCCGCTATGACCCGCCCGGTCCACAATCTGTGCACCATCTGCCACGCCATTCCCGAGGCCATCGCCAACACCGGGTACTGCTTCAGCTGTTGGCCCGGCGGGCCCGTCACTCCGCCACCGTGCCTGGTCTGTGGCTCGCTGGACTACTACAACACCGGCAAATGCCGACGCTGCCACCTCTACGGACAACCGGGGGTGGAGGCCTGCCGCTACTGCCTGGCCTGGGGCACCACCCGGAAATGGAAGTGGCTCTGCAGGGCCTGTCACAGCTGGAACAAGGCCAACCCCGTGCAGGGGGCCTGCCGGACCTGCGCCACCGTCACCCATCTCCACCGCGAGCACGGCGTCTGCCGGCTGTGCTTCGCTCAAGCTCGCAGCATGGCGTCTGTACTGGGCCGCTTCGACATCGCCGAGGCCAACCGGCACGGCCAGCAGCTGTTCTTCGCCGAACTCACCTGGCAGAAGGGCTCTTCGCGCAAGGCCCGGCAGGCCGAGCTGCGGGCTCGCAACGACGCTTTCGCCATCTCCCCGCAGATGACGAAGCGGCACAAGCTGCTGCTTGCGCCGCCGCTGCCGACTCCCGGGACCCTGGACGACTACACGATCTCCTCCCGTTACGAGCACCGGCCGCTGTTCCGTGTCGAACGGGACTACACCAGGCTGCGCCAGAAGGACTTTCCCTGGCCGACCGACAGCAGGCTGCTGTTGCGGCTGTGGAAGCTCACGGACGAGCGCGCCGCCCGCCTGGGATGGAGCACGCCGGTGCGGATGCGCTGCCGCGCCGGACTGCGGATCGTGCTCGGCCTGCAGGACACCCCGGGCGCCCCCGTCCCGCTGACGAGCCTGGAGTTCCTCGCCGACATCAACCTGACGTCCAAGCATGTGGCCGCGGTCCTGGACGAAGCAGGCCTGCTCGTCGACGACCGGGAAAGCACCCTGGAGCGGTGGATCGAGACACGGCTGACCGGACTGCCCCCACAGATGATCGGTGAGGTCCGCATCTGGTTCGACGTCATGGTCAACGGCCGCAGCAAACCGCCTCGTCGACGTCCCCGCAATGCCGTGACCATCCGTCTGCACTTCTCCTGGGCCCTGCCCGCCCTCACAAGATGGGCGGCCGAGGGGCACACCACCTTGCGCACGATCACCCGCGAAACCGTCGCCGCCGTTCTGACCGACGCCGAACACCCCTCCCGCACCGGACAGGGACTGCGCTCGATGTTCCAACTGCTCAAGCAGGACCACGTGTTGTTCGCCGACCCCACCTACCGCATGCGCATTCCCTACCACCCGACGCGCGAGCCGCTGCCGGTGGAAACGGCCGCCATCAAGGCACTGCTTGACACCTCCAACCCCGCCCGCGCCGCAGTCGCCGCCCTTGTCGCCTTCCATGCACTCCACACCGGCCAGGTGTGCGACCTCAAGCTCATCGACATCAGCGCCGGATGGCTCCACATCGACGGCCGTAAGATCCCCTTGGCTGAGCCGGTGCGCGAGCGCGTTACGGCCTACCTCGACTACCGCACCGCCACCTGGCCACGCACCGCCAACCCCCACCTGTTCGTCAACCGCCGCAGCGCCATGGAACTGCCCAGAGTCAGCCGCCGCTGGATCAAACTGCTGCTCGGCCCGGGAGTCAGCTGCCGCTCGATCCGCGAAGACCGCATCCTCGCGGAAGCACTGGTCAGCCGCGGCGACGCACGGCGCCTGCAGGACATGTTCGGCCTGTCCATCACCGCCAGCCTCCGTTACACCAACGTCATCGACCATCCCGGATTCACCGAAGGCGCATGAACCCAAGTACTCGCACTCACTCATGGGGCCCATCCACGCTTCGGTTCCCGCTCACCAGCACTTCAGAATTCGCGAACCCAAGAGCCTTCGAGCGGTAGGTGTCGACGGGTGCGGTGAAGTCGGCGGTGAGGGTGGTGGTGCCGGGGACCTGGAGGAGGGTCAGGTCGTGGAGGTCGACGGTGCAGGTGACCGCGACGGTGAGGGCGGATCCGTTGGTGAGGGTGCCGTGGACGCTGACGGACATGCTCTGGCAGGTGACGTCCGCGTCGCGCAGCGCGGTGGCAGCCGTTGCGCGGGCCTCGGCGGCGGCCAGGGGCGGGGAGGGTGCGAGGGTGGCGGCGCGGGCGGCCTGGTGAGCGGCAGCCTCGATCCTCAGGCGCGTGTCGGTGAGGCGTCCGCAGTAGACCAGGAACCACAGCATCATCAGCAACACCGGGGCCAGGAGGATGAGTTCGACCGTCGCCGAGCCGCGGGTCCCGCACCGTCGTCTCATGGCGCCGCCTGGGCGTTGGGGCGGAAGCGTTCGACCGGGCCGGAGACGTGGGTGTCGACCGGCAGGTGGAGGAAGGGCACGACGCTCGCGGCGGTGCCGGTGATGCGTACGTCGGCGCGGTCGGCCGTACGGGTCACGGTGATCCGTACGTCGCGCAGGGGGCCGGGGCCGAGTTGATCGAGGAGGTGTTCGGCCTCGTGGCGGCCGTCGGTGGTTGTGCCGTCGTCGACGCGGGTGGCGGCGAGGGCGTGGGCGGTCGCGGTCTGGGCGATGTGGACGGCGTGCCACCAGACGGTGGCCTGTGCGAGGAGCATGACCAGGGTCAGCAACAGCGGCATGACGATCACCGTCTCGGTGGTGACCGCTCCCCTGTCGCCGCGCAGGTGTCTCGGCTGGGTAACGGGCATGGTGGTGGGCCTACTTGAGGACGACACTCTTGGCCGCGGCGACGATCTCGGGGCGGAAGATCTCCAGGACGGCGAGGGCGAGGGCGGACAGGCCGGCGATCCAGATGACGTACTCGGTCGTCACGCCGCGGTCGTCGCCGTGGGCGAGGTGGTGCAGCAGGGTCCGTGCCCGGGACAGGGACCGGTTCAGCAGGGACATCCTCGACTTCCTTCTGGTCACAGGGCGTTGGTGATCTGGATGAGGGCTGGGTAGAAGACGAAGACGATGAACCCGAAGGCCATCAGGACGGCCGGAACGGCCATGCGTTCGGTCGCCTCGTTCGCCTTTCCCTCGGCTTCGGTGGCGCCGCGTCGGCGCATCGCGTCGGCTTTCGCGGCGAGGGAGGCGCGGACTTTGGCGCCTTCGGTGCCGGCGAGGGAGAGGGCGGCGGCGAGTTCGGTCAGCTCGTTGACGTGGAGTTCTGCGCCGAGGTGGGCGAGGGCGGTCCAGGGGGTGGTGCGGGTGAGGCGGGCGGTGGTCAGGGCGCGTTGGAGGTGGCGGAAGGAGCGGCCGTTTCCGACGCGGGCGGCATCGGTGAGGGCGCCTTCGATGCCGACGCCTCCGGCGAGGAGGATGTGGATGAGGCTGAGGTAGGCGCCGAGAGCGTGGCGGAAGGCGGTGCGGCGGCGTTCGGCTTCGGCGTGGACGGTGAGGTCCGGGAGGAAGAAGCCGACGGTCGCCGCTGTGAAAGAGGCGGCCACCGGTACGGGCCAGGACAGCGGGCGCCCGGCCAGGGCCAGGAGCGTGCCGAGGGCGGCGGGGAGGAGGAGGCCGGTGAGGGTGAGGGCGGCTTTCTCCGCGAGGTGGATGTGGTGGGAGCGTTCGGTGACGGCCAGGTCCTGGACAGCCGTACGGGTGGGGAGGCCGACGGCGCGCAGGAAGTGGACGAAGGGGCTGCCGAGGCGGGCCACCCAGCCTCCCGTCTCGGTGGGAAAAAGCGGCGGGGGCGTGGGGGTGGTGTTGAGGCGGGCGGTGAGGTCGGCGAGGGACGGTCGGGGCGGGACCAGCCACGCCGTCAACGCCCACAGGCCCAGGCCGGTTCCGGCGCCCAGCAGGGCCAGGACAGTCATCCGCTTCTCCCCTCGGGTGTGGCGAAGAAGCGTTCGGGCTCCTCGATGCGGGCGATGCGGCGCAGCCAGATGAACGCGGCCGTGAACAGGGCTCCGATCAAGAGCAGGACGAACTGTCCCGCAGCGGTGTCGTAGGGGGTGAGGAAGGCGGGGTTGAGCAGGATCAGCCCGGCGACGAACGTGAACGTGGTGACCACGACCACGCGTTGGGTCGTACGGATGCGGGCGCGGCCCGCCTCGATGCGGTGGCGCATCTCCACCTGCGCGCGAGCCGTGACCGCCAACTCCCCCAGTAACGGTGTGAGTTGGCGGGCCTGATGTTGCGCGGACAGGGTCAGGGCGGCGATGACGAGGTCGGCGGTCGGGTCTTCGAGGTCGTCGGCGAGGTGCCGCAGGGCGGGGACGAGGGGTTCGCCGCGTTCCAGGCGGGTCGCCATCGCCGTCACGTGGGGGCGGATCGCGTGGGGTGCGGTGGGGGCGGTGGCTTGGATGGTCTGTTCCAGGCCGGCCGCGGCGGCGAGAGTGTCGCGCAGCATCTCCGTCCACCCCGCGATCCCCTCGATCCGGGCGGTACGTTCGCGGTGCGCCGTACCCGAACCGAGGAGGTGCGGCAGGCTCCAGGCGGCCGCCCCGGCGAGCAAACCGCCCGCGATCCAGCCGGTCACCGCCCACGCCAGGACCCCCGTCCCCGCCGCAGCAACCGCCCACCGCCCGGCGTACGGACGGCGTCTTCGAGACCGGCGTACGGGCGCGCGCCATGCGTGAACGACGAGGAGCAGGCCGCAGCCGACTCCGAGCCCGAGCAGTCCCAGGAGTGGCGCGTTCATGCCCGGCGCCAGGCGAGGGGGTCGGTGTGGGCGGGGTCGAAGCCGACCGCGACGAGGTCCTCCAGCGTTTCGGTGCGCAGCGGGACGCCGGGGATCGCGCGCAGGTCGGGGCCGGGGCGGAAGACCTCGTTGGAGACGATCTGCCGGTCGTCCGCGTCGACGATCTCGCGGATGGAGGAGACGACGCGTTTGCCGGGCAGGCCGCGCGGCCGGTCGAGGTGGACGACGAAGTCGACGCTGGAGGCGACCAGGAGGTTGGTGGCCTCCAGGGAGAGACGCTCGGGGCCCTGGACGGCGTACGCGGCGAGTTTCGTGAACGCGCCCCGGCTGCTGGAGGTGTGGAGCGTGCCCATGCTGCCGTCGTTGCCCTGGGACATCGCGTTGCACATCGGGATGACCTCGGGGCCGCGGACCTCGCCGACGATGACCCGGTCCGGGGACATCCGCAGCGCCCAGCGCACCAGGTCCGCCGCGCTCACCTCGCCCCGGCCCTCGATGTTCGCCTCGCGGGCCTGCATCGCCACGACGTCCGGATGTGCCTGTTCATCGGTGTCGAGGCCGAGTTCGAAGACGTCCTCGACCGTCACCAGCCGCTCCCACGCCGGGATCTCCGCCGCGAGTGCGCGCAGCATCGTCGTCTTCCCGATGCCCGTGCCGCCGGTGATCAGGATGTTCTTGCGGGCCCGGACCAGGGCGGCAAGGAAGGATTCCAGGCCGGGGTCGAAGGTGCCGCTGTGGCGGAGCTGGGCGAGGGTGGCGTGCTGGAAGCGGTGCCGGCGGATCGACAGCGACGGGCGCCGGGTGAGTGCCATCACCGCGAACGCCCTCTCCCCGCCGGGGAGTTGGAAGCTGACGCCGGGGCTGGCGCGGTCGAAGCGGCGTTCCTCGATCCCGCTGCGCGCGGCGAGACTGCGGATCAGGTCGACGAGTTCGGTGTCGGAGGCGACGACCGGCGGGAGGCGTTCGCGGCGGCCGTCGTCGTAGCGGACGAAGACCCGGTCCCCGGTGACGCTGATGTTCTCGATCCGGGGGTCCTTCAGGAGCGGTTCCAGTCCCGCCGCGCCGAACACCTCGTTCAGGACGGTCGTGATGACCGCCTGTTCGACGTCCGCCGCGAGCGCCTCCCGTCCGCCGGCCAGGAGCGTGCGGGTGTGTTCCTCGGCCGCGTCACCGAGGATCTTCCCGGCCAGCGCCAGGCGGTCGGCGTCCGGGACCGGCGGACGGCCGGCCTCTTCGTAGGCGCGCAGACGCTGTGTCAGCTGTTCGGCGAGGCGGGTGCGCAGGTGCAGGCGGAGGGCTTCGGCCGGGGGCGCGGTCTGGATGCGGCGCTCGCCCAGGCCCGGCGACATCGTCGGACGAGGTCCGTTCGTCGGAGGCACGACGCCGCCGACAGGCAGGACGCGGTAGGTCTTGGGCGTTTCGGTCATCTCGATACCTCGCTCCAGACGGTTCTTGGATCGGTGTGGATGCGCAGGGCCGTGGTGTGTTCCTGCGGCGGGGTAACCGCCAAGGAGGCGATGTGGCCGGCGAGTTGTGCCAGGGTCCGGCCGAGGGGTGAGCGGGAGGGCGCGCTACGACGGCCCGGTCGGCCGCCCAGAGCGGCGGCGCCCTTCGGGTCGTACGGAAGACGGGCTGTGACCGTGATGTCGAGTTCCCGCGCGACCTCGTCCGTGGGGTAGCCGTCGCCGACCAGGACGAAGTACGGGTGCTGTGACCGGCCCGCCACCGCCGGCCAGCGGGCGGCCACGTGAGCGAGGGCGTCGTCGTGGGCGCGGGAGAGCAGGAGGAGGGCGTCGGCGGCCTCGGTCACCTTCCAGGCCGGGGAGTCGGGGTCAAGGCGTCCGCAGTCGGCGACCACCACCGTGCCGGGACGGGCCGCCGCCCACCGCAGTACCTCGAACCCCTTGCGGGTGAGCTGGTCGAGCGACGTACGCGTCTGGTCCGCGCCCGGCGGCGCGACCACCACCGGCAGGCCGCCGGGAAGACGCTGCGTGTGCTGCCACACCAGCCCCGGACCCGCGCGGTGGCGGGCAGCCGCCGCCAGCGACACCAGCCCCGGATCCGCCTCCAGGCGGAAACGGCCCAGGAGGTCGCCGCCAGCCGGGTCGCACTCGACGACCACCGGGTGCCCGCCCGACGGCCACCCCGCCGCCAGGCCGAGCGCCGACGTCGTCACCCCCGGGGAGCCTTTGAGGCTGCCGATCGCCACCAGGGTCACGGGCCGTCTCCGTGTTCCATGACGACGCTGAGCTGCCCGGGCGGTGCCGCCGCCAGCTCGCGGGCGTCGGCCTGGGGCAGAAGGAGGGACAGCACCGTGTTCTGGCCGGTGCCGTCACCGCGCACATCGGTCACCGTCGCGGACCAGGCCGTCGGCGTCGAAGGCGTCGCGGTGTCCTCGGCGGGCACCAGGACGACGCTCACCCGGCTGCCCGGCTGGGCCCCGGGCGGGAACTGGCCCGCCTTCAGCCCGATCGCCGCGACCGCCTGCCCGGCGGGCGGGACGCTCGCCGGTCCCAGCGCGTTCTTCGTCAACGGGGTGCCGGCGGGCAGGCTGTAGGCGACCGGACGGCCCAGCACCGCCGAGCGCGATCGCGCGGGGAGCAGGTCCAGCGCCTCAGCCGCTACGTTCTCCTCCCGCAGGTCCCTTGCCGACAGCGTCTGTCCGACCGTCACCGGACGGGCCAGCACCAACACCGGCTCCCGCGACCCGGCCTGCGTCGCGACCAGCACACCGCCCGCCGTGCAGCCCAGCACCAGCAGCACACCGACCAGGAGATAGGGAAGACGCCGGGGGCGCGGGACACCGCTCATGCGCGCCGAGGGCCGACCGCGACCTGAGGGTGAACTGCCGCGCCCGGAACTGACGGAGTGCGGGAACGTTCGAGTGTTCGCCAACGGGTGCCTCCCGGCACAGAGCTCTCCCGAACCGGGAGAACCACGAATGGAATTCGGCGTGCGCCGTCCTGGGGCGCCGCCGAGAGGTACGGCGGTCAGCCGCCGCTGTTGAGGGCCTGGCTCTCCGCGACGCGGAACTCCGCGACCGACTCGGTCGCCAGCCCCGGGAAGACGCCGCTCTCGCCGGCCCCGGACCAGGTCACGGTCCAGCGGACCGTCGCGGACACCGCGTACGCCTCACCCGGCCGCCCCGCGGACGACCTGCGGTAGGTGTAACCACAGTCCGGCGAAGGGCTGTTCGGGTTCACGCTCGCGTCGTACGACGTGCCGGGACCGTCGCACGTCACCGAGCCGCCGTCGCCCAGGTCCCACAAGACCGACGTCGGCCGCGCCACGGCGGTCACCGAGACCCCCGGTACCGACGCCGTCGCCGACACCGCGCCCCACGTCTGCCGGTCCAGCCACAACCAGGTCGGCAACTGCACCAACTGCTCGGCCGCCGGACTCGCCTCGATCCGCGGCGACGGCAACCGGAGCTGGTCACGGGCGATTTGAGCGAGCTGTGCCGGGGACGGTTGCGGGACTCCGCCGGTCGGCTGCTGTCCGTCGGGGATCCAGACCGGGGGCCGGTAGAGGGCGTCCCGTACGCCTCCTGCTGCGCACTTGTAGACGTACCAAGCGCCCGGCCCGCTTGGCTTCGGATCCGCCACCGGTACGACGGGACGGTACGTAATGGTCACCGCCCCATCGCCGCGAGGTTCGTCTTCGTACAACGTCTGCGCCGCCGCCAGAGGAGGTGCGAAGTCACTGCGCTCGTACACACACTCGGCCCGGTTCAAGTTCTGATCCGAGAACTTCGGCGCAACTGGCTGCTCCTTGCCGCCTTCCGCGGACGTGCCGCCCGAATCGGAGAAACCTCGGTCCCGAGGAGGTAGCGCTCGGTGTCCACCGCCCGAACCTGCACCGAGTTCACACTGTGGGGAGGGGTTCTCAGAGCAGTCAACGTTGCCCCACACATCGGCGGCTGCCGGGATGGAGCCCAGAATCACGGCGACCACGACCGCCCCCAAGGTGGAGAGCACGCGCCTCAGCATGAGCCCAGTTCCTTTACCTCGAACCAGGTGACCTTCCAGAAGTCCGAGCTCTGCTTGACAACTTCGGCCGTGATCGCCCGCCGCCCACCGGTCTCGTTCTCAGCGCGCTCACCGGTCTCCTTCCGGTACCTCAACCAGTTCGTCGAGTCACCGCAGTCCGAGACCATCACCACCGCAGGGTTTCCCACCGGCGTCGCCGAGGTCACCTTCGGGTAATTCTTCGGCCCGCCCCTCGCCACCAGGCCGTTCCGATGATCCGCGTACAGCCCCCGCGAGATCGCCGACAGCGCGTCCCCCGTCGCATACCGGCCCAGGAGCGGGGACTTCCAGTCCGAGGTTTTCGCCGCCTCGGCCATGTCCCGCCACATCCCCACGTACGCCGCCGAAGCCCGCTCCCGCGCAACCTCCGCCGACGACACCGCAGGCGAGGAAACCGGGGGCGACCCGGCAGACGTCGTCGCCCGTTCCCCCGGAGACGACTCCCCCGCCGGGGTACAGCCGACGACCAGCAACACCAGCGCTGCCAGGCCCACTTGCCTCACGGACGTACGCGTTCCTAAGACCACCACAACTCGTCACCTCGCGAACGATGCTGATTGCTGTCCGACGTACCGGCGCCTCCACGTCTACCCCCCGGTCCCGTTCCAACTGCAAGGTGCGAACGAGCACTCGGAGCACTCCGTTACCAAATCAATAGCGAGAGACCCACGATCTGTGCACCCAAAGCAGGAAATCTTTGGACACTCTGCCTGGCAGGCTTCACAGCAAGCATCCGGGGCATTGCAGAAGCAATTCCCATACTGGCGGCCGCTCACATCCCGTGCCGATCGGACAGCCCCCGACGTCGACGCACGATCACCAGCAACCGGTCCTCGTGTTCGACCGCCCACTCCCCCACCGGCCCGAGCGCGGCGAGGAGTTCATGGCCGGCCGGGGTCAGCGTGCAGCGCGCGGTGGAGGCGATCTGGCCGGGGCGGGGCCGGTGGACGACGAGGCCGGCGTCGACGAGGCGGTGGAGGGTGTCCCAGAAGACCTTCTCCGAGAGCCGGCGCGGCCCTGTGAGGTCGCGGTTGCGGACGACCCCCGCGTTCACGGCCTCAGTGACACCGGTGGGCTGCTGGGGGCCATGGCTCAACTGGCAGAGGATCGCGAAGGCCCATCGTGGACGCAGTACCTCCAGCACCATGCCCGTACCGCGCCGCCGTTCCTGCTCCGGCGTCAACACCGGTCCCCAGGTAGGAGGTTGGCCGCAGCCGCTACCTTGGCGGTGTCTTCGCAGTGCGGTGGTCAGGCAGGTGCGGTGCCCGGTCGCCCACGCGGTCATGCGGTGCAGGGAGTGGAACAGTTCCTTGCCCTCCGCCGTCAGCTCCCACAGATCAGGGCCGTCCCCGACGTCCGCGCCGGGATGTCTGGCGAGCAGGAGCCCTTCCTCCGCCATCTGCCGGAGCCGCGTCAGCAGGACGTTGGGGTGGAGTACGCGGACGGCCGCGAGGTCGGCGTTGCGCGCCGCTCCTTCGTTGATGCCAGCCAACAACTGTCTGCCGTCCAGCGGGCTTTCCAGCAGGGTGACCACGACCGAGTAGGTCCAGCGGTTCCGGAGCAGTTCCAGGACCATCCCGATGCCCCGGAGTCTGCGCGCGTGCGCGTCCATCGGCATCCGTCACTCCGTCGCGACGTTCAGCGTCGCCCAGACCACCTGTCCACCGGCCTCGTTGTCGGGTGCGGTCGAACCCCAGCACCGGGACACCGCCGCGACGAGCATCAGCCCGCGGCCCCTCTCCTCCCGCGGCGCAGCGGCGTGGAGGGTGGGCCTGGTCAACCCGGTGCCGTGGTCCTCCACCTGGATGAGCACCTGGTGTCCGGTGGCTGCCAGGACGCAGGTGACGGTTCGGGTGTCGGTGTGGACGACGGCGTTGGTGACGAGTTCGCTCACCACGAGGGCCGCCGCGTCGCGGCTGTTGGCGGGGACGCGCCAGACGCCGAGGGTGCGGTGGACGCGGCAGCGGGCCTCGGCCACGGATGCGGAGGTGGCAGGCAGAGCGAAGCGAACTCGGTGATCGGTGTTGGTGAATTCGGGAGGGGGACCTCCCGAAACGGTGATGTCGGGGAGCGCCACGACGGGTTCCTAACGGAAGTTGAGGGTCAGCCGTAGTGCACGCGCTGCCCGAACAGCCCCGGTGTCCGCGGTCGGGGATCCGTCGAAGGCAGCAAGGCCCGTGGGGGGATTCGCCGAGTGACAAGCGTGCGCGATGTCGGCGACGAGCCTGGTGCACGGCTTCCGGATGGTGAAGTCACCCGCCATCGGCCCACGCGGTCGGCGCGTGCCACGGAACAAAGGGTGACTCCGGTCGCGCGGTCACTATGCTCGCCCCTCCCGCCGCTTGGCAACACGTCACTCCGCACAGTGCACAATCCAGCCGTGCGCCTGTCCGTCTCGCGAAGACCGTGGCAGACTGCGGGCCCACCGGGCTCTCAGGAGGCATCGACGTGAGCGCACCGCGGTCCGCCCCGACCGTCCTCCAGATGGTCTTGGGCCGTCGCCTGCTCGACCTGCGCAAAGCCGCGGGGATGTCGTCCCAGGAAGCCGGCGCGCGCCTGCACATCGCGCACACCACGGTCATCCGCATGGAACAGGCCAAGGTCGCCCTGAAGTGGGCGACGGTCAAAGCCCTGCTGGAGCTGTACGGGGTCGACAGGCCCGAGGCGGAGCAGTTCCTCGCCCTCGTGGTGAAGGCCAACGAGCCCGGCTGGTGGCAGCGTTACCGCGAAGCCCTGCCGGACTGGTTCGCCGTCCACGTCAGCCTGGAGAACGCCGCCGTCCACATCCGCGGATACGAGCCTCACGTCGTCCCCGGTCTCCTCCAGACCGGCGCCTACGCCCGCGCGGTCCTCTCCCTCAACCGCCCCCACCCCACCCCCGACGAACTCGACCGCCGCGTCGCCCTCCGGCTGGAACGCCAGACCCTCCTCACCCGCACCGACCCGGCGCCACCGCAGGTCTGGGCCATCGTCGACGAGACGGTCCTGCGCCGCCCGGCCGGTGAACCCGCCGTCATGCAGGCCCAGATCGAGCACCTGGTCGACATCGGCGACCTCCCGAACGTGACGTTCCAGGTCATGCCATTCACCGCCGGCCTCCACGCGGGAGCGTTCGGCCCCTTCACCCTCTTCCGGTTCCCGATGACCGACTTCCCCGACATCGTCGGCACGGACACCCTCAGCAGCGCCAACTACACCGAGGAGGAACCCGATGTCGCGCTGCACCGCGAGGTCTTCGACCGGATGAGCACCCAGGCCATGTCACACCGACGCACCAGGAAACACCTCCTGGCCGTCTGCAAGGAACTGAGCGAATGAACCACGTCATGAATGCCGAAAAGGAACTGGGCTCCCAGGAATGGCACAAACCCTGGAGCGGCAGCAACAACGGCAACTGCCTCGAAGCCAAGAGACTCGACGGCGGGAACGTCGCCCTACGGCAGTCCACCGACCCCCACGGTCCCGCCCTCGTCTGCTCCCCCACAGCGATAGCCCAGTTCGTCGAGGCAGCGAAGTCCGGCTTGGCCGACTTTCTCATCTCCTGAACCACAACACACAGGAGCCGAATATGACAGAAGACGGATTCAGCCCGCACTTAATCGACACCAGCAAGCCTCACTCGGCCCGCATGTACGACTGGTTCCTCAACGGTAAGGACCACTACGCGGCCGACATAGCCGCGGCCAGGAAAGTCATGGACCTCTTCCCCCACGTCAAGAACTCGGCATGGGCCAACCGCGAGTTCATGCACCGGGCCGCCCGCTACGTCAGCGCCCTCGGGGTCACCCAGTTCCTCGACATCGGAACCGGTATCCCCACCGAACCCAACCTCCATCAGATCGTCCAACAGACCATCCCCACCGCCCGCTTGGTGTACGCCGACCACGACCCGATCGTCCTGCGCCACGCTCAAGCTCTCCTCCGCGGAACGCCCGAAGGCCACATCGCCTACGTCCACGCCGACGTCCGCGACCCCGACCAGATCCTCGCCCACGCCCGCGAACACCTCGACTTCACCCAGCCGATCGGTCTCTCCCTGGTCGCGCTCATGCACTTCGTCACCGACGAGCAGGGCGCCCACGAGATCGTCCGGAAACTCCTCGAACCGATGGCCGGCGGAAGCCACCTGATGCTGTCCCACTTCGTCCTGGAGGACCCCGGCCTCATGAAACGGGTCGAGGACATCTACCGCGCCGGCGGCAACTCGATCCAGGGCAGATCCGTCGCCGACGTCACCGCCTTCTTCGCCGGACTCGACCTCTGCGACCCCGGCGTCGTGCTGTCCACCCGCTGGCACCCGGACGACCAGATGCGCATCCACGACGAACCGTCCCTCTACGTCGGTGTCGCACGAAAACCCTGACGCCGAAAACCGTCCCGGGGTAACCCGAAGACAGTCAAAAATATCCAGCCGAAATGGAGTTGCCATGAGCGACGACGGATTCAGCGCGCACGAGATCGACACGAGCGTCCCACACTCGGCCCGCCTCTACGACTGGTACCTCGGCGGCAAAGACCACTACGCCGCCGACATAGCCGCAGCCAAAAAAGTCCTCAAATTATTCCCCCGTGTCCGGCAGGCAGCGCGGGCCAACCGCGAATTCATGCACCGCGCCGCCCGTCACCTCAGCAGCCAGGGAATCACCCAATTCCTCGACATCGGAACGGGCATCCCCACGAAGCCCAATCTCCACCAGATCGTCCAGGAAGTCGCCCCCACCGCCCACGTGGTGTACGTGGACAACGACCCGATCGTTCTGCGACACGCCCAAGCCCTTCTCCGCGGAACACCCGAGGGCCACATCGCCTATCTGCACGCCGATGTCCGCGACCCCGACCAGATCCTCGCCCACGCCCGCGAACACCTCGACTTCACCCAGCCGATCGCCCTGTCCCTCATCGCACTCCTGCACTTCGTGACCGACGAGCAGCAGCCCTACCAGATCGTCGAAAAGCTACTGGAACCCTTGGTTCCCGGAAGCCATCTGATGCTGTCCCACATCATCGTGGAAGACCCCGAGGCCGCGAAGCAGATCGACACCATCTACCGCATAGGGGGAACCTCGGTCAGGGGAAGGTCCACCGAAGAGATCACCCAGTTCTTCCAGGGACTTGAGATGTGCGACCCCGGCGTGGTGCGAGCCACCCAATGGCATCCGGACGACACCATGCGCATCCGCGACGAGTCGTCCGTCTACGCGGGCGTTGCCCGGAAACCATGAACCACAAAACAAGTTCAGAAATAACGCGGAGTTGACATGACCGAAGATGGGTTCAGCGCACACGACATCGACACGAGCGTCCCACACTCGGCCCGCCTCTACGACTGGTACCTCGGCGGCAAAGACCACTACACCGCCGACATAGCCGCGGCCAAGAAAGTCATGGAGTTATTCCCCCGCATAAAGCAAACAGCCCTTTCGAACCGCGAGTTCATGCACCGAGCCGCCCGCCACCTCACCGACCACGGAATCACTCAATTCCTCGACATCGGCACCGGCATCCCCACCCAACCCAACCTCCACCAGATCGTCCAACAGACCACCCCCACCGCCCACATCGTCTACGTGGACAACGACCCCATCGTCCTCCGACACGCCCAGGCCCTCCTCCGCGGAACACCCGAAGGCCACATCACCTACCTGCACGCCGACGTCCGCGACCCCGACCAAATCCTCGCGTACGCCCGCAAACACCTCGACTTCACCCACCCGATCAGCCTCTCCCTCATCGCACTCCTGCACTTCATCCCCGACGACCAGCAGCCCTACCAGATCGTCAAAAAACTACTGGAGCCCCTGGTTCCAGGAAGCTATCTGATGCTGTCCCACGGGATCATCGAGGACCCCGAAACCGTGAAGCGGGTCGACGCCATCTACCGCGCCGGAGGCACCTCGGTCAGGGCAAGATCCTTCGAGGAAATCACCCAGTTCTTCCAGGGACTTGAGGTAACTGACCCCGGCATCGTGCCCTCCCCCGAGTGGCGCCCCGACGACACCATGAGCGTCCGCAACGAGCCCGCGGTCTACGCGGGTGTCGCCCGCAAGCCCTAAAGATCGACAGACTCCTCAATTTTGAAGTGATGTCGATGCAGTGGTGTACCCCTGTGGCACAAGTACCTCCGCCGCAACCGCTGATCTTCTACCGGGGCCATCACCGAGTCCATCGTCCCATCCAGCCGTTGCGGCACAGCTTCTTTTCTTCTCCGGAGGGAGTTCCGTGTCGGACCACGAAAGTCGATGGCAACAAGATGGTTCAGAGGAAAGTGAGATACACCGGGGGCTTTTTTCTCCCCGTGAGGACCATTTCCTGCAAGGGCTCCACGACATCCGACACATGATCAGCGGCGAATGGACCTGGGACACCCTCGTCGCCCTCTACGACGGGCCGCTCCACTACACACGTCTGCTGGACACCATCCGCAATCAGAACACCGCCCCGCGGTGGCCGGGCAGGAAACACCACCACCTCCAGGACAGCCCCCTGAACCGCACACTCCGACGCCTGGAGGAAGCCGAACTCGTCCAGCACACCCGCGAGTCCGGCTTCCCGGGCCGCGCAACCTACGAACTCATGCCGGCTGCGCGAGAACTCCTGGTCGCCGCAACGCCGTTGGCTCTGTGGGCCGAGGAACACTCGGAGTTGGTGGACCGGGTCAGACACCGGCGAAAGGCGGCGACACCTGACTGAGGCCAGTTGCCTGGCCGTTGTTCCAGCGTCACAGCGAACGGCGGCATCCACCGTATCGACGTAGGCGGAAAGCTGGCTTCTCCCGGAGACCGCGCGGGAAAGGCTGGCTGCCTACGGGCCCGTACTCCACGTACTTCCCGGGAGTCCGGACAACGAACCCTGGGTGTCCCGACCCCGTTACTCTGTGGCCATGTCCCACACCATCCGTGTCCGTTTCGCCCCGTCTCCGACGGGCATGTTCCACGTCGGCGGCGCCCGCTCCGCCCTGTACAACTGGGCCGTCGCGCGACAGCAGCAGGGCCGGTTCGTGCTCCGGATCGAGGACACCGACGAGGCCCGGAACCGACCGGAATGGGTGGACGGCATCCTCAACGCTCTGTCCGCGATCCACATCAACGCCGACGACCCCACCTTCGAGGGACCGTACTTCCAGTCCCACAACACCGAGAGCCAGCGCGATGCGGCGCTGCGGTTGTTCGGCGAGGGGAAGGCGTACTACTGCGACTGCACCCGCGAGGAACTCGTCGCGCGGACGGGTTCGCAGCATCTGGGGTACGACGGTTTCTGCCGGGAACGCGGGCTGGAGTACCGGGAGGGGCGGGCGCTGCGGTTCCGTACGCCGGACGAGGGCGCCACGGCCGTCGAGGACGTCGTACGCGGGCGCACGGAGTTCCCGAACGAGGCGATCGAAGATTTCGTGATCGCGCGTGGGAGCGGGTCGCCGGTGTTTGTCCTGGCGAATGCGGTGGACGACATCCGCGACGGCATCACGCATGTGATCCGCGGCGAGGAGCATCTGTCGAACACGCCGAAGCAGCAGCTTCTGTGGGAGGCGTTCGGTGAGCGGCCTCCGGTGTGGGCTCATCTGCCGGTGATCGTGAACGAGAAGCGGCAGAAGCTGTCCAAGCGGCGGGACAAGGTGGCTCTGGAGGACTATCTCGCGGAGGGGTACCTGCCTGATGCGCTGGTCAACTATCTGATGTTGCTGGGGTGGGGGCCGGGTGACGATGTGGAGATCCGGCCGTACGAGGAGCTGGAGAAGCTGTTCCGGCTGGAGGACGTGAACAAGTCGTCCGCGTTCTTCGACGTGAAGAAGCTGTCCGCGTTCAACGGGGAGTACATCCGGGCGCTGCCGCTGGAGGAGTTCGTCCGGGTGGGCCGGCGCTGGCTGGAGGCGCCGTACGCGACGTGGACTGCGGAGGCTTTCGACGAGGGGGTGTGGCGTGCGGTGGCGGAGCTGGCGCAGACCCGGATCGCCGTGCTGAGCGAGATCACGCGGTACGTCGACTTCCTGTTCCTCGACGCCCCCGAGGAGGACGAGGCGTCGTGGACGAAGGCGATGAAACCCGGCGCCGCCGAGATCCTGGCCTCCACCCGGGCCCGCTGGGCGGAGTCAGAGTGGACCGCCGCCGCGTTGAAGGGCGGGCTTGAGGAGGCTGCCGCAGAGCACGGGCTGAAGCTGGGCAAGGCACAGGCCCCTGTGCGGGTCGCGGTCACCGGTCGGACGGTGGGGTTGCCGCTGTTCGAGTCCGTCGAGGTGCTGGGGCGGGAGCGGACGCTCGCGCGGATCGACGCGGCGTCGGCGAAGCTCCAGGCGGGATGAACGCAGACGAGCGGCCCCTGTCTTCGCCGGAGCCGCTCGTCGGTTGTGTCGTCAGCGCAGGTCGACGAGGCGGTGTGCGGTGGTGGTGGGGGTTGCAGACATCGACCACAGGGGGCAGATGGGGATGGTCTGCTGGTCGCATTCGGTGCTGACGAGGGTGCGCTGGAGGTGATCGTGGGCGGCGCAGCCGCCTCCGCAGACGCTCGCGTGGGTGCAACTTCGGCAGCCGGGTGCGGTGCTGCTGACGAGGGTCAGTTCGTTGCGGCCCTGGTGGAGACGGGGGCGGATCGCGCCGTTGTGCCACGTCCCGTAGTGCAGCTCGGTGTCGAAGAACGCCGAGCAGATGTAGACCCGGTTGTCGGGGAAGATCGCGAGGCGTTCGAGGTTGCGGGCGGTGCAGCCGCGGTAGCCCTGGGCGTTGATCTGCGGGAGCTGGTCGGGGGTCGCTAAGGCGGGTGGGTAGAAGACGCGGACGCGCAGGCCGCCGGCGTGCCTCCGGATGTCCTGGCACAGCTCCATCCAGGCGGTGGGCGGGAGTTGGAGGTGCGGGGCGGTCCTGCCGAGCTCAGTGGGGGTGAGTAGTGGAAGGAGATCATCTCCAGGCCGATGCGGTCGACGAGGTCGATGGCGTCGGGCTGGTTGTCGGTGGTGACGGTGAAGATCGCCCGGGTCTGGAAACCGGCCTCGACGGCTCGCGTCATGCTGCGCAGCAACGGCTTCCAGGTACCGGGGCCGCGCATGGTCTCGTGGGTCTCCCGGCGGGCACCGTCCATGGAGAAACTGAAGGAGTCGAGCCGCTCGTCCAGGACGGGCCACGTCTTCGGCGGGATGAGGCCGTTGGAGGTGAGGACGGTCTTGTAGTCCTGGGCCTTGCACACGTCGAGGATCGCGTCGAGTTCGGGGTGGGTCGTGGGTTCGCCGCCCAGGAGGTAGATGCGAACCCGCCAACCAGAACGCCACAGAACAGGCCGCGTCCGCCGCAGTGGTCGGGGAGTCCACACCTCCTCGACCACTCGCCGACTCACCAACTGGTTCGGGTAGCCAACCTCACTGCGGATCAGGCGTACGGAGCGAGCGCGCCCGACCCGGCAGCGTCGACAAAGTCCGTCCACGACGAACGAAGGAAGACAAGTGCGGCTCCCTCAGGGGTCTTTGAGTCGCGGACGCCGACGACGGCCGGGAAGGTAGCGGCTTCGAGGCAGTTGTTCCCGGAGCCGTTGGAGTAAGACGACTTGCGCCAGACCGCGCCGGCTGCCGTCAGCTCGGGGGCAGCGTACATGCGCTTATCAGTCATTGGATGATCTCTCGCTTCAGTTTCTCAAGAAACGCTGGTGTGTCCTCCGGCCCGAGGGCAGAAGCTGTGATGGAGGTGAACATGCGGTTGAAGCGGCCCACTTCACGTGGCTTGTCGCTCACGGACGTGGTGCTCCAGGCGTTGTCCACCTGCACGGTCGTGGGAAGGTTCTGGGTCAGGTGCAGCACGCTGAAGTTCTGCTCGGGGATGTAGCCCCTGACCTTTGACGGGGACAACGGCAGGACCTGGACGGTCACGTTCGGGAGAGCGGCCAAGGAGACGATCTCGTCGTACTGCTCGACCATGGTGTCCGCGTCGCCGATGATTTGCCTGAGCGCGGGCTCCCACAGCACGGCGCGCAGGACAAGCGGATCGCTGGAACGCGTCAGCACCTCTTTGCGGAGCATCCGCAACGCGACGTTCTTGTCGATGAACTCGCTGGTGGTCTCCTCGATCGGCTGGGACTGCCGGAAGAGAGCGCGAGCGTATGCCTCGGTCTGAAGCAACCCGAGAACCAGGCTCGGGTGGAACGCCAAGGTCTCCCGCGCCGCCGACTCGATCCCGACGAACCTGGGCATGCCCGACGGCAGGTTCTTGCGGAACGGCGTCCACCAGTCCTGGCTCGCGGATTCCCGCTGGATGGCGAGGAGTTGGTTGACGTCCTCCTCGGCGGTGACGTCGTACAGCTTCAGCAGCGCCCGAAGGTCGGCGGCGGAGCGAAGATCCTGAAGGCCGGTCTCGACTCTCTGGAGCTTGGCGAAGTAGAGCCCCTCCACGACGTTCCGTTCGACGACGTTCTCCAGGGTGAGGCCCACCCGCTCGCGCAGTTGGCGCAGTTCATGACCCAACTCGATGCGTCGCACCGTCGGCCTGGGCTTTGCTGCCATGCGTCTAGCCTTCCGTCTCATGCGCTCGCCGAAAACAGCGATACGCGCAGTCTGACATGCCATTCGCTCGCCGGAATAGTCCATGCGCGATTCTGCGGCATGCCTCAACTTTGATTTCGAAGAATATTCTCCGCTGTATCCGTTGCGATGTAACTCTCCCATGGGGCACCGTGGTTGAGCCACGGACCGGCGAGCCTCCACGGAGCCTCACCAAAGTCCAGGCACACCAATCTGACGTGCTGGTTCCTCTCCGCCGGCCGTCTGCACCTCCGCTCACGCACGTTGCGGACGGAGACCCTCGCACCTCCAGGGAAGCCGAGGCAGAAGATGCACAGCGCTACCTCCCATCACGGTCTGATCCAGATGAATCGCGACCGCCCGGTCGGCAAGTCCTTCCTTCTGGCCCCCGACGCCTTGCGACACCGGCCGGCGGACAAGTTCCTGCGGAACGCGTGCACGGACCAGCCGGGGTGGGGGCGGGTATATCAGCAGGTCAGGCGTGCGGACGATGTCGTGGTGCCTGCGCACGTCGACGTCGACGCCGGCCGGGACGAGTACGCGGAGGAACTGGCCTGGTTCAGCGCGCACTTGGCGTTCGTCGCGGTGGTCGAGGGAGGCCGGCGGTGAGGGCGGCGGTACGTCCGTCGGCGGCAACCGGTCACGTGTTGGGGCGGTCCCTGATGCTCTGTGCTCGTCTGGTGGGTCTGGCCGAGGTGCGGCGGCGGGATGCCGAGGTGGCTGAGGCCGAGGAGTTCGAGATGGAGATTCCGGCCGAGTGCCGGTACGTCCCGGATGTGCGGCGCAGTGTGCGGGAGTGGTTGACGCGCGGCTGCGGTGCAGGGGGCGGGGAGTTGGAGTTGGTCGTGTCGGAGCTGGTCACCAACTCGGTCCTCTACAGCGGCGCCGACCCGGTGGTGCTGTGGGGCCGGTGTTGGGACGGGTGGGTGCGGCTGGAGGTGCGTGACGGGTGTCCGTCCGTGCCGGTGCGCGGGGAGGAGGATCTTCTGTCCAACGGCGGTCGGGGGCTCGTTCTGGTCGACGCCGTGGTGCAGGGGCTGGGCGGGCGGTGGGCCTTCGCCGAGGGGGACGGTGTGTGGGTCGAGGTCCCGCTCGCCGGCCTCCGGGACACGGGTAACTCCCGTTCCGGGGAGGTGTGATGACGCAGCTCATATATCACCCGGCGGGTCATGACGACGAGCTGCGGATGGCGCTCGTGGAGGTGCAGGCAGGGCATTGGCGGGGCATGCGGGATCTGCTGCGGGTGACGGGCGCGCGATGGAGGTTGCGGACGTCGCGTACGCAGGTGCTGGCGGTGGCGGCGGCCCGCTCGGACGTGGTCGGGGTGTGGCTGCGTGAGGAGCCGGGGTGTTACGACGCGTGGCTGATGAGTGCGCGAGTGGCGGTGGAGCGGGCGTTGCGGGCGCGGAAGCGGGAGCATCCGCAGGCGTTGACGTTGGAGGTGCGAGCGCGGGGTGCGGTGTGGGAGGCGTTGCGTCGGGGGCCGGGGGATCCGGTGGGGTGGGTGTGTCTGATGGCGCTCGCGCAGCTCGATTCCGGGCGGGTGCGGGAGGAGCACCGGGTGGTGTCCGGGGAGGGGTTCCCGCCGGGGCCGTGGGGGCTGCTGGCGGAGGCCGACCGGCTCGACCCGTTCAACCGAGAGGCGTACCACCGGGTGGTGCAGTTCCTGCTCGCGCGGGGCTGCGGGACCTGGGCCTCGCTGGCCGCAGTGCATGACTTCGGCCGCTACGTCACCCTCCAACGCCCGGCTGGGTCGCCGCTGTTGCTCCTTCCCGCCCACGCGTATGTGGAGCGCAGACGCCGGGGCGTGACGAACCGGGCATGGCGGTTCTACTGGGAGGACGGCGCGATGCTCTCCTCCACGCTCGACGCCTTCCACCACTGGTTCCGCGAAACCCCTTTGGTGGAGCGGTCGGTGGCGGATTCGAGTCTGCTCGCGTACGCGCTGTGGGCGGGTGGCCGGCTCCGGGAGGCGGCAGAGGTGTTCGCGGCGCTGGAGCCGTACGCGTGCCACGAACCGTGGGCCTCGGTCTACACCGGGTCCTCGCAGACCGATCCCGGCGAGGCGTTTCTCCTGCGGGCGCGAGCCGAGTCGATGCCGGTGGCCGGGGTCCGTCCATGACTTCCACACCGGCCCTTGCACGGCATGAACCTGTCCATTTTCTCTCTGACGTGTGGTGTGGAGGCTTACCAGTGGCTCGTGTGCGTTCGGACCGCCTCGCGGTCCCCCGGAAACCTGACGAGGTCTACTTGCGGGAGCTGGGCTACAAGCCCAGCGGCAAAGAGACGGGATGACCGACAGCCGGCACAGGAGGTGACACAGCCTCCGGTCCCGGCGGGTTCACCGCCTGCCGGAACCGGAGACCAACGGCAAAGCCTGTCTTCGAGCTGCAAGACACAGGCCGGACTACCCGACCGAAGACATCCCCCGCAGCCAACGTCTCCCACGCTCGACCGGTGACGACCCCGGACGTCCCCGCAGCGGCCCCATCCACTCGCCCGAAGCGCGACGTGCCGCAACCCCACGCTCCCGATCACGAAGGAACTGGTGACCACCCGTATGACTACCGTGCCCCCGGCCTACCGGGTGCCCTTGCCCGACCGCCTCATCGACCTCATCGGCAAACACCTCGACGACCTCCCCAACCCCAAACTCAGCCTGACTGACGGTCAATTGAGCGCGGACGTCGCCGACCGCTACCGGGCCGTGCTCGCCGGGACGCCTGACGCCTGGGCGCTCATCCAGCACCTGCGCGACCTCCTCGACGACGACCAGGGCGAGGGCTTCGGCGTCCTGACCGCCACCCCGCTCCTCGACCACCGCGGCATCGACGACGGCCTGAAAGCCGTCACGGTAATCCTGTCGTGGCTCGCCACACCCCTCAAAACGAACGACACCGAACCCCTGTGGAGCCTTCTCGACGCTGACCCGCAGCACACCGTCGACCAGAGCCCCCTGCATATCGACGCCGTGCACACGGCCCGGCCGCCGGACTACACGGCATTCCTGTGCGGGCGGCCGGACCCACGCGGCGGCGGCCTGAGCCTCGTCTCCCCGATCCACCGGGCCATATCCCGCCTCACCGACGACGAACACGCCCTGCTGACCGACCGGATCCACCGCCCCCACGACACGGACACCACGACCGGCACCGGCACCATCCTCGACGTCTTCCCCGTCCTCGACACCACCCTCCCGCCGGCCGACGGCTACGTCCGCTTCCACCCCCACCTCCTCAAGAACACCGACCCCGCCGACCCCCACACCAGCGCCCTCCACGCCCTGGAACACGAACTCGTCGCCCGCCAACGCCGTATGCGCCTCGCCATCGGCGACCTCCTCATCACCAACCAGCACCTGTGCGCCCACGGCCACGGAGCACTCGGCGGCTTCCAGCACCACCTCCCCGACAAGCAACGCCGACGCATCTGGCGCATCCACCTCCGCGCCAGCGGCCCCACCCCCTGACCCTCATCCCTCAGGCCAGCGCGCGCGGCCACCCCGCGGCCCTGCTCTGGGCCGGGTGGCAGCGGCAGGAGGCCACCCCCACCCACGTCCCGCCCTGCCCCACCTGGCCTCACCATCCGTACAGACCCGCACGCCCCGCCCCACCGTCCGCTGTGCTCAATACCTCACGGAGATCCCGATGAACCACCCCACGGTGTTCGCCCTGCGCCTGTTCACCGACCCCGCCGAAGTCCCCGCCCCGGCCCCGGCACCCGGCGAGCACTTCGACTCCGAACACCAGGTCACCGTCCTGGCCGACGGAACCCCCCGTGCCTCCTCCGCCTACACCACGACCTACACCTGCGACGGCGTGTCGACGCGCTCCGAGCCCGAGGCCATGGACGTGATATCCGCTCCTGCCGGTGGCCTGGAGTGGTAGCGACCGCGCACCCGCAGACCGGGCGTACGCGCCCGGTCTGCGTGGTCACCGAGAACACCGACCCCGCCGCCGACCGCATCGTTCTGGAACTGGCCGAACTCGACGTCCCCACGCTCCGCTTCGACCTCGCCGACTTCCCCCGCCAGGTGACCCTGGACGCGGCCCTCGACGGCAGCCGATGGACCGGCACCCTCCGCGTCCACGGCCGCACCGCCGTGCTGGAGGACATCGGCGCGATCCTGTGGTGGCACCCCGGCAGACCCCGCATCACCACCAACGGCCTGTCCGACGCCCAGGCGCAGTGGGTTCAGAAAGAGGCGACCGCCGGCCTGGTCGGCGTCCTGGCCTCCCTCGACTGCCTCCATCTCAACCACCCCCCGGCCACCCTCACCGCTCAGCTCAAGGCCGACACCCTCGTCCACGCCGTCCGATGCGGCCTTCGCGTCCCTGCGACCTGGATCGGCAACACCCCCGGTCCGGCGCGGGAGTTCGCCCGCACCGGCCCGTCCGGGACGGTCTGCAAGTCACTGGTGACACCGGAGATCCGCCACGGAAGCCGCCGCAGTTCCTTCTACACCACCTCTGTGACCCCCACTCAGATCGACCGGTCCATCGCCGGAGGAGCCCATCAGCTCCAGCACACCGTCCCCAAGGCGTACGAGGTCCGCCTGATCGTCGTCGGCGAAGACATGTTCGCCGCCCGCATCGATGCCCACAACAGTGCGGCACGCCGGGACTTCCGCGCCGACTACACGGCCCTGACGTACTCCCACGTCCTTGTCCCGGACACCGTACGTACCGGTATGACCCGCCTCCTGCACCACTACCGGCTCACGTACGCCGCAGCAGACCTGATCGTCGACCCCCACGACCGCTGGTGGTTCATCGACCTCAACCCCGCCGGCCACTACGACTGGCTCCAGAAAGAACTTCCCGGCCTTCCCATCTCCGCAGCCATCGCCCGCCTCCTCGCCCAACCTCACATCGCGGCGCGGCCGCCCGCCACATGAACACCCCGACCCCACGGGGCCCGGCATTCCCGCCATCCGGCAGGAACCGCCGATACCCCGACGAGATTGGCGGTCGCGGCGCACCGGGGCACGCAGGTTTCTCCGGGTCAGCTGTACTTCCACCGCGTTCCGGTTCCCCGGTACTCCTCCACCGGGATCGGGAGGACGCCCGGCCGCATGCGCTCGCGGTAGAGGACGCCGTCGAGGTGGTCGACCTCGTGAGCGACGAGACGAGCCGCCCCGAGGGAGAACCGGGACAATCTCGTAGTACCGTCGAGTTCGGTGTGGGCGACGACGATGCTCAGCGGCCGGGGAACCCGACCGCGGACGTCGAAGAAGGACAAGCACCCCTCGAACTGCTCGTCGAGTTCAGCGGAAGACTCCTCGATCCGGGCGTTGAGCAGGACCAAGGGCTCGGCGCCGGCATCCGGGGGAAGGACGAGGGCGGCGCGGCGGTCGATGCCGATCTGCGGGGCCGCGATCCCCATCCCCTTGCCGAACGTGTGCAGTCGGCGCACCCGCTCGATCACATCGAGGAGTTCTCCGACGACGCGCTGAGCCTCGTCCGCCTCGCCGGGAAGGTCGAAAGGCCGTGCGGGGCGGGCCAGGACGGGGTCGCCGTCCTGGACGACACCGGCGTTCGCCATGGACTGACTCGCGGAGAGGGTACTCACGGGGACGTTCTCTTTCATGTCGGGGCCGGTTTCCAGGCGCCATTCGAGACGGAAGCGGGCGTGCAGGGGCGGATCCAGGGTGGTCCAGGTGAACACCGTCCGGTCGTCCTGCTCGGTCCGCCGGGGCGGGGTGCGCAGGGGGACGGAGTCGGCGCTCAGCGAGGTCTCGGTGCCCCAGACCGTCGGCCCGGTCCCTACGGGGAAGACGAGTTGCACGGACAGGCGTTGGGTAGGGAGGCGCACGGCTCGCTGGAACCAACGGCCCCACTTGTCCGCACCAACCCGGTAGGAGTAGGTGATTTCCGCGCTCTGGCCCGGGTAGAGAGGGAAACGTCGGGTCGGGTTGCAGAACTGGATCCACACCTCCTTGACCGCGTCCCGGTCGTGTTTCACCGTCCAGTCCATCGGTTCGTCACCGCACCGGGCTTCGAAGGCGAGTTCCTCCCAGGTGAGCGGGGTGCGCCGGTACAGCGCGTTGGACCGCTCCGGGTCGTCGGGGTAGCGGTCCACCGCGATGCGGACCAGGTAGCGGGTGATGGGCTCCGTCCCGTCGTTGCGCAACAGCCGCCGCATCCGCAGGTGGTAGCGGCTGCCGTCGAAAGCGAGCGCCGCCTCGTCCTCCAGGACCACCAGCCCGGCCCCTCCCGAGGATTCGGACAGCTCGGAAGCCGACACCAGGGAGTCACCGGTGCTCTGCCACGCCCTCCACAACGCCCCGCCCGCGTCGAGCTCGGCGTCGACGCTGCGGGCCAGAGCGGAACTCCCGCGCTCCCGTCCGGCTTCAAGGTGGCTGACGTACGAAGCGTCGATGCTGAGCCGGGCCGCGAGAGCACGCTTCGACAGCCCCCGCACGGTGCGCCAGCGCGTGAGTTCCGCCGCGAACCTGCCGCGCCCCCCACTCTCCAAAAGGCCATTCCTCCACGGGAGTTGAGTGAGGACGTGAGTGAGCGGTCCTCACCATCACCTCATCCTGCCCGCCTGGGGCCGAATAGTGCCAGACGCCGGCTACGGGCGTCGCCTTCGCGTCCTTCTCGTCGGCGAACCCGAACGACTCCACCCATCTACCTCTGTAGGGAGAGACGGCATGCGCATTCTCATCACCGGCGGCGCCGGATTCGTCGGACGCCACCTCGCTCTGCTGCTCCGCGATCAGGGTCACCAGGTCACCGCTCTCGACACCTTGGGGGACCCGAACGCGGTCTTCGGGTGCCACGAACTCACGCGGTGGGAGATCCCCGTCGTCAAGGGCGATGTCGGTGACCAGGTGTTGATGCGGCATCTGCTCAACGAACATGAGGCGGTTGCACACCTGGCCGCGCCGACCGTCGGCGTCGAGCAGATGTTGCGCACCCCCGGCACGCAGGTCGCCGCGCTCCAGGAAGCCGCCACTCTGGCCGGCCTACTGACGGCGGATCACACCGTGCTGTACGCGTCCACCTCGGACGTCTACGGACTGCACTCCCAGCACTACGGGAACAGGCCGATGGCGGAGGACGACCTCACGGTGTACGAGAGTCCGTCGGTCAGCCGCTGGAACTACAGCCGGGCCAAGTCGCTCGCGGAGAACCTGTTCGCCTGCTGCCCCGCGCGCACGGTCTGCGTACGGATCTTCAACGCGTACGGTCCCGGGTTCGACCACCCGCAGCCCAGGCGGGTCATCCCGCGGTTCACCGCGGCCGTGCTCGCGGGCCTGCCGCTGCGGGTCAGCGGCGACGGCAGCCAGCACCGAGCGTTCTGTCACATCGACGACCTGGTTGTCGGCATGGCGTGCTCGCTCGACAGTGCCGGGAAGTTCACGCAAGGCGGGAACCTCGCGATGAACCTCGGAAACCCCGACACGTACGTGAGCATCCGGGAGCTTGCGGACCTGATCGCCGAACTCGCCGTCACGGAGGGCTTCGTCGACAAGGCCCCGGAGATCCTGACCGAGGGATACGCCTACTCCGAGCACTTCGACGACACCTGGAACCGGTGCCCCGACATCGGCCGGGCCCGGACGATGCTCGGCTTCGAGCCGACCGTGGGACTACGGGAGGGCCTGCTCGACGTCCTCACGTTCCACGCCGACCGCGATCCCAGCCGGTGAAGGGGAGGGGTCACCGTGCCCACCGTGAAGATCCCCGGCGCCTGGACACCCTCGACCGCAGGGCGCAGCAGCCTGACCGTTCCCGGCGGCACCGTCGGCCAGGTCCTCGACCAACTCACCTCCTGCTACCCCGACTTAAGGAAGCGGATCTTCGCCGGGGACAGGATCGCGAGCTGGACCAACGTCTACGTCGGCGAGGACGACGTACGCGACACCGGCGGACTGGACACCGTCCTCGCGCCAGGAGCCGACGTGACGATCGTGCCCGCCCTGGCCGGCGGCTGACCCTACACCCCTACCAGTCCGCGGAGGCTCCTCATGCGTGTCCTTGTCCTCGGCAGCACCGGCGTACTCGGCACCGCCCTGTGTTCGGCTCAGCGCACCGGGACGGAGATCACCGGCGTGTCCCGCGCCCTGTGCGATGTCACCGACCTCGTGCAGATCGCTGACATGGTGGCGGCCCACCGGCCCGACGCGGTGGTCAACGCCGCAGCCCTGCCCGACACCCGTTCGTGCGAGGCGGATCCACAACAGGCCTGGGCGGTCAACGCCCTGGGCGCCCGCAACGTCGCCCTCGCCGCGAATACCGTCGACGCCCTGTGCGTCCAGATCAGCGGCAACATCGTCTTCCGGCCCTCCCTCCACGCCCGCCACGAGTGGGACCACCCCGACAACCCGCACGGCGTCCTGGCCACGGCCAAGACCGCCGCCGAGGGCTACATCCGCACCCTCGCGGCCAACCCCGTGATCGTCCGGACCGCCTGCCTCTTCGGCAACCGCGCGGGCGGCACTCCCGGAGGACTCGTCGGCCGCGTCCTCAGGCACGCCGCTGACCACACCCCCCTGCACATGACGGCCGACACGGTCACCGACGCCGCATACGCCCAGGACGTCGCCGACGCCGTCCTGGACCTGGCCACCGTCGGCCACCCCGGCATCTACCACCTCGTCAACGACGGCACGACCACGCCTGCCGAACTCGCCCGGAAGGTACTGGATCTGTCCGGACTGCCCGCCGCCGTCACCACCCGCACCAGCGACTTCGAACAGCGGCTGCTGGCCCACGACCTCACCGAGGCGTGCGGCATCCGCCTGCGCCCCCTCGACGAAGCCCTCGCCGCCTACCTCACCCCCGCCCCGGAAAAGAGCCCGGAGTGAACGGCCACAGCCTGCTCTCCATACCGGCCGGAACCCTGATCAGAGGAACCGGCGAACAGGAGCTCGACGCCATCGCCGCCGCACAGCACCTGCCCCGGTCCTGGTTCGAAGACGAGTCCCCGCAGCACACCCTGCCGGTGGACGCGTTCCTGATCGACCGCCACCCCGTCACGAACGCCCGGTACGCCGAGTTCACGGCCACCACCGGATACCGCACCGTGGCCGAGGAACGCGGATTCGGGCTGGTCTACGGCGCCGACTTCTGGGAGGAGACACCGGGCGCTTCCTGGCGTCGCCCCGCGGGTCCGGGCGGGATCCCGGCCGCCGAGAGTCCCGGCCACCCGGTCGTTCATATCGCCTGGCCCGACGCGATGGCCTACGCGGACTTCGCCGGACTGCGCCTCCCCACCGAAACCGAGTGGGAGTACGCCGCCCGCGGCTCCGGGAACAACCGGACCTGGCCCTGGGGCGACGACTGGGACCCGGCCCGCTGCACCACCGCCGAAACCCCCGGGGGCGCCGCAGTCAACGACATGGCGAGTTGGCGCTCCTGGTGGACCGGCTACCGAACCACCCACGTCGTGCCCGGCACCACACCCGTCGGCGCCCACCCGGCCGGTGACTCCCCGACCGGAGTCGCCGACCTGGCCGGCAACGTTCAGGAGTGGACCGCCAGTTTCTATCAGCCCTACGACGCCGCCCGCGACTACGGCGATCTGTACGCGCGCCTCTTCGGCCGCTACCGGGTGATCCGGGGCGGGAGCTGGATGCACTACCGCTGGCAGTCCCGGTGCGCGGAACGCATCGCCGCCGACCCCGCATACAGCAACTTCAGCACGGGTTTCCGGTGCGCCGCCGACCGTCACCCTGACGAGCCGTCAGCGACCGTGAGGGGGCGGCGATGACGCTACAGTGCCCGGCCAAGGTGCTCCCGCCGCCCGTCCCCGCGGCAGCACAGACGGAACCCATCCACCTCGATTCGAACAAGGAACCCTGTGAAGATTCTCATCGCCGGCGGCGCCGGATTCATCGGCAGCACGATCGCCTCAGCCTGCCTCGACAACGGCATCCAGCCGGTTGTCCTGGACAACCTCGCCACCGGACGCCGGGAGTTCACCGAGAGCCGCACCTTCTACCGCGGCGACATCGCCGACGGCGAGCTGATCGACCGGATCTTCTCCGAACACCCCGACCTGCACGCGGTGATCGATTGCGCGGCCCTGATCGTCGTACCCGACTCGGTCGCCGACCCGCTCGGCTATTACCGGGAGAACGTCGCCAAGGGCATCGAGTTCATCGGGCACCTGGTCCGCAACAACTGCCGACGGCTCCTGTTCAGTTCCTCGGCGTCGATCTACCAGTCCGACCCCGCCACCTTCGCCGTCGACGAGGACTCACCCGTCGAGACCCTCAGCCCCTACGCCCGCACCAAGGCCGTCTTCGAGACCGTCCTCAAGGACATCTCCGACTCCGGCGCCCTGAACGTCGTCTCCCTCCGCTACTTCAACCCGATCGGCGCCGACCCCGAGCTGCGCTCCGGCCTCCAGATCCGCAAGCCCACCCACGCCCTCGGCAAGATGATCGACGTCCACCACACCGGCGAGACGTTCACCATCACCGGCACCGACTGGCCGACCAGGGACGGCTCCGGGATCCGCGACTACATCCACGTCTGGGACCTGGCCGCCGCCCACATCGAGACCGTACGCCGCTTCGACGACGTCACCCGCCCCGCCCCCTACCGGGTGATCAACCTCGGCACCGGCAACGGAACCACCGTGCGCGAACTGATCGCCGCCTTCGAGACGGTCACCGGCCGCGCCCTGCCCACGACCGAGACCGGCCCCCGCCCCGGGGACGCCGCCGGCGCCTACACCCGCAGCCACCTCGCCGCCGAACTCCTCGGCTGGAAGCCGCAGTTGTCCCTGGAGGACGGCATCCGCGACTCCCTGCGCTGGTACGACCGGCGCGACCACGTGATCGGCACTGCCGACTGAGCCAACACATCCACCAGGGGAGGGTCCGGGACAGCACGCCCCGGACCCTCCCCTTTCTCCTTTCCGGAGGACCGACCGTGCAACTTCCCCGACCCGTCTTCGAGCCCGTCGTCGACCAGCACGAGAGCTGGCTCGCCCTCAACCCGCGGCAAGGCTGTCCCAAGGCATGCACCTACTGCTTCCTCAAGGACCGGGGCCTCACCCGCGTACGCCCCACGGAACTGGCCGCCGCCGACGACGCCGTACGCCAACTCCTCACCAGCCCCTACTACCACCCCGAGGCCGCCGTCGCCCTCTACACCTGCACCGACGCCCTGGCCACACCGCCCAACCGGCGCCACCTCATCCGCCTCCTCGACGCCCTCGCCGCCGCCCTCGTCCCCAACCCCTTGGTGATGATCACCAAGTGTGCTGTCACCGACGACGTCCTCGACTCCGTTGTCCGCAATCGGGACACCCACGGCCAACGCGTCATCGTCTACCTCTCGTACTCCGGACTCGGCCCCACGATCGAACTGGGCATCGACCATCAGGCCCTGCGCGCGAACTTTCCCCGCCTCCACGCCGCCGGCGTCCCTATCGTCCACTACTGGCGGCCCGCCCTCCCCGACAACTCCAGTCCTGACAGCATCGAGACCGTCCTCGGCCTCGCCACCCGCTACGCCGACTGCTCGGTGTCGATCGGCCTCAAAGTCCCGCCCGGCTCCCGCCACCAGATGGAGGAACTCTGGCCCGCCCTCGCCCACCCCGACCTCGACCCCGAAAGCGCCGACTCCATCTGGCCCGACGCCGACTGGGAAGCCCTCCGCAACGTCCCCGCCCGCTATGCCGGCCACCCCATCTACCAGACCAACTCCTGCGCCCTCGCCCACGTCCTGCACCAGCCCGACCGCTTCCGCGTCCTCGACACACCCACCTGCCGACACGTCAACCGCTGCCCCACCGAGCAACGAACCCTGTGCACCGCCGCTGCTCGCGAGACCCCGCCCATAACCGAGAACGCCATCACCCAGCACCTGACCAAACTCGGCCACCCCGGCATCCCCTACCACTGGGACGCACAGAACAGAACTCTCACCATCGACGTACCCGTCGACCGCCGTGTCTGCCTCAACACCAGCCAGGTCCTCCAACTCACCGTTCACGCGCAACGTCGCCCCCAAGATCCGTACTGGACCAGCCGCTTCAACGGGAGCCGCACCCTCATCGTCGAAGCCGAGCAACGACAATGGCCGCCGACACAAAGCCCATGACGTGGCCTTATGGATCGATCTGGACCCATTCCTGCGCCGGGTCGTATATGGCCCGGGCAGCCACACCGACGGGAGTGGGCCGAGGACGCGGCCGAGGAGTTGGTGCGGAGCCGATGCCGCTCGACCCGGTCGAGTTCGTCGTAGTCGCGGTGCTGCCACAGGAACACGTTCGGCTCCAGCCGCACCCACATGTAGCTCAGGCCGAGGCCGGCCAGCAGGCCCGCGGTGGCGGGCATGTGCTCCAGCAGCGCGGTGGGCCGGGCGACGCCGTCGGTGATCCGTACCTCGGCGGCGTCGCCGGAGGTATTCATCAACGACGTGGTCCACCAGCCTCTGGACTGGAACTCGCCGTACTCCGCCTTCCACGGCGCGGGGGCGGTCAGTACCTCGTGCCGTATCCGCTCGATCAACTGCCCGTCCAGACCGTCCAGTTGGACGATCTGACCGGATAGGGCCGCAGTCGGCTGCACTTCTTCCATTTCCATGATGTCCCTCTCGTTCTCCCGCCCACGGCCGAGGCCCCGGGCATGTGGACAGGGGGTGGAAGGCACCGCATCCGGCCGGATGCCCCTGAGTCCACCGTCGAGGGAACCGTGGATGCCGGGGTCCGTCGGCCGGACGCGGCGCCGGCATCAGAGTGATTCGCCCACGTCACCGCAGGTAGTGCGAGGTGCTCGCGCCGCCTGGGCGGTCACGCCGCCTGCGGCGGGCAGCCGGTCCGCCCGCTTGCGGAAGGTTTCACCGCGCGCCGGGACAGGCAGGAAATCCTTGGTCGGCACCAGCGGCGCGACCCAACGCGCCGCGTGCCCTCGGGGAGGCAGGCCGGTGACACACCAGGCGCGGCAGCAACCGAGAACGGTCCACGCCATCACCTGCGGCAAGGCCCTGCGCGAACGCGCCCTGGGCCAGGGCGGCTCTCCCGACCCCGTGCCGCCGCCTGGCGATGGGATGGACCGTCGCCCAGGCCGTCGCCGCCGCCCACCAAGTGGTCGAGGACGAGAACCTGCCCACGGTGGGACTGTCCGAGCGGTCGTGGAAGGACTGGGAGGCCGGCCGCCTGCCCAGCCCCGGCTACCAGGACCTGCTGTTCCGCCTGTTCGCCACCAACCCCGTCGAGCTGGACTTCGCCCGCGACTACTCACCCGCCCCTGCGGCGAACGAGACCTCTCCTTCCCAGAACGGGAACAGTCCGGATGAAACCCTGTCCGTGGGGGAAGCAGCCCGAGCAGACAAGAGCTCGCGGACCTTCACGGAGGTGGAGGCAACGAAACGTCGCGACGCGGAGAAACTCGCTGGCCTGGCCATGGCGTCCCCGGCCGCCGCAGCACAGATCCTCGAACAAGCCGCCGCCGAGGCCGTGGAGTTCACCCAGCAGGCCGAGGCGTCCTCCCTCGGCTCAGGAACCCTGGACCACCTCGACCTCGCGGTCACCGAGTTCAACCACGCGTACTCCCTCAAACCGCCCAGGGCCGTCTTCGACACAGTGAGCTTCTTCGGGTTGGCCACCGATCAGGTGATGGTGCCGTGAAGCGCAACGAGCGAGGCCCCCGGGCTGTTGATCGAGATGTCTGACGTCTCCATCACGTTGCTCGGGGGCCTCGTTGGTCGTCCATCCTGCCGCACTCGACCTGCCGCATGTGCTCGTCGAGTGGGTCACCATGCTGATCGTCACCCGTGAGGGCGACCGCCGCTGCAAGCTGCGCCCGTCCCAACGCGCGATGGTGGCACTGGTGTACCTGCGGGAACACACCACTCTGGCAAAGATCGCAGCCGGGTTCGGGATCAGCGAGTCCACCGCCCACGCCTACACCAGTGCGGTCGTCGCCCTGCTCGCCGAACGATCACCAGGTCTGCTCAAGGTCCTGCGCGAGACCGATGCGGACTTCGTCCTGCTGGACGGCACCCTCGCCGAGTGCGGCCGGGTCGGCGACGGGCGAGGCGACTACTCCCACTGTGAGGATGGTGGCCGTGTCGTTCTGGCCACGGCTTGACTCGTATTCCCACTGGCCTCTTGTGCCTTGTGTTTGATCTGTCAGCCTGGCCGGGACGGCACGCACCGGCGCTGGGCCGGCGGAGCGTGTCCCGATAGGGGCCTTGGCCTCGAAGGCATCGTCACAGTTCTCACCGCTCCACCGACCGGTGCTGGCTATCGGTACGTCATCGAACAGGAGCACCGTGACCGCCCTCGCCATACCTGCTGTCTTTCCTGCTGTCCACGCTGTTGGGGCTGAGGTCGAGTCGCGCGTAGTGGTGCTGGGCGTCGACACCCACAAGGATGTGCACGTCGCCGCTGTCCTTGACCATCTCGGCCGACTGCTGAACACAGGGGAGTTCCCGGCCACCGCGCCCGGCTACCGCAACCTTCTCGACTGGGCGCGCACGTTCGGCACGGTGCTGCGGGCTGGGGTGGAGTGCACTGGTTCCTACGGTGCGGGCCTGGCTCGCCACCTCGCGGCCGAGCAGGTTCCGGTGGTGGAGGTCAACCAGCCCGACCGCTCGACCCGGCGCCGCCGTGGCAAGACCGACGCCTTTGACGCCGAGTCTGCCGCCCGGGCCGCGCTGTCCGGCATCGCACGGGCACTGCCGAAGAGCGGCGACGGGCATGTGGAAGCGTTGCGTATGCTCCGGTTGGCGAGAACTCCGCGGTCAAAGCCCGCACGCAGGCGCTCAACCAGCTCAAGGCCGTGCTGGTCAACGCTCCGTACGCCCTACGCGAGGAGCTGGAGCCGCTCTCGAATTCGCTGCTGGTCCGCCGGTGCGCAGAACTGGCGGACACCTGCGGGGGCAGTCCGGCAGCCGACACGGCGGTCTTCACGCTGCGGCTGCTGGCGCAGCGCGTCGTGCAGCTTCGGCAAGAAGCCACCGAGCTCGGAAGGCGGATGACGATAGCGGTCCGGGCTACCGCGCCCAGCCTGCTGGAGCAGCTCGGGATCGGACCGGACAGTGCGGCAGCCCTGCTGATCACTGCGGGCGACAACCCGGAACGGCTGGGCAGCGAGGCTTCCTTCGCCGCCCTGTGCGGTGTCAGCCCTGTTGAGAAATCCTCAGGGAAGAGCCCAGGGTCCCTTGCATGATCGAGGTCTGTCCGGATTCATCCGGTGAGGCCGAGGGCGGCCAACGGTCACTGCTGGACGAGTTCTTGGCGTGACCGGGGGCATCAGCGAGTGCGGTCGGCGTTGTCACTCCGCTCCGCGCGGCGGGAGCAGCGGAGGGGTACCGATCAGGGGCTCGACCTCGTACGGCTGCTGGGTGAGGTAGCGCAGAAGTTTCTCCACGCCCGTGTCGTCGATCGGGTCGACGGTGTAGTGCGTGACGGCGTGGCCGCCCAGATAGTCGGGCAGGTTCTCGCGAGAGCCGTCGGGCAGGATGACGCGCAGGATGCGGCGGTACCAGGTATCCGGACGGGCGTATACCTCACTCCTGATGCCGCGCGCCTCCCAGATCACGCCCTCTCCGGCACCCGGGGTCTCGGTGCCTTCGGCGCGGCGCTTGTAGGCTGGCGACGCGATCACAAGGACGTAGTCCGCAGCCCGGAACTCGCCCTGCATCCAAAGCGCCCAGTCCTGCGGCTCCTCCGCCGCAGACAGGTCCAGCCGTGCGTCGACCCCCCGTGCACGCAGCAGCAGCCACAGCGCCCGTACACGCTCGGCGTGGACACCGCCGTCGTTCTCGTGTGCGTAGGAAATGAACACCCGGGGCGGGGCACTCAGTCCGAAATAGTTCAGTACCACGGTCGGTGTCACCGTCTCTTCTGGTAGGAGCCGGGGGCGACGCGGTGCGTCGGACGGGCGGGCGTGTTCCAGGACCGAGGCCAGTTCCTCGGGTCGCAGAGACGCGAGCAACTCCACCGCACGCTGATCCCGTACGGCGCGGGACACCTTCTCCTCGGCCGTCGCACCGGAAAACGGGTCCAGGACCTCGGCTGTCCTCGCTGGGGTCAGCACCGTGGTGACGACTTCCCCGAGTCGGGTTTCAGGCGTCCATCTGGCGGCTTCCCTTCGCGCGCCCTGCCACCCGGCCAGCACCTCACCGGTATCCTCGTGGGTCTGCTGCACGGCCTTCCGGAGCGTCGCGTTGGCTTCGGGAAGCAGGTCACGCCCGTACCGACCGATGGTGGCCTCGATCAGGTCGGGCGGGGTCTCGTATGGAATAACACGGGGGTCGTACACATAGGGGTAGACCAGCCCGCGAACGGCTTCGTCGTATTCGTCCAGCGCCGCGCCGAGACGTTCCGCGACCACCAGACCGTCCTTGAGCGCCGAAATGTCCACCGATTCACCGAAAACGGTCTCGGAACTTTTCTGCATCTCGGCCTGGAGTTCCGCTCGTACCTTTTCGAGATAGTCGGCTGTGTCCTGTGTAAATGACGCGCGACTCTCGGGAACCGTCTTCGTTCGGCGGGCGTCCGCGAGCAGCACTTGGGCGAGAACGTCCCGATGGTGGAAATAGACCTTGTTGGATGCGGCGAAGCGGTTGCCGGAATCCGCGCTCCGGTCGCGCGTGGCAGCGACCAGCCTGGCGGACGAGGCGAGGAACTGCCGGAGGCTGTTCTCATCGCGCTGGCCGCTGGGAAGCAAGCATTCGTGCAGCAGCGCGGGAGGGGTCCACTCAAGAATCCAGCTAGGACATGTGCGTTGGTACTTGCGCACACCGCCGACCACATGATCGCGGAGCTTGTCTGTGGCTGTGAGCCACGTGGGTTCGGAAGGTGCCACTTCGTAGTGGCGTGCGAGGTATGCGCGCACGTTTTCCGCGGTGTCTTCCGCCGTTGCCGATAGAGGGCAGTGCCCGATCGCTGTCCAGAAGGCGGTGTAGTCCCTCTTCTCCTGCTCTGCGTCCGACTCGTCCGCCCGCTGCAGGGGCTGGTGGAATGTGCGCCACGCGCGGCGCAGGCGAAGGAACTGGTGCGTGGAGAATGGGGAACCGCCGATGTGCCGCCACCACATGAAGAGTTCGACGTCTGGTGGAACGGGCGGGGGATCGGTCTGAAGGGCGGCGGAGGCCGCCTCTATCGCCTGCCGAAGCTCGGGGGAGAGTCCGGCTGGTTTTCGGCGGCTCAGCCGGCCGAGGAGAACGGAGATCTCGTACGGGTCCGAGGTGTCCTGGAGAGAGCGGGCGAGCACGGAGAGTTTCCGCCCGGTCTCCTCCCGGGATTCGAGCTCCCTGCCTCGCTGTTGCAGGTTGTAAAGCTCTCCGTTGATCCGCCAGTGCATGCGGGACCGGAGGGGGAGCCTCTGGAGCGTCAGCAGGGCTTCGGCTGGGCTCTCTCGTGTGATGCGTGCACACTCCGCGAGCGTGCTCAGGCTGAGCCAGTCGCTCTTGCGTTGCTCAGGCTCGCTCTGGATGGACTGTAGGGAACGACGGGCCTGCGCGGCCAGCCGCTGAATCTCTTGCTCGACCGAGGACCAGCGCGTCAGGTCGAAATGGTTGGTCTCGTAGAACGAGTCGATCCAGCCCCGGACGCGGGCGTAGGCCTCGGCAGCAGTCAGGTCCCCGATCGGCAGGATGTGGTAGTGCGGGGCTCCGAGGTCGGTGAACATGAGCAGACAGGGCACATGGCGTCCGATGCCCAGGGTCTGCGCGAACCTGACCGAGGCCTCGACTCCCGGGATCGCCAACTCCGAGAAGCGGTACTCGTTGCTGAGGTGCGTGTGGACATCCCGCGCGCCCGTGAAGGGCGTGAACGCAGCGGGGCGCAGAACCCGCCAGGGGTCTCCCTCCCAGTCGAGCGGCTGATGCCGGCGGGGCGAACTCCGCAGGGCGCGCTCCAGCAGATCGAGGAACGATCGCCTTTGCGACCGGCCGAAGGCACGGGCCTCCTGGAAGCGGTACATCGCCTGCTCCGGGATCTCGGAGAAGAAGACGAAGCGGACCCGGTGCGCGGTCGCGATGCTGAGGTCCACTCCGTGGCGCAGCAGGAACTCCCTGGACAGCTCGCCGCTGTCGCCGAGGAACAGAATGGTCCAGCCGAATCCGTCGCTCAGGGAGCGGTGTCCGCTGTCCAGCCTGAAGGCGTAACGAAAGACGTCGTCCGCAGAGCGAGCACGAAACCCCATTCACTCACTGTAGATGGCGGGCAACGGATCCGTGATGCGGATAGGCGAATTCTCCGGGGCGTGAGTTGAGGCTGCCCATGCGCAATCAGCATGGTTCTCACGCACTTCGCGGGTGTGGCTGACAAGGTGGCACTGGCCTGGGGGCGTTCCCGGGGCAGGACCCAGGGGCCGTTGCGTGATCACGTTTCGTCCGGAGTGCCGTGCTGGCCCAGCCCGGGAGGGGACACCCCGGTTCGGGCAGGGGGCGGACGCGGTGCAGGCGCAGTCTCAGTGATCATGTGAGTGTCGAAGTCCCATGAACACCTGGCGAGTCCGTGCCTGCTCCTGCATCTTCCCCCATGCCCACCGCGCTGGCCCAACTGGGCCGGACTGTTGCGCCGATCCCGCTGGCGGACGCGGTCGCACTGTCCGGCTTCCTGGACCTGGTGCCCGACCCGCGAGGCGCCCGTGGCCGCCGCTACCGGCTGTCCGCCCTGGTCGCCGCAGCCGCGGCGAGCGTCCTGGCCGGTGCCCGCTCGCTCACCGCGATCACCGAATGGATCAGCGACGTCCCCGCGTGGGCCTGCCGGGTTCCCGGCTTCCCCACCGACCCGCTCTCCGGCACCGTGTCCGTCCCGCACCCCCACACCCTGCGCCGTCTGCTCGTCCAGCTCGACGGCGACGCCCTGGACCGGGCGACCGGCGCCTTCCTAACCGCCCGCGCCACCCCGGCCGGCCCCGGACCGCGGGCGATCGCCGTTGACGGCAAAGCTCTGCGCGGCTCGCGCACCCATGTCACCGGGCACGTCACCCTGCTCGCCGCGATGGACCACAGCAGTCACGTCCTGGCCCAGCGCCAGGTCGCCGACAAGAGCAACGAGATCCCCGCCTTCCGGCCCCTGCTGGACAGCGTCGACCTGACCGGCACGGTCATCACCGCCGACGCGCTGCACACCCAGCACGCTCACGGCACCTACCTCCGCGAGCGCGATGCCCACTACATCGCCCAGGTCAAGGCCAACCATCCCGGCCTCTTCGACCGCGTCCGCCGCCTGCCCTGGCGCGAGATCACGCTCGACCACCACGACCGCACCCGCGCCCACCACCGTCTGGAGATCCGGCGGCTGAAGACCGCCGCCTTCGCCCACCTCGACTACCCCGACGCACGCCAGGCCCTGCAAGTCGTGCGCTGGAGGAAGGACTTCACCAGCGGCAAGCTCACCATCGAGCGCGTCCACCTGATCACCAGCCTGCCGCCCGGCGCCATTACCGGCGCCCAGCTCGCCGACTGGATCAGAGGCCACTGGAAGATCGAAAATCTTCTGCACCACGTCCGCGACCGCACGCTCCGCGAGGACGACTCCAAGATCCATGCCGGGCATCTCCCACGCATCATGGCCGGCCTGCGCAACCTCGCCATCAGCGTCCACCGTCAGGACGGCCACACCAACATCGCCGCCGCCCTACGTCACACCGCTCGCGACTGGCGAAGGCCCCTGGCCGCCCTCGGCATCACCGGATGAACCCGGACAGACCTCGATCATGCAAGAGACCCTGGGGAAGAGCCAGCGCCGCCGGCTCAACCGCGGCGGAGACCGGCAGGCTAACGCCGCGCTGCACCGCATTGTGGTCACCCGCATGCGACAAGACGAGCGCACCCGTCTCTACCTGGAGCGACGCACTGCCGAAGGAAAGGGAAAACGCGAGGTCATGCGCTGCCTGAAACGCTACACAGCCCGCGAGGTCTACCACCTGATCCGCGCCGACATGATCGCGTGCCACCAGCAGCCTGATACCGAAGCGATCCTGATGACCGCAGCTTGACGAACATAGGGGCATCAAACACCGGCGCCACGGCGTGAACGTGCAGGTCGTCACCGACCCGGCTGGCCGGCTGCTGTGGCTCTCACCCGCCCTGCCGGGCCGCACACACGACCTGACCGCTGCCCGCACCCACCGGATCATCAGAATCTGCGAGCGCCAGGGCAAATGACTACCGGCATCAAGATTCCCGACAGAGTCGCTCACTGACGACTGAAGCTGAGTGAACGAGCGTCTTCCTGATCATCTGGTCAGGTCGGATCAGCAACGGGTCAGCACGGTTCGAGCACACTGACGGAATGTCTTCGCCATCGCTTCACACTGCTGAGGAGAGAAGCATGAAGAAAAGGCAAGCATCCCTGACGGTCGGCACACGCGTCGCCGCCCTGGCCCTGGGGCTAGGTACGCTGGTCACCGGTTTGTTCCCCGGTTCGGCATCGGCCTCGGGTGCTTCGGTCTCCCAGTCCGGCATCGCTGCCGCCGGCACCGAGTTCGTCAGCCTGGGGACACTTCGCTGCCTGGATTCCAACGGCAGGGGCGACGTCTACACACTCCGTTGCAACTACGGGGAATATCAGAGGTGGGAAGGGACTGCCAGCTTCAATTCCCTTGGTTCGATCCGGAATGTGGCCACCGGGTTGTGCTTGCAGCGCCCCGCCAGGGGCCCAGGGCCGATCATCGCCGACCGGTGCCGTTCCGGGTACGGACCTCAGATGTGGACACTCCGGACCACGGGCTCTCCCGAAGCCGAGGTCCACAACGGCTCGATCTGCCTCGACAGCAATGCGGCCGGAAGTGTTTACGCACTGGGGTGCAACGGCGGCAACTACCAGAAGTGGTACCGGGTTTATCGCCCGGCGTGACCCGTCTGCCCGCTGACCGCCGTCGTGGAAGACGGGGGCGGTCCGAGGTTGTGTCCGGGGCGTGCCGCTCGCGGTGCCCGCGCCGGCGCTCGGCCACCGGCGTCAGGTCCACCGGCCGCCGGCGAACACCCAGGTGGGCGGCCTGATTCGAGGACCGTTTCGACGCCAGTGACCCAACGGCACGCTGAGCCGAACAGAGGCACCTTGCCACTCGGCCATGTGACCGTGCTACCGAAGTGGAACCTCTACGGTTACACGGCCGGTCTCTTCGGCTCCCCAGCCCCGCCATGCCCTCAGGAGACAGCGGTTAGAAGGATACGGAACCAGCAGGGCCCCTCGGTCGCCGGCGTGATGAGTGAGATCACCAGGCCAACGACGAGGGGCCCTGCCCTGTCACGCCTCTGTCCACCAGCCCATTTACACCTGCGAGAAGGATGAAAGAGGTCCACTCACCGGCACTGCCCATGGCATCCCGGGACGACCGGCACGCCACCCCTGCCGCACGGCGACGACACCGCGTCCTTGCACTCCTCCAGGAAGACCCCACGCGTCTTTGACAGCCCCGCGCCATCGCTGCCCGCTTCGGCGATATCACCCTGGAGAGCATGTGCAGGCAACTGAATCGATGGGCCGTCAGCAGCCTCATCCACAAGCTCGGCCCCTGCCTCCACTCCGCAACATCATGGTCTCCAGCACCACCTGTGTGACCTGCGAAAACGTCAATTACCCGGCATTGGGCCAAGGCCCATAGGCGAGGTCGACGCTGTAGCCCTCGGCGGTCAGACCGGTGTGCAGGGTGTGAGCAAGGTCCACCTCGCCTTCGACCACCAGGATGCGCATGTCGTGCGGCCTCGCACAGCGCCGGCCCGCCTTCCTGATCGTCCGGTCAGGTTGGGTCAGCATCCGGTCAGCGAGGTCCCGGCACACTGGCGGAGCTGTGCTCGAACACCTCGGCTTCATCAAAAAATGGAAAGAATCTCTCCTGTGACCTACAAGCGACTCCTCCGACGAGTGGCCGTGCCGGCAGCGGTGGTGGCCGTCATAGCGGGCGGCAGTTTAGCTTCCGCGCCTGCCGCGAGCGCCGCCCCTGGCGACTGCCCTGACCACTATGTATGCATTTTCCAGCACGCGAATTACGAGGGGCGCTGGATCGGTAATCTCAAGGGTCATGACCGCCCCAATGTCGGTGACTACATGAACGACCGAGCGAGTTCCATCATCAACAACACTAATTACTGGATCAGGTTCTACGAGCATGCGGGCTACGGAGGGGCCAGCTTCTCGATGAGTGGACGCACTCAGATTCCCAGACTGGGGGACTGGAGCGACAGCATCAGCTCATGGAAACAGCCTTGCGAGTGGCGGCCCATCATATGTGCGTAGCTGTTCAGCAGGGGTGACGGAAGGTCAGGGCGGCCTGGCCAGCGACGTTACGTATGCCGGAAATCGGCCTTCTCGAGGCCGGGATTCGGTCGCGTCCTGTTGAGCTGGGGTGATATTTCGGCTTGACTGACTGGTCACGGTGAGAGGAAGACGCGACTCCCGATTACGCGAGGCCGCCAGTTCTTGCCTTATTCGTGCGTGCCCGGCCATCCGGCGCACACGACCCGTCAGATGTGCGCGGCACGCCATCCATAACTTGATCGCCACAATCGATCGGACTGAAAAATGAGCAGAATTCTCGCAGCCCTTATACTTTCCGCCGCAGGAATCTTCAGCTTCGCGACAGTTTCGTCCGGCGGCCCCTGCGACCACCTCCGGCCGGGCACGTACGCGTACTACGAGTGCAAGGCCAAGCACCAGTTGGGCTGATCTGACCGGCGAGCGGCACCCTGATCCTGAAGACCAGGGTGCCGGGGCGCACGGCCAGGAGCCCCTTCGCGTGGTCAGCGACCATAGAACGCCGCTGACCACGCGAGTCTGCCATGTCCACAGCGCTCCGCTCACCGACTCCGTCAACACCCGGTGGCCGCTCACACGCCGGGGTGGCCGCTGAAGCGGCTCAGTGCACACAGGTGTGACCGCAAAACCGGCGCAGCACCAGGATCTCTTGGCGGAATGGGCCCAGGGACCGCGACCTTCTCGGTGTGCCGATCTCACAGCGGCGCGCGGCTGTCAGGCGGCGCGAAGTCGTACGGCCGTCCCCGAAACCGCCGCGGCGCCCGGCCACCGGAGCCCACATACACCTTCCCGTCACACCTGATGACCTGCGGCAGCACCACACGGTCGTTGCGCCGGCCCGCCTCGGCGAACCTCCTGTGAGGTAAGGAAAGTTGGGTCACAATGTGGTCATGTCCACGGTCTTAGCCTCGATCTTTCGTGATGGGCCGCCGACGGAGTCGGGGGCCCATTTCGTTGTCGGTGGCTGAGGCCGGGCAGGT